>CAVLAW010000007.1:25934-34034 GCA_963661155.1 Tidjanibacter massiliensis | reverse complement strand
CTTGGCCCGTCAGGCGCTCATACGTTGCGCCATCGGCCTCGATTCGATCGGGCCCCTGGACGGAAAAGTGCCGTTCACTCTGAAAAATAAAGTACACAACGGAAAACTCCTGGTAGACCAGGGAATCATCGCAGGATGCGCCGGCGGCGGATTTGAAAACATCTGCGACGCAGCCGATATCCTGAAAGGCCACAGCATCGGTGATGATGCCTTCACGTTAAGCGTTTATCCGGCAAGTACCCCGATTTACATGGAGCTGGCAAGAAACGGAAAACTGGCAGACCTGCTGGAAACAGGTGCCATCGTAAAAACCGCATTCTGCGGACCGTGCTTCGGCGCAGGCGATACCCCGGCAAACAATGCATTCTCGATCCGTCACTCCACCAGAAACTTCCCGAACCGCGAGGGCTCCAAGATCCAGAACGGCCAGATTTCTTCCGTTGCCCTGATGGATGCGCGTTCCATCGCAGCAACCGCAGCAAACAAGGGATATTTGACCGCAGCAGACGAGTTCACCGGAACGTACACCAAACCGGCATACCACTTCGATAAGAAGATCTATGAGAACCGTGTCTTTGACAGCAAGGGCGTGGCAGATCCGTCTGTGGAAATCCAGTTTGGTCCGAACATCAAGGACTGGCCGGCAATGCCGCAGCTTGCTGAGAACCTGATTCTGAAGGTTGTTTCTGAGATTCATGATCCGGTTACGACGACCGACGAGCTGATTCCGTCCGGCGAGACTTCTTCCTTCCGTTCCAATCCGCTGGGACTGGCAGAGTTCACCCTGTCCAGAAAAGATCCGGCTTACGTGGGACGTGCGAAAGAAGTACAGGTGGCAGAGAAAGCCATCGAAGAAGGAAACTGCCCGGCAGAGGCACTTCCGGAACTGAAACCGGTCTTTGGAGCAATCCATACGCAGTACCCGAATATCGACAAGACAAATGTCGGTGTCGGATCGACCATTTTTGCTGTGAAACCAGGCGACGGTTCTGCGCGTGAGCAGGCTGCTTCCTGCCAGAAAGTATTAGGCGGATGGGCAAACATTGCCAACGAGTATGCAACGAAGCGTTACCGCTCCAACCTGATCAACTGGGGCATGCTCCCATTCCTGATCCCGGCGGGAGATCTGCCGTTTACGAACGGAGACTACATCTTCGTACCGGAGATCCGCAAGGCAGTGGAAGAGAAGGCTGATGTGATCAAAGCATTTGTTGTAAAAGACGGCGGACTTGTTCCGTTTGAGATGACACTGGGCGCTCTGACCGATGATGAGAGAGAAATCATCCGCAAGGGATGCCTGATCAATTATTATAGAGGATAAGCAGTTGAGAAAGGGCTGCACTGCAGGAATAAAATCCTGTTGTGCAGCTCTTTTTGATCATTATTAGATGTCGGAAAATAATATAAAATTCAGAAAATAGACACAATAATTAAGAAGATAAAAATCAATATAAAAAAACAGTAAAAATATTTTAAAAATGTGTTGACAAATGATGGCGGATCTGTTATATTAAAATCACAAAGAAACAAGAAAACAGAAACCTAACCAAGAGGTACAAAGAGAGAGACTTGGGAACCCCTTTTCAAGAGAACAAACCATTTTCATAGAAAGAGACGAGAAATCTTCTATAGAAGAATGGAAAAAAAGGGAAAAGGAAGATGTTCTTAAGATGAGAGACTTCCGAAAGGAAAGAAAACTTGAGATAAAAGATCCTTACATAAGAAGTTCGAAAAGAAAACCTTATGATAAAAAAGTAATCTGAACAGATCTTAAGAAATCCTAAGGAACAAATTTCAGGAGTAGAAATTTGAACTGCAAAGGAAAAGCCTTTGAAAAAGAACATCTTCCTTACAAAAGATCTACAACAGGGAAATGGAAGAGAAACGATCTTTGAATTATCAAACGAAAGCGAAAACAAAGATCACAGATCGGTAAAGAAAGAAAACCAGTCAAAAGCCTTGAAAGTAGAGAAAAAACTGAATATGGAAAATAAAGAAAAAGCGGTCGTCGTATCAAGAAAAAATGATTGATATGACGATCGCTTTCTGTATTGCGGGATTGTCCGCTAGGCATGTTTTTCTTGACAGATGCGGCGGGAATGGTGCATACTTCTTAGAGCATAACAGCGGAGAAATCCGCGTATCGAAAATGAGAAGTCAGGACAGGAGAAAAAAGTGACTGGATTTTGCAGAGAAGATATTTTAATGGAAGATAACGATATCCTCATTGTGCACAAGCACGCGGGCATGGCGGTGCAGAATGCGCGGATGGGGCAGATGGATCTGGAGCATGCGCTGCTGAATTATCTGGCGGAGCAGGCACGGGCAAAAGCACCGGGACAGGCGAGGGCGCAGATTCCGTATCTGGCCGTGGTGCACCGGATCGATCAGCCGGTGGAAGGCGTGCTGGTATTCGCAAAAAATAAAGATGCCGCCGGAAAACTGGGACGGCAGGTACAGGACGGGACGATGAAGAAAGAGTATCTTGCCGTCTGCGAAGGAAGTATCGAAACACAGGGCGCACAGAAACTCGAAGATTTTCTCGTAAAGGACGGCCGGAGCAACACATCCCGTGCTGTAAAGCCGGGAACCGCAGGAGCGAAGAAAGCGGTACTGGAATATGAAGTCGTAAAAGCGCAGGACAACTGCACGCTGGTGCAGATTCATCTCGGAACCGGCCGACATCACCAGATCCGCGTCCAGTTTTCCCATGCGGGATATCCGCTGGCGGGGGATGTGAAATATGGTGCAGAAGAGAAAGGTGCGCTGGCACTCTGCGCCCACCATCTGGAACTGAAGCACCCGAGAACTGGGAAAAAACTGGTATTTACCGTAAAACCGGAAGGCGAGATTTTTAAAAGCTTCGTGTAACTATTCAGAGCCTCATCTCGATTTCGCTGCGCTGCATCTCGATGTGGCTTCTCGCCCTATGAAATTGCATAAAAAAGTACTCATTCATGCAAGCATGATTCGCACTTTTCCATGCAATTTCACATGGCTCTGAATAGTTGCAAAAAGTTCAGAAAATCCTAAGAAAACAGGACTGGACTATTTTTACGGTTTGTGTATAATAAAAAAAGATCATGTAACAAATTTGTAAAAATATCTCATCAGGCAAAGCAGAAAGGAAGAAGTATGAAACGCAGAATTATAGGAGTACTGCTTTCGGGAATCCTGCTGTGTTCGGCAGTTGGGTGCACGAAAGAGACAACGGCAGACAGCAGCACCTCTTCATCCGTGTCCGCGGTGACAGAAACCCCGGCGGCAGAAGAAACACCGGAAGCTTCATCATCCAGCTCAGATTCGAAAACCGAGTCATCCAGCTCGTCCGCATCTTCTGAAAGCTCTGGAGAGGAAGAAAAAGAAGCAGAGAAGAAACGAATTGAAATCACCGTTCCGCACAAAGACGGCATGGAGGCACTGTACGATACCGTGGACGGCCTTACGATCGAAAAAGGCTCCTACATCGCCGTTGTCGCAAAAGACCTGAGTGCCGGTTTCTGGAAAGCCGTAAAAGCAGGTGCCCAGCAGGCACTCGACGATCTGAACACATCCCTCGGTTACACCGGAAACGACAAAGTCTATATGACCTTTGAAGGACCGGAAAACGAGAGCGACACCAATTCACAGATCAATATCATCGACTCCGTCATCTCGGAAAACCCGGACGCGCTGATCCTCAGCATCATCGACCAGCAGTCGGGACAGGCACAGATGGAGGAGGCGTCCGACAGCCAGATTCCTGTTATCATCGCAGATTCCGGTATTGAGAGCGATCTGATCACATCGACATGTGCGACCGATCACGCAGAAGCAGCAAAGCTCGCTGCCGATCACCTCTGCGAGGCCATCGGCAACAGCGGACAGGTGGCGATCGTTGCGCATCAGTACAATACCGAGAGCAGCGTACAGCGTGTGGAAGCATTCAAGAAAGAGATCGAAGAGAAATACACCGATGTGCAGGTAGTGCAGGTCAATTACGGCGATGGAGAGGAATCCATTGCGGATATGCTGAAAAATACGCTTGAAACATACCCGGATCTGAAAGGCATCTTCTGTACCAACGAAGATATGGCAGACCAGACACTGGATGCGCTCACAGAGATGGAAAATACAGAGCAGATTCAGATTGTCGGCTTCGATTCCGGTGAAAAACAGCAGAAAGCGATCCAGGAGGGACGCGAGTACGGAACCGTAACACAGAATCCGTACGGCCTCGGCTATGCGGCGATTGTGGCAGCAGTCCGTGCGATTGAGGGACTTCCGGTAGACCAGAAGATTGACACGGGCTATCAGTGGCTCGACAAAGATACGATCGATCTGGAGACGAATCAGAAGTACATTTACAACTGAAAAATAAGATAAAAAATGAACCCGGCAGACAAGGGAAAATTCCTTTGCCTGCCGGGTTTTTCTGCGCTGAAGCGCGTTTTATGAATTTTGATCGTCTTCGTAAATTTTCTGTACTTCTTCCGAAATCTGCTGCCGGATTGCGGAGAGATCGACATCTGGGATGCCGTCCTCGGTGAGCTGCGGTTTGGAAGGAGAGGTATACGGTTTCGTATCGCCCATGGAAGGCTTCGAGGATGTTTCTTCCATTTCAGGCTTCTCCGAAGCGGCCGGTTTTGCGGATGGACGGCGGCGGATGATTTTTGGAAGATCTTCCTCATCGTCGTCATCTGGTTCTTCCGGGACAAAGCGGAAATCGTACATGGTGTTCTGAGAAACACGGGTACGGCTCGACGGCTTCTGATAACTGCGGTACGGGTCTCTCGAACTGCCAGAAGACGAGGAAGAGGAGCCGCGGCGTTTCTTTTTTTTCTTTCTGGACGGAAGCGGATCAAAACCGGAGCCGCGTTTTCGTTTCGAACGGGCTTTTGCGCGGCGTTCGCGTTCTTCTTCATCGTCCTCCTCCCAGTAGTCAGCCTCTTTCCAGGGCTTAAACTGGAAGAGCATGCCGGCCGCGGCGAGAATGGCGGAGGCAATCCAGAAGATCATGTTCAGATCGAGATCTTTGAAAAAGTATGCCATGCGGATCGTCGTCAGGGCACCGCAGATGGAAGTGACGAGGATCACGGAAATGCGCTCAAACGGAACGCAGATCAGGCCGATCACAAAGGAAACTAGGGCAACAAGTCCGTATCCGGTGATGTCATTCGGATTGACGAGATGCCAGAGACAAAAGCCGACGAGTCCGCAGATCAGAAGAAAGAGTCCGATCCGGTAAAGGACGAAGGCGATGATGGCAGTCAGAAGACCGATGCCGACGGAAAGTGCCAGGGTGATTGTCGTGGTCTGATTTGTGTAAGTGCCCGCTGCATAACCGGCGGCCGCACCGAGGAAGAATCCGGGGATCACACTCCAGAGCTTTCGGAGCGCATAGCCGAAAAAGCAGTTCAGTAGGGCAAAAATAAGTACAATCAGAAAAAACTGCTGCTGGTAAACGCCAAAAAGCTCTTTCCCCTTGTCGAGCCCGCCAAGCAGCGTGTTGAAGGTTTGCATATTCAGATTCATAATTTTCACTCCTATAAGATGTATCGGGAAAATAGATACAGGTTGTATTTTAGTACGGAACGGCGGTTTTGGCAAGTGAAATTACAAAACGACAGAAAACTGTCAGAGTGCATATCGTATAGAGAAGAGCAAAAGGAAGTAAAAACAGATATGAATTCCTATGGAGCATATGAAAATAGAAGCAATCCGAATCAGGGAAATTCGATGGGACGGCCGGAGCCGTTTTCAGGGGGAATGATGTTTGTGGGACGGAACCTGGAAGAGCAGCAGGATGCGCGGGAACGGCAGCGGATGCAGTCGTATTATTCGAAGACAGCGGCGGATCTGCAGCGAATGGTGGAGGCGGAGTGCGACCGCATGGATTACCGCGGCAGCATGATGTACGACGAGTTCCCGGACCGGCTCATGATGGAACACACATGCCGGAATATTGCGCGGAAGTATGACAGGGAAAACGGCGGGGAAGAGGAACAAAAAGCGGAGGAAGAACTACTCGATTTGATCGGTGTTCTCTTTTATAATGAAATGTTTCGGCGGCGGAGCAGAAGAAGACGATATTACAATATTTGGATTTAATTTACGCGGGCAACGAGCCAAAGTCCGTGCTTGCACGAGACCTTGGCGACTGCCGCGATAACTTTAGAAACTCGCAACGCGTGTTTCTAAAGTTAAGCGATATAGTAACACATTTTTAATAATTTTTCTGTTGTGGTTTTGCTTAAAACAGATTACAATATTAGCGGGGTTGTAAGGGGTTTTATTACACATGTTTACAAACGATTCAGGAAGTTTGGAGAGTATAAATGGAATTACAGAAGTTATTACAGGATGAAATCCGGGAAGGGCTGTACCGCATCACGATCAGCGGCCCAAGAGGGGACAGTGAAGTGTCCAAAGTAAGAATCCGCCCGGTTGAAATAAAAGGAAAACTGCTCTTTCAGTGCCAGGAGACCGTCGGTACGAAAGAGTTTCATAAAAATCTGACAAGAGATGACGCCATCACCCAGATCAGCGACTGGATGAACGGAACCTTCAAGCAGATGCAGCTTGAATCCGACACCTGCACCGCATCCGTTCTGGTCAGCAAAAAGGGAACGGTGACGATTAAAAAGAAACCGCATATGAAAGGAACCGGAAAATCCGTCAGTCTGGCTCACAACCGGAAAAAACGGTATATCCTGGAAGAGGGAATTCCGGTTCCGTTTTTACAGGATCTCGGCGTTATGACAAAAGAAGGCAAAATCGTGCGGACCCGCTACGACAAGTTCCGCCAGATCAACCGCTTTCTGGAGTTCATCGAGGATATCCTGCCGCAGCTCCCGTCCGGCCGCGAGATCACGATTCTCGATTTCGGCTGCGGAAAATCGTATCTGACGTTTGCGATGTATTATTACTTCCGCGAACTGAAAAAACTGGATGTCAACATCATCGGACTCGATCTGAAAGAGGACGTTATCGCGATCTGCAACGGACTGGCAGAGAAATACGGCTACGAAAAACTGCATTTCTATCAGGGAGACATCGCCTCCTACACCGGCCGCGACGAGGTCGATATGGTGGTGACACTGCACGCGTGCGACACAGCGACCGACTATGCGCTGGAAAAAGCCGTGAAGTGGAATGCAAAAGTTATCCTTTCCGTTCCGTGCTGCCAGCATGAGCTGAACCGCCAGATCGCCAACCAGGAACTGTATCCGATCATGGATTACGGCATCTTAAAAGAGCGCATGGCGGCACTTCTGACCGACGGAATCCGGGCAAAACTGCTGGAAAATGCAGGATATGAGACACAGATTCTTGAGTTCATCGACATGGAGCACACGCCGAAAAACCTTCTGATCCGCGCCGTGAAGCGTCAGGAAGGATCGAAGAAACTGCCGAAAGAACTGAAAAGATGCATGGAAGCGTACCATGTGAAGCCGACCCTGGCTGACCTCCTGACAGAAAAGGAGGAGCCGTGATGAACAAAAGAGCAGCAAGGATTCTGATCCTTTTTCTTGTTTTTGCCGCATCGGTCGGTGTGTTCACACACCTGATGAGCCACGAGACCACGGAGAATGCGGTCGATCTGAACGAAGCAAGTCTTCCGGTTCTGTATATGAAGACCGCGGACACCGTGGTGAACCGCATGTACGGATACCGTCAGGAGATGAACGGCGTTACGACAAGAGAAAACCTGACACCGCTGCCTATGGACCGTTCGCTTACGCTGGAGATTGACGCGAAGGGACAGACAATTAAAAACGTGACGTACACGGTGGAAAGCACAGACGGCGAGGCGCTGATTGAAAACTCGGTGCTGAAATCGTTTGACGAGGACGGAAGCTATCTGAAAGCAGACTTCCAGCTGGAAACCGCGATCCTGATGAATCAGGAATACACGCTGAAGCTCGAAGTTGCCTACGGGGACGGCCAGTCTGCCTGGTATTATACCCGCATCGTACAGCGGAACGGCGTGGAAGTCGGCGATTATCTCGCCTACACGCAGATGTTCGCGCAGACCTGTCTGGATAAGACGCAGGCGGAATCGCTCGTTCCGCAGCTCGAGCCGGATGAGACGGGAGACAATACTTCCTTCCTCAATGT
>CAVLAW010000007.1:15186-25924 GCA_963661155.1 Tidjanibacter massiliensis | reverse complement strand
TCACGCAGGAGTGCATGATCAGTGCGCAGGATGAGAACGGCGGAACGGAGTATTATACCGTGAGCGAGTTCTACCGGATGCGTGAGTCCAACGGCGAGATTATTCTGCTGGACTTCGAGCGGAGCGCACAGCAGATTTTTGATCCGGAGCTCAGTGTTCTGACGAAATCCGGCATCAACCTCGGTGTGACAGGGGAAGATACTGAGTATGTGACGAACACCGGTGGTGATATTGTTGCCTTTGCCGTCAACGGAGATCTCTGGTGCTACAACCGCAGTACGAATAAGGTAGTCCGCGTGTTCAGTTTCCGCGAGAACGGCAGTCTCGATGACCGGGAGCAGCACGGAGAGCATGATATCAACATTGTGCGCGTGGATGATGCGGGCGATGTGACGTTTGTTGTTTACGGCTATATGAACCGCGGAAACCATGAGGGCGAAGTGGGAGCAGCCGTTTACAATTACCGTGCCGAGCGGAATGTGGCGACGGAGGAAATTTTTGTTCCGGCGGACATTTCGTATGAGATGCTGAAAAAGCAGCTCGACCGCCTCTCCTATGTCAACCAGCAGAAGGAGATGTATCTCTATCTGAATGAGAACCTCTACAAGATTGATATCGGGACCGGCACGACGACGGTTGTCCGGGAAAGTATTCCGGAGGACTGCATCGTAGTATCGGAGAGCCAGGAGAGCATCGCATGGATGGATGCGGACAATGCAAGCAGCGCGATGAACATCACCGTGATGAATCTGGAGAGCGGCGATACGCAGCGTTTCACGGCGGATGACGGCCAGAAAATCCGGGCGCTTGGCTTTATCAATGAAGATTTTGTCTACGGAATTGCAAATGACGGAGACATTTTAAAAGATATTTCCGGCAATGAAGTTTTTGCGATGAACACGATTCGGATTGTCAGCATCGACGGAACGGTGAAAAAAGAGTATCACCAGGACGGCTATTATGTGACGGACGTTTCCATTTCGGACGGCCTTCTGGAGCTGGACCGCGTGGTACGCCAGGAATCGGGTTATGCAGAGGCACCGGCGGATCACATTATGAACGGCGAGCAGCAGAGCCAGGAGCTTGTGACAGGCCGTCTGGCAACGGTGGATGAACGAAGAGAGCAGCAGTTCCTGTTGGAGTTCACAACGAGCGGAAAAACGCAGTCCCTTCTGACTCTGACACCGAAATATATTTATTCAACGCTGCGGACCGATCTGACTATGTCGTACGATACGGGCAGCGCAGACCTCTATTATGTCTATGGAAAAGGAAAACTGATCGCAATCGTAAGCTCCCCGGCGGAGGCGGTACAGCTTGCCGATGAGAACGTCGGCGTTGTATTAAACAGCAGCCAGTCCTATGTATGGGAGCGAGGAAACCGTCAGCAGGGCATGCGTCTCGATGAGACGACGATGCCGTCCGGCTTCCAGAGTGCATCCCTTGATGAGAATGTGCTGAAAGAATCGCTGGGCGATGATTACGAACTGCTGAACCTGACGGGCTGTACGAGAGAAGAAATTCTCTATATGATCAGCAATGGATACGGCGTTGTCGTGAAGACAGGAGAGAACGAGAGCCTGCTTCTGACCGGTTACGATATCTTCGGAAACTCCTGGCTGTACAACCCGGCAACGGGCGAGACAACCGCACTTTCCGACGATGACAGCGATGCGTTGTTTGCACAGTACGGCAATGTATTTATCAGTTACATTAAAAAAGTAAAGATCCAGTAATTTGCGGGGTTTTCTAATGAAGCAAAAAGTGCTAGAATGTAACTATTCAGAGCCATGCGGAATGGAAGAAAAGAATACGAATCATGCTTGCATGAATGAGTGTTCTTTTCTGGAATTCCATATGGCGAGAAGCCACATCGAGATGCAGCGAAGCGGAATCGAGATGGGGCTCTGAATAGTTACGTAATGAAATATTTAGGGAGAAAAAAGAAATGAAACTTACAACCATCCGAGAGATTTATAAAAACCGGGAAGCATACCTGGACAAAGAAGTAACCGTAGGCGGCTGGGTCCGCAGCGTACGTGATTCCAAAACCTTTGGTTTCATCGTTCTGCACGACGGAAGCTATTTCGAGACCTTGCAGATCGTGTACCACGATGAGATGGAAAACTTCGCCGAGATTTCCAAAATGAACGTCGGCGCAGCTATCATCGTAAAAGGTACTCTCGTTGCAACACCGCAGGCAAAACAGCCATTTGAGATTCAGGCGACAGAAGTAACTGTAGAGGGCGCTTCTGCACCGGATTATCCGCTGCAGAAAAAACGCCACTCTATGGAATACCTTCGTACCATTTCCCATCTGCGTCCGAGAACCAACACTTTCCAGGCAGTATTCCGTGTTCGTTCCCTCTGCGCATATGCGATTCATCAGTTCTTCCAGGAGAGAGACTTCGTTTACGTCAACACTCCGCTGATCACCGGAAGCGACTGCGAGGGAGCCGGCGAGATGTTCCAGGTAACCACCATGGATCTCAACGATATTCCAAAAACCGAGGACGGCGCTGTTGATTTCACACAGGACTTCTTCGGAAAGAAGACAAGCCTTACCGTAAGCGGCCAGTTAAACGGAGAGACCTTTGCACAGGCATTCCGCAACATCTACACCTTCGGACCGACCTTCCGTGCAGAAAACTCCAACACCACCCGCCATGCAGCAGAGTTCTGGATGATCGAGCCGGAAATCGCATTCGCTGATCTGGAGGACGATATGGAGCTTGCCGAGGCAATGCTGAAATATGTTATCCGCTACGTCATGGAGCATGCACCGGAAGAAATGCAGTTCTTCAACAGCTTCGTGGACAAGGGACTGATCGAGCGTCTGAACCATGTCGTCAATTCCGAGTTCGGCCGTGTAACCTACACAGAAGCCATCGAACTGCTGGAGAAGAACAACGACAAATTCGATTACAAAGTTTACTGGGGATGCGACCTGCAGACCGAGCATGAGCGTTATTTGACTGAGCAGATCTTCAAGAGACCTGTTTTCGTTACCGATTATCCGAAGGAGATCAAAGCGTTCTACATGAAACTGAACGATGACAACAAGACTGTTGCCGCTATGGACTGTCTGGTTCCTGGCATCGGAGAGATCATCGGCGGAAGCCAGCGTGAGGATGACTACGAGAAACTGCTCGGACGTATGAAAGAGCTGGGACTTGCTGAGGGAGATTACGGATTCTATCTGGACCTCAGAAAATACGGTTCTACTCACCACGCAGGATTCGGACTGGGATTTGAGAGATGCGTCATGTATCTGACCGGAATGGGCAACATCCGCGACGTCATCCCGTTCCCGAGAACAGTAAATAACTGTGAGCTGTAATTTGAGAAAATATAGAACTATTCAGAGCCATGCGAAATGGAAGAAAAGAACGCGAATCATGCTTGCATGAATGAGCCTTCTTTTCTGGAATTTCATATGGCGAGAAGCCATATCGAGATGTAGCGAAATCGAGATGGGGCTCTGAATAGTTATGAAAGTTAAAAGATACGGATGCCGGGTGCAGTGGAATCCAGAAGGGATTTGGTGCGCCTGACGTCCGTATTCTGGTATAATAGAGGAAAGAAACTTAGAAAGGAGTCTGTAGCCTATGCGGTTTATTCATATTGCGGATGTGCATCTCGGCATGCAGCCGGATGCGGGATTTCCCTGGAGTGAGGAGCGCGGGGAAGGCATCTGGGAGAGCTTTCGGCGGATCATTCGCCTCGTCGGACGGGAAAAGCCGGATTTTCTGCTGATTGCGGGAGACTTGTTTCAGCGCCAGCCGCTCCTTCGGGAATTAAAAGAGGTCAATGATCTCTTTGCTTCCGTGCCGGAGACGATTGTCGTTCTGATCGCCGGAAATCATGATTATGTGAAGCGGGAGAGTTTTTACCGCGGCTTCGACTGGGCGGACAACGTGGTGATGCTGCTGTCGCCAGAGCCGGAGTGCGCGGAAGTGCCGGAGAAGAAGACGGCGGTTTACGGATGCAGTTATGACAAAAAAGAGATCTTGGAAAACCGCCTGGACGGTGTAACACCGAAAGGAAAGATGAAGTATCATCTGCTGCTTGCGCACGGCGGCGATGCACGCCACATGCCGTGGAATCCGGGCCGCATGGCGCAGGCGGGGTTCGACTATATTGCATGCGGGCACATCCACAAGCCGGGGATTCTGATTCCTGATAAGATGGCGTACGCGGGTGCACTTGAGCCGACTGATGAGACACAACTGGGGCTACACGGGTACATCCGCGGAACGGTGGACGAGTATGGAACGCGGATCGAGTTTGTGCCGTTTGCGAGATATGAATACGAAGATCTGGTGCTGAATGTGACCGAGGATCTGACGCAGTATGCGCTTGAGAAGAAACTGAAACAGGATCTGGCGCAGCAGGAGGATGGAAAGATCAAAAAAATCATCCGCCTGAAACTTGCAGGGCACCGTGCCGCTGAACTGGAATTTTCTCCGAAGCGTCTGATGGACTGCGGCAGAGTCATTTCTGTAGAGGATGAAACACGGCCGGCATACGATCTGGAACAGATGAAGAAAACGTATGGCGCGAGTCTGATCAGCGCTTACATTGAAGCGTTTGAAACGAAGACGGATGCGCAGTCGCAGAAGGCACTCGACTATGGACTCGAGGCGCTGCTGGCGGCGCGCAGGAACAGTTGATAAGAGATTGCGGGAGGAAAATGCGATGAAAATAGAAAAACTGGAAATCCGCAATTTCGGCAAAATGCAGAACCGCACGCTGGAATTTTCCGAGGGAATCCAGCTGATCAGCGGGGAGAATGAGAGCGGAAAATCGACGGTTCACACGTTCATCCGCAGCTTGCTGTTCGGCATGACGCGCGGCAGAGGACGGGCGGCGAAAAACGATGTGTACAGCCGTTATGAGCCATGGGAAAACCCGGCATACTATGCGGGGGAAATGGTGTTTGAAAGCGGCGGCAAACGGTTCCACCTGACACGGAATTTCGGGCGGCAGAATGCGGATGCCAAACTCGTGTGTCTGACGGACGGCGAGGTGCTGTCTGTGGAGGACGGCGATCTTGCGATGCTGCTCGGCGGTGTCAGCGAAATTGTTTATGATAATACGGCCTCGATCGGACAGTTAAAAGGAAGAACCGAGGAGGGGCTTGCGGATGAACTGCGGAACTATATGGCAAATTATCAGGGGAGCAGCGACGGCGAGCTTGATGTGTCGGCGGCGCTCGATCTGCTGAAACAGAAGAAAAGGCGTCTGGAACAGGAGCAGAAAAAAACGCTGGCCGGGCTGGAAAAACGGAAAGAGGAGTTGAAGACAAAGATCTCTGTTTTCGAGGAAGAATGCCGCCGGGCGGAGGAGAGTCTTGCGCAGGCGAAGGAACAGATGAAGCGGGAAATCTATCAGAAGGATGTGCCGATCGAGCGCGTGCGGAAGATGAAAAAGGAATCCCGGAAAAGCCGCAAATGGAGCGCTGTGTGTGTGGTGCTGGCTGGATTTCTGCTGTTCCTATGCATTCTGCAGTTTTTCCATATTGATTCCCTGCTGACGAGAACGGGGCTGGGAGTTGCGATTGCGGCTCTGCTGTATCTGGCGTACAGTCTGTTCCGCCATCGGAAAACGGAGGTCGAACAGGTCGTGATGGAGCCGGAGGAGCAGGCGATTCGGCGGCAGCAGTGGAATGTGGATCGGCTGAAACAGGAGCTTGGTCAGAAGCAGGTGGTACTGTCAAATCTGCAGAGTGAGTATGAGGAACTCTGCATTTCCATGACGGAGAAGGATCATCTGCAGGAGGAGCTTGAGGCGATAGCTCTCGCAGGGGAGACGATTCAGCGGCTTTCCGTGCAGATGCAGAGCCGGATCGGCGATCGTTTAAAACAGCAGATGTCGAAAATACTGTCGTCACTGACGAATGGCCGCTATCTGCAGGTCAATATGGATGAGAATTTGCGGATCGGACTCCATACCGCGAATGAGTATGTGCCGCTCGAGCAGGTCAGCCGCGGTACGATTGAGCAGGCGTATTTTGCGCTCCGCATGGCGGCGATGGATGTGCTCTGCGGCGAGGAGGAGTTGCCGGTGATCCTCGATGAATCGTTTGCGTTTTATGATGAGAAGCGACTGAAAGAAACTTTGAAATGGCTGGCGGAAAACAGGACGCAGGTGCTGCTCTTTACGTGTCAGAAGCGGGAGGAGGAAGCACTCAAAGAGCTTGGAATTCCGTATCAGAAAATAGAGCTGTAAGTGCTGCGGCATGCAGATAAAGGAGAATATGATGCTGACAATTGGATGTCATTTATCTTCGTCCAAAGGATATCTTGCCATGGGAAAAGAGGCGGTATCGATCGGGGCGAATACATTTCAGTTTTTTACGAGAAACCCGAGAGGAAGCAAGGCGAAAGCGATTGACGAGGCGGATGTTGCGGCGTTTCTTTCCTACAGTAAAGAGCATGGAATCGAGCAGATTCTGGCGCATGCGCCGTATACGCTGAATCCGTGCTCGAAGGATGCGCACACGAGAGAATTTGCGTGGATGACGATGGCGGACGACCTGAAACGGATGGAGTACACGCCGGGAAACTGCTACAATTTTCACCCGGGCAGCCACACTGGACAGGGAGCAGAAGAGGGAATCCGTCTGATTTCGGAGATGCTGAATGAAATTTTAAAACCGGAGCAGACCACGACGGTGCTGCTCGAGACCATGGCAGGAAAAGGAACCGAGGTCGGCCGCTCGTTTGAGGAGCTGGCGGCGATTCTGGAGCGTGTGGAATTACAGGACCACATGGGCGTCTGCCTGGATACGTGTCATGTGTATGATGCGGGATATGATATTGTGAATCATCTTGATGATGTACTTGAGGAGTTCGACCGCGTCGTGGGACTTTCGAAGCTGAAGGCGATTCATCTGAATGACAGTAAGAATCCATTTGAGAGCCATAAGGACCGGCATGAGAAGATCGGAGAAGGATCGCTGGGGCTCGCGGCGTTTGAACGGATTGTGACACATCCGGCGCTCAAAGGGCTGCCGTTTTATCTGGAGACGCCGAACGAGCTGGATGGATATGCAAGAGAGATCGCGCTGCTGCGCGGGTATGCGAAATAGAGGAAGAGGGTAAGAAAGTGGAAAAACAAAGAGAGAAGAACAGAAAGGCTGCCGGTGGGAAAAAGATGTATTCCGGCGGTGAAAATAAAAAATTTAGCGGAAAGAGAAAAGAAGATTTCCGGGAGAACAGAAAGAAAAACGGTGATGGGGAAGCAGAGAAATCCCGTGTGAATCAGGAGAAAAACAGAACTGGAAAACGGGAAACATTTGGACAGGACAGAAGAACGAAAAACTGGAACGATGCGGAGCCGGTAAAGAAATTCAGAAAAGAAGAGAAAGCGGCACCGGCGAAAGCAGAGCAGAAAAAGGGCGCGTCCTCGTCGAAATCGAAATGTCCATACCAGAAAAAATGCGGCGGATGCACGTATTTGAAACTTTCCTACGAGGAGCAGTTAGCGAAGAAAGAGCAGTTCCTGAAAAAAACATTGAAAGGTATTGTCCCGGTCAAAGGCATGGTCGGCATGGAAAACCCTTATCATTACCGGAATAAAGTCAACTCCGCCTTTGCACGCAAAAAAGACGGAACAATCGTATCCGGAATCTACGAAAAGGGCACACACAAAGTTGTCCCGGTCGAGGAGTGCCTGCTTGAGGATCAGCGCGCCGATGCAATCATCCGCGATATCCGCACACTGCTGAAGAGTTTTAAAATCATGATCTACAACGAGGACAGCGGCTACGGCCTCCTGCGCCACGTCATGGTGCGCACCGGCTTTGCCTCCGGCGAAATTATGGTCGTCCTCGTCTGTGTATCACCGGTCTTCCCGTCAAAAAACAATTTCGTGAAGGCACTGCGCAAACTCCACCCGGAGATCACCACCATCGTACTGAACGTCAACGACCGCACCGACAGCATGGTGCTCGGCAAACGCGACATCGTCCTCTTCGGACGCGGCTACATCGAAGATGAACTCTGCGGCTGCACCTTCCGCATCTCCCCGCAGTCCTTCTATCAGGTCAACCCGGTCCAGACGAAAAATCTGTACGAAAAAGCCATCTCCCTGGCCGGTCTCACCGGAAACGAGCGCGTCATGGACGCCTACTGCGGAATCGGAACCATCGGCCTGATCGCATCCCGCGACGCCAAAGAAGTCATCAGCGTCGAACTGAACCTGGATGCCGTCCGCGATGCCGTAACCAACGCCAAACGGAATGGAATCAAAAACGTCTCCTTCTATCAGAACGATGCCGGCACCTTCATGGTCTCCATGGCCGAAAAAGGCGAAAAAGCCGATGTCGTATTCATGGATCCGCCACGCGCTGGCAGCGACGAAGCATTTTTGTCCTCCGTCGTAACCCTCGCACCGAAAAAGGTAGTCTACGTCTCCTGCAACCCGGAGACACTGGCAAGAGACCTGCATTACCTGACGAAACATGGGTACCGAGCTGAAGAGGCATGGGGGTACGACATGTTCGCGTGGTCGGAACATTTAGAGACGGTCTGCTTACTGACGAAGAAATAAGTGGGCTTGCCGTATAAAAATAGAATAGATTAATTTTCAAAAAGACGGTTCAAGAGGAAGAGTTGGAAGAAGGTCTAGTCATTATAATCTTGATATGATTATTTCTCTTGGATATACCCGGCGTTTGATATGCTTCCGGCGAGTGTAAAATCGCATTATGAATTACTGGAGCACACCGCATCTGAATGCGTCGGATGCCGTTCCTGCGAGAGCCGCTGCCCGTTCGGCGTGCCGACTGCAGAGCGTATGGAGAAAACAGCGAAATTATTTGGATGCTGAGAAGCTTCCGTTTCGCGAAGCAGGCAAAACGAATGTCTGAAAAAGAAGGAATGAAAAACAGGAGAGGAAATAAGAAAAATGGCAGTAAATAAAAATGGAATCGTAGTATTAGGAGCAGTTTTTGTGGATATCAAAGGTTTCCCGGAGGACATCTATGTGCCGGACGGCAGAAACGCCGGTCATGTCGAGTACATCCACGGCGGTGTCAGCCGAAACGTTGTAGAGGACATTGCAAACCTGGAACTGCGCCCGACCTTCCTTGGAATCGCGGACAATACCGCACTCGGTGAGGATGTTGTGCGCAAACTGCAGCGCCACAAAGTCAACACCGAATATATGAAAGAAATCCCGAACGGCATGGGAACATGGCTTGCTGTCTTCGATCACAACGGAGACCTCGCCGGCTCCATCTCTCAGCGTCCGAACCTGATGCCGATCCTCGGCATTCTCGAAGAAAGCGGAGATGAGATCATTGCAAACTGCGACTCCGTTGTGGCTGAGATCGATATGGATAAGGACATCATCAAAAAGCTCGTGCAGCTCTGCGAAAAACACGACAAAAAACTGTACGGCGTTGTCAGCAACATGAACATCGCCGTCGGCAGACGTGACCTTCTCCAGAAATTCGACTGCCTGATCTGCAACCAGCTCGAAGCGGGCGTTTTCTTCTCCGATGATTACAGCGAGAAAACACCGGCAGAGATGGAAGAAATTCTCGCCGAGCGCCTGAAAGCGGCAAATGTTCCGGCGATGGTTGTAACGATGGGCGGCGACGGCGCTGTCTATGCAGTGGCAAACGGAGAAAAAGGCTTCTGCCCGGCACAGAAAGTCCAGGTAAAAGATACGACAGGAGCAGGTGACGCTTTCTGCGCAGGCGTTTCTGCCGGTCTGACCTACGGAAAAACACTCGGCCAGTCCGTTGAAATCGGTACCCGTCTTGCGGCATCTGTCATCACATCCTCAGAAAATGTCTGCCCGCGCTTCCGACCGGAAGAGTTCGGCATCGAGGCATAAAAGGGGGCAGAAATGAAGTTACTGTACGGAACCGGCAACCCGGCAAAACTCGACGCGATGCGTCACCGCCTTGCCGGACTTGGAATTGAGCTGATTGGGTTGAAAGATCTGAACGGCGCGGAATTGCCGGAGATTGTCGAGAACGGAAAAACGCCGCTGGAAAATGCTAGAAAAAAGGCGGAAGCGTACTTTCATGCGCTTCACATGCCGGTATTCTCCTGCGACTCCGGTCTGTATTTCGATGATGTATCTGAGGAGGATCAGCCCGGCGTTCACGTGCGGACGGTAAACGGAAAGTATTTGTCTGATAAAGAAATGACTGCACATTACGCCGCTCTTGCGGAAAAATACGGCGGTCTGACCGGGCGCTACAGAAATGCAATTTCGCTGATTCTCGACGAAACCCATCATTACGAAGCAATGGAACCGTCGATGGAGAGCGCTCCGTTTCGCATGGTCAGCACGCCGCATCCGATGAGCAAAAAAGGCTTCCCGCTCGACCGCCTGTCGATCGATCTGCGGACCGGAAAGTATTATTACGATCTGAAGGAAAAGGAAGCCGTGCTCGATCAGCTTGCGGTGGAGGACGGTTTTCTGCAGTTTTTTGAACAAGTGATGGAGGATTACAAGAAAATGGAACGATATGAAATTCGGGCAATTCATCAGGACGAGATGGAGCAGGGCGTTGCGATCGAGCTTGCCTGCTTTCCGCCGAACGAGGCGTGCTCCGAGAAGAGCATGCGTGAGCGGGTGCAGTACGCGCCGGAGCTGTTTCTGGCGGCGGTAGATAAAGAAACCGGAAAGATCGCCGGAACATTGAACGGCCTTGCGACAAACGAGACGAAATTCCGCGATGCATTTTTTGACGAGATCAGCCTGTACGATCCGA
>CAVLAW010000007.1:10539-15152 GCA_963661155.1 Tidjanibacter massiliensis | reverse complement strand
CTCAGTGTCCTTCCGGAATACCGCGGTCAGGGAATCGCCCGCGCGCTGATGGAAGAATACTGCCGCCGGGAGCAGAAAAACGGAAGAAAACAGCTCATTCTGACCTGCCTGCAGGATAAAGTGGAAATGTACAAAAAGATGAAGTTCCACGATGACGGAATCTCCGCATCCACCTGGGGTGGCGAGGAATGGCATGATATGACGAGAAAATTAAACGATTAAGAAAAATCACGGGGAAAATCTCTTGTGTTAAAGTCCACTGGAAGCGTTATAATAAAAGAAATCAAGAAAAACAGGAGGAATCACCAATGAGCAGAGTAAATTTTGGAGCAAAACCGAATATGTATCCGCTGCCGGTCCTGATTATCGCAACGTACGACAAAGACGGCAACCCGGACGCCATGAACGCCGCATGGGGCGTTGTCACAGATTTTAATGAGATTTCCATCAGCATGGGCGACCACAAAACAACGGACAATCTCGCTGTTACTGGCGCATTTACTGTCAGCATGGCGACCGAGGATACTGTTGTGGCCTGCGATTACGTCGGCATCGAATCCGGCAGAAAAGTACCGGACAAATTTGCACGTGCCGGTTTCCACGCAACGAAGAGCGAATTCGTCAACGCACCGCTGATCGACGAGCTTCCGATGGCATTGGAGTGCAAAGTAAAAAGCTTTGACGACGGTATTCTGGTTGGCGAAATCGTGAACGTCTGCGCAGACGAGAGCGTCCTGACTGACGGAAAGATCGATCCGAAAAAACTGAAACCAATCGCCTTTGATCCGGTGAACAACACCTATCTCGCCATGGGCGACAAAGTCGATGACGCATTTGGTTCCGGAAAAGCCCTGAAATAAACACAGATGATGACATGCTAGCGAATATGTAAAAATTTTATATATTCCCCTTGACAAACCACCTCCATAGTCTTATGATATGTATAAATTTTATATATATAAATATTTTACATATCAGAAACTAACGGAGGTGGTTTTTTATGTATTTTCCGGTATCAGCACTGCTGATCGAATTTATGATCCTGTCGATTGTGAATCGGGAAGATTCTTATGGATATGAAATCAGCCAGACGATCAAGCTGGTTGCCGACATCAAGGAATCAACCCTGTACCCGATTCTGAAAAAACTGGAAAAGGCGGGCTACGTGACGACGTATTCCGCAGAGTACCAGGGCAGAAAACGGAAGTATTATTCGATCACAGAAGCAGGAAAAACACAGATGGCGTACCTGCAGGGCGAATGGAAGTCCTACCGTGACACCATTGACGACATCATCGAGGGGAGGAAAAAAGGATGACAAGTCAGGAATATCTGAAACAATTAGAGAAGTATCTGAAAAAGCTTCCGCAGAGCGACTATGAAGATGCGATGGAATACTTCACCGAATATTTCGCAGACGCCGGCCCGGAAAATGAGCAGGCCGTGATGGAAGAACTGGGAACACCGAAACAGGCGGCTGCCGAGCTGATACGGAATCTTCTGGACAAAAAAATGGACGAACGCGAGGCGATGGAACAGGAGGAAAAACGGAAAGAGAAGAAAAAAACGACAGGCGCCAACGTCGTCTGGATCGCAATTCTCGCTCTGTTTGCAGCCCCGATCGGAGCCCCGATTCTGATCAGCCTTCTCATCGTTCTGTTCTGTGTCGCTCTCTGCGTGGCACTGCTTGACATGAGCGTATTTCTGATTGCTGTTGTCGGCGTAGTTGCTGGAATCAAGATGCTGCTGCGCGGCATCCTGGCAGTTTCGGTTTCCTTCGGCGGATTTTGCTTTATTACCGGAATGGGCGTTTTTATGCTGGGAATCAGTATTCTCTGTGCCGTGTTCGGTGTATATTTTGCAAAATGGATGGGACGGCTGTTTGTGTGGTGCACACGTAAGGTAACGAAAAAAGGAGGCAGCAGATCATGAAAAAATGGACAAAAACAGCATTACTGACAGGATGTGCCTGCTGCATTGCCGGTGCAGTGCTGATGTTCAGCGGATGGGCGAGCGGCGGAAAAGCATATGCGGAAACGTATGATCTGAACGCAATGAGCGGTTCTGCGACGAAGGAAGACGGCATTTCCACACAGGAAAAAATAAAACTGGATGATTTTGATGAACTGCAGGCAGATGTTACGATCGGCGATCTGCACATCCTTCCGTCCGGCGATGATTCCTGCTATCTTTCATGGCGGATTCCGTCGAAGAATGGAAAAACGGCAGTGGAATATCAGGTAAAAGACGGCGTTCTGAATCTCAGAGAAACGAAAGCCGTATCCGGCTACACACATATCGATATTGACTTTATGGGAGAAGTATTGAGCGGCGGAAACGAATCGGGAAGCGGTGTTGTTCTGTATCTGCCGGAGAAGAAAGTTCTGAAAAACATCGATGTGACCATGGATTTCGGTGATGTCCAGATGAATGGAGTTCAGGCAGAAGGCGGAAACATTCGAAATGACGACGGCGATATCGTACTTTCCGGATGCAAAATGCAGGATGTCAAAATAGAAGCAGATTATGGCGATGTCGAATTGAAGAGCGGAACATGGCAGAACGGATCCATCACCCTGGATGACGGTGACGTGAGCATCAAAAGTACGAAGCTCTCCGGAAATATTTCGATCAGCAACTCTTACGGCGATATTGACCTGGAACTGGCAAAAAAAGATCTGGAACAGCTGGAGATCACGGCAAAAACAGACTTCGGCGATATCGATGTACCGGACGAAATGGAAGAGCTGGTGCATGGAGAGACTGATGAGTACAGCTTCTCTTATACGCCGGATCAGGCTGTGGGCAGACTGGATCTTGTGAACGATGACGGAGATATCTCGATCGAAAACGATTAAACGTTCATCGGAAAAACAAAACGAATAAGGCAAATGTAACAAACAAAAGAACGGCTATTTGGGTGTTTTTACTAAGCAGAAGCAAAACCACGTAAATAGCCGCAACTTTTTTGTGCTTAAATTCGCAGTTTTTAACTTGCTTTGTAGGTTCGAGTGCTTTAGAATAAAAGAAACACAGATATGTGGAACGGGCTCCACATGAGAATGCTGGACGTGAAAGAAAAGACAGAAAAAGCGAAAACAGCCCGGTGTAAGAATAGGAGTTAAGAAAAAATGGCAAGTATTAGAGATGTCGCAATCAAAGCGGGAGTTGGAATCGGAACGGTGTCCCGTGCGCTGAATGGAAGCGGGTATATTTCCGAAGAAACAAAACAGAAAATCATGCAGGCAGTGGAGGAGCTGAACTACAAACCGAACGAGCTCGCCCAGAACCTGTTCCACAACAAATCCGGTTTTGTCGGAGTCATGGTTCCCAATCTTTCTCATCCGTTTATGTCATCTCTGGTCAAAAATATCGAGAATAATTTATATATCCATGGTTACAAGTGCATGCTCTGCGAAGTCGGGGAAAATCAGAACCGGCTGGAAGAGTTTGTGGAAATGCTGCAGCGAAACGTTATGGACGGCATTATCTGCTGCGTCGACATTCCGACTTCGGTGAATTTGACAGAAATTCACCGTCCAATCGTGATGATTGACCGTTATGTCGGAAAAGGAATTCCTTGTGTGCATTCCGATCATAAACGCGGCGGAGAGCTTGCAGCGCAGGCACTTTTGAGCGCCGGATGCAAGAGCGTCATTCATTTTGTGCCGAGCGGAACGGAGTGCGGCTACTCCAAGGATCGTTACCGTCGGTTTGCAGAAGTCTGTAAGCAGCACAAATGTAAAGTAACAGCGATCGACGCAGGAAGCAAGACACCGAATTTCCAGACAAATCCGATGATCTGGAAAAAATATATCAGCTATTTTGCCGGAGTCGACGGACTCTTTGCAACGGATGTCACAGCGGCAGCGTGCATGAAAATGGCACAGAATAAAGGAATCAAAATCCCGAAAAAACTGAAAGTTGTCGGCTATGACGGCCTGGATTTCACACGATTCCTGACACCGGAACTGACGACCGTCTGCCAGAATGTACCGGAGATCGCCAAACGGAGCGTAGATACGGTGATCCGCATGATCGACGGAAAGAAGATCGAGGAGATGGAACAGATCGTGGATGTGACCTTCCGAAAAGGAGAAACGATCTGACAGGGAACAGAAGGAAACATGTGGAACGCGTTCCTAAAACAAATGAAAAACAGGAGAGACACTCTGAAAAGAAAACAGAGTGTCTCTCTTTTTGCGCGGACAATGAGCCAAAGTCCGTGCTTGCACGAGACCTTGGCGAATGTCGCGATAACTTGAGAAACTCGCAAAGCGTGTTTCTCATAGTTTTATGCAGAAATATCAATTGTATCTGGAACGGAAAGTGGAACAAAAATGAAACAAAAATAAACTGTCAGGCAGCAAAATCCCGAAAAAACTGAGCAAAACACGGCAAAATCATTACCAAAACAGTTGCAAATGTCGAAAAAATAGCGAAAATTGGAAAAGTGGAACAGATGGAACGAAAACGGTGTGGAACATTCGAAAACATGGAACAGAAGAAACTGGAATAGCAGAAGAAAAAAGTGAGAAAGGTGCGAAAACAGAAAAAACAGTAGTGCACACTGCACAAAAAAAAAAAAAAAAAATAGGGAAAATTTTGAAAAA
>CAVLAW010000007.1:0-10529 GCA_963661155.1 Tidjanibacter massiliensis | reverse complement strand
AAAAAAAAAAAAAAAAAAAAAAAAAAAAATCGTGCAAATGTTGAAAATAACGAAAAAAAGCAGAAAATCCGTTGACATTGGGCAATCTGCGTACTATGATACAGATATGGAACAGGTTCCACATAACAAAACAACGAAATAGAAACGATGGGATGTGGAACGAACGAAAAGCGGTTGGTAGAGCTTTTAAGAAACAAGGAGGGAACTATGAAGAAAAAAACGTCATCGCCGAAAACGGCAGAAAGTGGAAAGTTGAAAAAAGCACTTGGGTGCTGGCAGTTGTACGTACTGCTGATTCCCGCACTGATCTGGCTGGCTGTTTTTGCTTATTACCCAATGTACGGTCTGATCATCGCCTTCAAAGATTTTAAAGGCCGTGCAGGAATCATGGGAAGCCCGTGGGCACAGCCAATCTTCAAGTATTTCCAGATGTTCTTCAGTACCAGTATTGCAATGACAGCAATCAAGAACACGATCATCATCAGCCTGGAAAGCTTGATCATCGGATTCCCGATTCCGGTTATCTTCGCACTGCTGCTGAACCAGATTCAGAAGAGCGGCCCGAGAAGAATTATCCAGACGATCTCCTACGCACCGTACTTCATGTCAAACGTAGTTGTAGTCAGCCTGATTTCCGTACTGTTCTCCGCAAATGGTCTTGTAAACCACGCGGTTATGGGAGCCGGCGGAAAAGCAATCATGTTCACCAGTCTTCCGGAATACTTCCGTAAGCTCTTCATCGGAAGCAACATCTGGCAGACGATGGGA
The DNA here is from genome assembly GCA_963661155.1 of Tidjanibacter massiliensis. Taxonomy (GTDB): domain Bacteria; phylum Bacillota; class Clostridia; order Lachnospirales; family Lachnospiraceae; genus Fusicatenibacter; species Fusicatenibacter massiliensis_A. The sequence goes on along the minus strand of CAVLAW010000007.1, from coordinate 9,761 downwards.
TTCAACGCCATCATCTTCATCGCAGCACTGACCGCAATCAGCCCGGAGTATTACGAAGCAGCAACCATGGATGGGGCTTCCAGATTTCAGAAAATCCTGTACATCGATTTACCTCTGATTATGCCGACCGTCATCCTGATGCTGATCCTTCAGGTAGGTAACATTATGAACGTGGGATATGAGAAAGCTTACCTGATGCAGAACGGTACCAACACAACCGTTAGTGAGATCATTTCTACATACGTATACAAAGTAGGTCTCCAGACCGCACAGTACAGTTTTGCGACAGCCGTTGGTTTGTTTAACTCCGTTGTAAACTTCATCATTCTGGTTATCACAAACGCAGTTGCAAAGAAGACCAGCGATATCAGTATTTTCTAAGAGTCAGGGGGCTTGAAAAATGGCAAAAAATAACGTTGTGAAAAAGAAAAAAGTTAAAATGAGTACGGGAGACAAGGTCTTTACCGTGATCAATACCATCATCATGATTCTTGTCTGCATCGCAATCGTATATCCTCTGTACTACGTACTTCTGGCATCTGTTACAGACCCGGTAGTCGTAAGCTCCGGTAAATTCCTTCTTTATCCGGAAGCATGGTACATCAACGGATATGCAACCACACTGAAATATCAGCCGCTCTGGACCGGCTATGCAAACACCATCAAATATACCGTATTAGGAACGCTGATTTCCCTGGTATGCACCATTCCGGCAGGATATGCACTTTCCAGATACGATATGGTAGGAAGAAAACCAATCATGTTCCTGTTCACATTCACGATGTTCTTCAGCGGCGGTATGATTCCAATGTACTTAACTGTACAGCAGCTGCACATCTACAACACAACATGGGCTATGGTACTTCCGGTAGCAGTATCCGCTTACAACCTGATCGTATGCCGTTCCTTCTTTGAAAGCGGTATTCCGATCGAGCTTCTCGAAGCAGCAAAAATCGACGGTTGCAGCGACTTTGGATTTTTCTTCAAAATCGCGATTCCGCTGTCCAAAACTATCATCGCAGTTATGTGTCTGTTCTATGCAACAGCAATGTGGAACCAGTTCTTCAACGCTCTGATGTTCCTGCAGGATGACAGCAAGATGCCTCTTCAGGTAGTCCTTCGTAACCTGGTACTGATGAACCAGTCCAACCAGATGGGAAGCAGTGCTTCTGAGATGGTAACGAAACAGAAACTGGCTGAGCAGTTAAAATACTGTGTTGTAGTTGTTTCCGCATTCCCGCTGCTGTGCGTATATCCTTTCCTGCAGAAATACTTCGCAAAAGGTGTTACAATCGGTGCAGTTAAAGGCTGATGCAGAACAGAGTATCTATGATAATAGTAGAAACACAAATTTACTAACGTATTTCACTGCCGAAAAGGCAGCAAAATAAAGGAGGAAAAACATGAAGAAAAAAATCGTATCCGTATTACTGGCAAGCCTCATGGTAACCAGCATGCTCGCAGGCTGCGGAAGCAGCGGCGGCTCAAGCAGCTCCAGCACAGGAGGAGACACCGCTTCTGCATCTGGCACAGAAGCAGGTGATACAGGCCTTACAGCAGAGGAGCAGGAAGCAGTTGACGAGGGAATCATCCAGCTCGATGGAACCCTTCCGATCATCAAAGATCCGGAAAAATTCGAAGAGAAATATGGAAAAATTTCCGCTCTGATCGTAAACTCCGCAGACAGAACCGTAGAAGTAGGCGATCTGGCTATGTGCCAGAAATGGTTCGAGGACACCGGCGTTGAGTTTGACTGGCAGCCGATTCCACAGGAGAGCGCAACAGAGAAAATCAACCTGATGCTTTCTTCCGGACAGGATCTTCCGGATGTATTCTGGAACTTCGGCGATGGTAAATCCGGAAACACCGTAGTACAGTACGCAGACCAGGATGTATTCCTTCCGACCGAGAATCTGATCGAAGAGTACATGCCGAATCTGAAAGCATTCCTCGATGACAACGAGCAGTATCAGCTTGAGATCACCGCTCCGAACGGCCATAAATATGGATTCCCATATGTAGAGGAAATGAAAGGTCTTGTATTAACACCTGGACCATTCGTAATCAACAAAACATGGCTGGATAAAGTTGGCAAAGACGTGCCGACAACTGTAGACGAGTGGGTAGACTGCCTGAAAGCATTCCGCGACGGCGGCGATCTGAACGGCAACGGCGAAGACGATGAAATCCCAATGGCAACCTGGTTCGGCGCAACCGATACCTTCGGTTCCTACAACCTGTTCTATCGTTTCACAGGTGCATTCGGATGCGCTGACTCCTACTGCGGAGGAAATGCATACGCTGACCACTTAAGACTGATCGATGGAAAAGTTACCTTCACCGCAATGGATGAAGCATTCAAGAAAACAGCAGACTTCTTCAACATGCTGTATGAAGAAGGACTTATCTGGAACGGTTCTTTCGAGGCTGACTCCAGTATGGCATTCAACGCATCTCTGATCAAAGAGAACGTTGCAAAGATCGGTTCCTTCGGTGTTTGGGGCGATCAGGAGATCACAAACCAGGAAGTACATGATGAGTATGTAGCAGTTCCAAGACTGCAGGGCGAAGACGGTATGACCGGTTTCGAGTGCAACTACTCTGAGCTGCAGGATTCTTCCAATACAGCAATCACAACGACCTGCAAATTCCCGCACGTTGTTGCAAGATTTGTAGACTACATCGTAGGCGATCCGGAAATCTCTGTTACATCTAACTGGGGAGCAATCGGGTACAACTATGAGAAAGACGAGGACGGCGTTCTTCGTACACCACTTGATGAAAACGGAAACTACAAACCTCTGAATGAGAACTATAAGAGCTTTGGTGAGGCTCGTGTAAACTCCACAACCTGCCGTGGTTCTATGATCGTTCAGAACGAGTACTATGATACTGTTTGCGGATACACCTTCGATGCTGTACAGCTTCTCGAGATGCAGAAAGAAAACGGTAAAGACGACATCATGGAAGAGTATGACACCATTCCGCGTGTACTGATGACTCAGGAAGAGATTCAGCGTCTGGCACAGATTCAGCCGACCATCTCTGATATCGTTGATCGTTACATCACCACATGGGTAACCGGCGGTGTTGATGATGCAAGCTGGGAGACCTACAAATCTGAGCTCGAAGGCGCAGGCGTAAACGAACTGGTTGAGATTTACCAGGGAGCAGTAGACAGAGCATCTGCAGCAGCAGAATAAATAACCGTACAAAAAGCAATTACGCAGCGAACGGTAAAGCAAAAGTATAATTAAAGAAATTCTGAATGTGGCCATGTTGTATCGCATATAACATGGCCATATTTAAAAAGAAGGTTTTTCTGTTGAAGTTCATAAAGAAAACAGATAAAATAGGGCAAGAATGAACTGGAAAAGAGGGATAACATGAGCAAACAGGGAAAGAGAGATTTTAGACCGAGCATTCACTTTACACCGGAGAAAAACTGGAACAATGACCCGAACGGACTGATCTATATCGATGGCGTATGGCATCTGTATTATCAGCACAACCCGAATGATGTCATCTGGGGACCGATGCACTGGGGCCACGCAGTATCGAAAGACCTGATTCACTGGGAGCATCTGCCGATCGCACTGTACCCGGATGAGATCGGAACCATGTATTCCGGAAGTATGGCATATGACGAAAACAACACCAGCGGATTTGCAAAACACGGTGAGAAACCGATGGTAGCTGTCTACACCGCGCACAATATGGAAACGGGCGTGGAGCAGCAGTGCATCGCATACAGCATGGATCAGGGAAAACATTTTGAAAAGTATTACGGCAACCCGGTCATCAAAAACCCGGGCGTACCGGATTTCCGCGATCCGCGCGTCTTCTGGAATGACAAAAAAGACTGCTGGAGCCTCGTTTTGGCAGCCGGTGACCACGCAGAGTTCTACGCTTCTCCGGATCTGAAAAACTGGAAGAAAACCGGTGAGTTCGGTGTCGGCGTCAACAAAGTGCCGACCGTATGGGAGTGCACCGACCTGATCCGCGTAAAAGCAGGAAATGAATTCGACGGCTTTAAATGGATCCTGGTAGTCAGCATGATGCATCCGGGAACCGAGGGACGTGCCAATATGCAGTATTTTGTCGGTGATTTCGACGGAGACACCTTCCAGTGTACCGAGATCACAGATGAGCCGCTGTGGGTAGATTTTGGATTTGACAACTATGCAGGCGTAACCTATGGAAATTACGACCGTCCGGTTTATCTTGGGTGGGGCGTAAACCCGCTCTACGCAAACTTTGTTCCGACCGGCGAGTATTCCGGCCTGATGACACTGCCGAGAGAATTTTCTCTCTGCGAGACAGAAGAAGGCTATCGCCTGAAAACGAAACCGTTTGGTATTGATGAATACCGTGCATGCGCATTCCCGATCGAAAACCAGAAACCGCTTCTGACTGAGAGCTTCGGACTTCTGGTAGAGGGTAATTTCGGAAGAGTCACCCTGAAAAACAGCAGAGGAGAGGAAGTTGTCATCGAAGTAACCGTAGACAGCATCACTGTAGACCGTTCGAAGAGCGGAGACCTCAGCTACTTTGATTATGCGGATTCGGAGATCTTCAAGAAAGAGGATCTGCTCGTATCCACAACGAAACGTTACATGCGCGGAAATGTCAATATGGAAATTATCTTTGATGTTTCCTATCTTGAGATCTACGCAGACGGCGGTCTGGAGACTGCTTCCGTATGCGTATACCCGGATGCACCGTACCAGGTTGTTTCCACAGACGGAGACCTTGAGGTAAAGATGTACACCATCAAAAAATAAGGGATGCAAAATTCGGAAAATCGAAGTAAAATAAAGAAAACGACTGGTGTCTGCAAAACCGATATGAGTGGTTTTGCAGGCACTTGTATTATATGGGAGGGTTTGAACAAATGACGAAACAGAGAGACTACAGACCGAAAATTCACTTTTCACCGGAAACAGGCTGGATGAACGATCCGAACGGCATGGTTTATGTGGACGGCGTATATCACTTTTTCTACCAGAAATATCCGTACGCAACCAACTGGGGACCGATGCACTGGGGTCATGCGACATCCCGTGATCTGATCCACTGGGAGCATCAGCCGATTGCACTGTACCCGGATGAGCTGGGCCTTATTTTCTCAGGAAGTGCTGTGTATGATATTCAGAATTCTTCGGAATACGGCACGAACGAGAACCCGCCGATCATTGCGATCTATACGAGCCATCACCCGGACGGCCTTGAGCAGCAGAGCATTGCATACAGCAATGATAAAGGCCAGCATTTTGAAAAATCGTATCTGAATCCGGTTATCAAAAACCCGGGAATTTCCGATTTCCGTGATCCGAAAGCATTCTGGAATCCGGTCAGAAGATGCTGGAGCCTCGTACTTGCCGCACAGGATCGTGTATTTTTCTATGCATCCCCGGATATGAAAAACTGGGAGAAGACCGGTGAATTCGGACCGGAAGGAAACCATGTCAAAGGCGTATGGGAGTGCCCGGATCTGTTCCCGATCGAGTATGAAGGCAAAAACGTGTGGGTTCTCGTTGTCAGCATGACGAAAGCTTCCGAGGATGACCACTGCAAGATGCAGTATTTCCTGGGCGATTTCGACGGCGAGAAATTCCTATGCACCCATCCGTCTGATGAGCCGAGATGGCTGGACGAAGGTTTCGACAACTACGCAGCCGTTACATTCCAGAATGCAAAAGACGTTCTGATGATGGGATGGGGCATGAACTGGCAGTATGCGGCACAGACACCGACCGGCGATTACTGCGGTCAGGCAACCCTGGCAAGAAAACTGTCCCTGACGAAAGTAGACGGAGATCTGACCCTCGTGGCTGCACCGGTCGGACTGGAAAAATTCCGTCACAGCAGCTATCCGATTGAGAATCATACCACGATCCGCACCGAGACCTTCGGACTGAAGATCTCCGGAAAGGGCGATGCAAAGATTTCTCTGAAAAACTCGGTAGGACAGAAGATGAAAATTTATGTAACCGATACCGAGATCACGGTTGACCGTACCATGGCAGGATACAAAGAGTTCAGCGAGCACTTTATGACCGAGAAATATTCCGTCAGCAGAGCCGCGAGAAAGAAAGACGGCGCATGGAATCTGGAACTTGTCTTTGACGTTTCCATTCTGGAGCTGTTCGGTGAGGACGGCGTGGATGCAATTTCTACCGTTGTTTACCCGGAGACGCCGTATGACCGTGTAAGCTGGAAGGGAGATCTTTCCGTAGAACTTTACGAAATCGAAGCATAAAAAGAACCTGGAAACCCTTTTTGCAGACAGCGATGGTGATGATATCATCTGCGCCTGCAGAAAGCAGATTGAGACAGCCGGCGATTCCGACGGCCACGTCAAAGACTGGGCACAGGGCTACGGTTACCAGTGCTGGATGTGCCGTTATCCGGGCTCCTTCCGCGCAGACGGTGCCTACGGCCAGTTCGGCGTCGTATTCCCGGATTCCGCCGCATGGCGCACCATTGATACGCTGGAAATGGAGATCCGCCGTGTGGACGGCTTAAGCGGCGGCCGCATGATCGTAAGATTCCGGGACGACACCCTTCTGCTGGAAGCAGAGGACACCCTGATCAGCGTCGGCGGCCTCGGCATTTCACCGCGCCAGGCACTGACAGTTTTCGGCATCAAAGAAAAATAAGCAAAGAAACGGAGAGAAGCAGGCATGGTTTCCGTGCAGTATCTGAACTATTTTATGAAAATATGCCAGACCCGCAGCATGAATAAGGCGGCAGAAGAACTGTTTATCTCACAGCCGGCCCTGTCAAAATCAATGCGGAATCTGGAAAAAGAACTGAAGGTAACGCTTTTTGTGAGAAGCAATAAAGGAATCAGCCTGACACCGGAAGGCGAGAAGCTGCTGAAGCACGCTAGGCTGATTCTCGGGCAGTTTGCGCTGCTGGAGAATCTCCATGAAGAGGAACCGTACCGGCAGCTTTCCGTGTCGGCGTTTCCCTGCCTGATCCCGTCGGAGATTCTGATTTCGTATAAAAAAGATCCGGAATATGGAAAAAGCCACATTGACTATCAGGAATGCCGTGTCGGCCAGATCATCGAAAATGTTTATCATTCCGTATCGGAAATCGGGATTCTGCAGTACAACAATTATCAGATTTCCGTGCTGACCAAAAAGCTGAAAAGCAGCGATCTGGAATTACATAATCTCTGCCAGAAGGAGTGGGCGGTAGCTGTTGGAAAGAACAGTCCTTTGTATGACCAGAAAACGGTTACCCTGCAGGAACTGAAACAGTACCGTCTGATCCGGCAGAAGGATGATTATTTTTCGTATCTGACGAGTGAAATCCGATCAGACGAAATGGTGATGGATGATCTGCCATGCGACTGGATTGACAGCGGCGTCATGATTCATGCGTTGCTGGAAGAAACAGATATGTATATGTTCGCCTGTATGCAGAAACATTTTATGGACAGCCATTCGGAATTCAAATTAATTCCCATTCAGGACCCGTCCGTGGATATTTCGATCGGATATATTCAGAAAAAGAACAGTGTCCTGTCGGAAGAGGCAAAGCGTTTTATTGCGATCCTGGAACAGGAATTTTCCTGATGATGGCTGAGAACAAAAAATATTACTATAAACAAAAGTTATAACAGGAATATAAATATTCTGTATTTTACAGAACAGCGTTTTGCTGATATGATTACAGCATAAACGACGAGGGCGTCCGAAAGGGGAATGTCCTCGTCGTTTTTTCGTTTTTACCATGGTTGAAACTAAATACGGATAATCAGGAGGAGATATTATGATACCTTTATTAGCGTTATCAATTGTATTCTTCGTATATGCAATTGGTGATTTAGTTGCGACCAAGACAAAAGCACTCGTTTCGATGATGCTGGTATGTTCCGTTGTGTTTTTACTTGCATTCTGGTGCGGACTTCCGGCAACCATCTTTGAAGATTCTGGACTGACTGCCTTTTCCAGCGTAACGATCTGTATGTTTCTTGTTCATGTAGGAAGCACGATCAAAGTAAAAGACTTTGTGAAAGAGTGGAAAACCGTAGTTGTTGTACTCTTATCCACCCTGGCGATTTCGTTTGGCGTTTACTTTGCGGGCCAGTTCCTGATGGACCGGTACTATGCACTGGTAGGCGGACCGACAGTTGCGGGCGGAATGGTTGCCTACCTCGTTATGCAAGGCGTAGGCGAAAAGCTGGGACGAAATGATGTAACCGTATTTGCACTGATGGTACTGTCTTTTCAGGGATTCATCGGAGTTCCGATTGCCTCTGTTTTATGCAAAAGAGAAGGAAATGACTTATTGCAGCAGTGGAAAGAAGGAAAATACGTTCCGGCGTTTGAAGAAGAAAAAGAAGGAAAATTCAGCCGGTTTAAAATCTTTGCAAACGTACCGGAAAAATATAACAGTGCCAACCTGATTCTGTTTAAAGTTGCGCTGATCGCACTGCTGGCACAGCAGCTTGCAAAAATCGCAGGAATCAATCAGCTGATCTTCGCGCTGATTCTCGGCGTGATCTTCCATGAAGTTGGACTTCTCGATGACGCTGCCCTGACAAAAGCAAATGGTTTTTCCTTTGTCATGGCAGGAGCTTTATGTAATGTGTTTGCCGGTCTTGCGAAGACAACACCGCAGATGCTGGTTTCCATGCTTCTCGATATTGTGCTCGTCTTTGTCATCGGTATTGCAGCAGCGGCAGTTGTTTCAATCCTGATCGGAAAGATGGTCCATTTTTCATGGAGACTTTCGCTGGCCGTTGCCATGACCGCACTGTTCGGATTCCCAGGAACCTATCTTGTCAGCCGTGAGGTTGCGGCAGCCGTCGGAAAGACCGATGAGGAATCCCAGGTTGTCATGAGCTACCTGATGCCGAAGATGGTTATTGCTGGTATCGTGTCCGTGTCCGTCGTTTCCGGACTGGCGGCCAGCATTATGTGCGGCTGGGTTTAATCCGGTCTGTAATAACAGAAAGGAATAACAAATAAGGGGAAAGAAAAATGAACGAGTTTCTCATCGTGGTTTATCAGATTGCAAAATTCATGATTATGATTGGAATCGGCGTGATCTGCGTAAAATGCAGCATCCTGAAAGAAGAACATCTGCCGGTTATGTCGAGGCTGATCATGAAAGTCATCCTGCCGGTCTTTATCTTTACGAATACGGTCGGCGGTGCGACAAGAGCGGATCTGATCGAAGATTTTATTGTCCTGCCGGTATCGATCGGCGTATACCTCCTGTGGATCTTTGTAGGAAGACTGCTGGCTAAAATCCAGCGGATCGAAGAAAGCAAGTATAAGGTCTATCAGGCAGTCTACGTGTTTGGAAACGTCGGATTTATCGGAATTCCCCTTATTTCCGCATTGTATGCAGAAAAAGGAATGGTTTACATCGCACTGTTCACCATTATCGATCAGATGGTGCTGTGGACGTATGGGGTATATCTGACATCGGAAGAGGAAGGAAAGCCGTCCCTGGCAAACTTAAAAAATATGGTGAATCCGCCGCTGGCAGCCATTCTTCTCGCGATTGTGATCGTACTGCTTCAGGTACCGGTTCCATCGGTCGTGTACGATGCCTTGAAAAGTGTCGGCAATGCAAGCTCGCCGCTGTCTCTGATCTATATCGGAGCGTCGATGTGCTTCTGCCATTTTGGTGAAGTGGTCAGACGAAAAGAAATCTATGTGGGAATCGCAGTGAAAATGCTGCTTCTTCCCGTCCTGGTCTATCTGATCCTCCGCCGCCTGATCGGAATCGAGCAG
>CAVLAW010000006.1:0-34860 GCA_963661155.1 Tidjanibacter massiliensis | reverse complement strand
CAAAGCGATTGCCGACAAACATAACATTGCGATTATGCTTGTGCATCATGTAAGGAAGCTTAAGGATAGCGACGACCCGTTCAATGAAATCTCAGGTTCAAACGGAATTGCCGGAGCAGCCGACACAGCTTTTGTTTTTAAGAAGCAGACATTCAACGGAAACACAGCTACCCTTTACGGAAAAGGAAGAGATATTGAATTTCAGGAGCTGACTTTAAGACAGGAAAATTTAATCTGGGAGCTTGTCGAGCATAAGACGAAAGAAGAAATCCAGGTGTAGCACAGACGAATCGCAAGCAGTGCGGAGGAATACTGTGTTGCCGCCTCTCCGACATAACCGCTCACCTCAATGATCAGTCCCAGAAGGGCAGAGCCGATGCCGTTTCCGATTTTGTAGCCGAAGCTGCAGGCACTGTTGACCAGACCTTCGGTACGGATACCGGTTTTCCACTCGCCGTAATCGATCGTGTCAGATACCATTGCCCACATCGTTGCGCCGCCGCAGGCATTTCCGACACCGCGGATCAGGCTGGAAATGAGGATGAACGGCATGGAGCCGCCGCCGAATTCCAGAACGAGCATTCCGATGGTGGTCAGAATCAGACCGCAGGAAAATACGTTTCTTTTGCCGTATTTCTTTACCATTCCTGCGATAAAGAACATAGCAGCAATCTGAACGGCATTGTAAATTCCGTTGCTGGTACTTACGAGGTTTTTATCACCTAAGATATCTTTTGCATAGTAAACAGTTGCGCCGCATGTTCCGCGAACACTTTGAGTGTACGCCGACGGAGCTGCGCGGGAAGAAAGACTGACCGTTTTATGCTCGAAAAACATACCTTGTTTTTTGCCTCAGGTATTGGACAAATTCGTGTGTTGGATTTACAATGAAAGTATCTTAGTGTAAAAATAATGCACGTATAGGAAGGGTATTTTTATGGAGTACACAAAGTTTGGAAATTCGGATTTGAATGTGTCGAGGATCTGCATGGGATGTATGGGGTTTGGTAATGCGAAGAGCGGCATGCATTCGTGGACCGTGGATGAGGAGCATTCGCGTGAAATCTTAAAACGTGGGCTGGAGCTCGGGGTGAATTTTTTTGATACGGCGGCCGGCTATCAGGGCGGAACGAGTGAACAGTATCTCGGACGCGCGCTGAAGGATTTCGCAAAGCGCGATGAGGTTGTCGTTGCGACGAAATTTTTCCCGCGCAGCGCGGAGGAGATCGCGAACGGGGTCAGCGGAAAGGATCATATTTTAGGTCTGCTGGATCGGAGTCTTACGAATCTCGGCATGGATTATATTGATCTTTATATCTGCCACATGTGGGATTACCACACCCCGATTGAGGAAGTCATGGAGACGCTGAATACCGCGGTTACTTCGGGAAAAGTACGCGCCATCGGTATTTCCAACTGCTTTGCATGGCAGCTTGCAAAAGCAAACTATATTGCGGATAAGAACGGATGGGCAAAATTCGTTTCGATTCAGGGACATTACAATCTGCTGTTCCGCGAGGAGGAGCGCGAGATGGTTCCGTTCTGCAAGGATCAGAATATTGCACTGACACCGTACAGCCCGTTGGCTTCCGGCCGCCTGGCAAAAGACCCGTCGGAGATTTCCAAACGGCTGCAGGAGGATACGTACGCGAAAGGGAAGTATGATGCGACGAAAGAAAAAGACGCCATCATCATTGACCGTGTCGGTGAGCTTGCAAAGAAAAAAGGGCTGACCAGAATCCAGGTTTCGCTCGGATGGCTGCTCACGAAAGTTACTGCGCCGGTTGTCGGTGCGACGAAGGTTTCGCATATTGAAGAGGGCGTGAAGGCAGTCGGCGTACAGCTGACACCGGATGAGATTGCTTATCTTGAAGAGCCGTATGTGCCGCATGCGCTGGTCGGTGTCATGAGTCAGAATCATTGAATGCAAAGTTCCAAAAGAAACAGCCTTTAAAGGCGGAACCGCAGACGATGATAAAATTTTGAGTGCGTCCATGACCAAAACAGACTGGCATACGGCACTGGAAAGGAACAATTCAAAGTTTTTATGGAAACAGAAAAAATAAAACCAAACAGCGTGTTCGGAATTTACATGGATACCGATGTGATTCATGTACGAATTTCAATAGATGGAAGGAGCTGGCCGATTCTCAGCATGCCGGCATATTTTAATCTGGATGATCTGGATGATGTTCTGACAGGAATGCGTGCAGTTACTCATGCAAAAATGAATTCTACGAAAAATCTGCATTCGGTACTTGCCTTTATGCAGGAAGCAGAGAGCATGGTTGATTCCTCCTTAGAGCCTTGTGCGATACGATATTGTATTGCCCTGATGAAGGAAGTAAAAATGGCACTTGAAAAAACTGCATTTGCACAGATAAAGGATTGTGTGCTTGCCCTTTCTGTACCGGAAATTGTAACACAGAAAAATGTAAGGACTGCCATGGAAAAGGCAGGCTTTCATGTGATACGGGTTATGACTGCAGCAGAAGCATGTGCCTTTTCCAAAGCACAATCCATGAGCCATGACCAGCAATTTGGAGTGCGTGTAATTTCAAATTGCAGGAAACAGAATCTGCTGACAGAATATACGGTATTTTCAGATCAAGCTGATCTGCTGGAAGGGCTGGAATATACCTTCGGTGAGAATCTTCCAGAGGCAGAGCCGAATACGCCATGCTATTATCTGAGTGATAAAAAATCGAAGGAACTGCTTGGGCAGGAGGCTCTCAGATACGAAGAACTTTCCGTCGCAGCCGCGGATGGAGCCGCGGCTCAGGGAGCCAATCTTATCGGAAATACCGCGAAGCATATTACCATGATTGTGTTTTTTCCATGGACAGTCGGAATTGAGATTAATACCATTCAATGGGGAAAGGAATGTATTCCATTAACCTGGCTTAACGAGGATCGACATTTTATCCCAATGAAGACAGACGGTTTTGACATTTCGCTGGATTCCGGAATCGAAGGAAAAAGACTGGATCTGTATCTGAAATCAGATAGTTCTGCAAGAAAAGTCAGAACCTGGAAAATGGAAGAGATCTGCCCCGAGTTTCCAAAGAATGCAAGCCAGCTGAAAATATGGATCGATGTTGGCACGGAAGGCGGAGACTTTACCCTGGTACTGCAGGCAGGAGAGCATCGTGCAAGGGTAGATCTGAATCAATTCACAGAAGAAAAGCCGAAACGTTTCCCACCGGAAACCGTTTTCGTACCAGAACCACTCCTGGCAGAAGTACTTCATGTCGGAAAAGAGTTCTGCCTGTGGGCAGAAGATCTGGATCTTACGAAGACTGATCCTGCACTCGGAAAGGGAATCCAGATGATCGCCAGACAGACAAAAGAAGTATTCTCAGACTGTCATGTTGGAGATACGAACATCAGAGTCAGCACATGGATTGAAAAGATACTGGCTGTAAAAGACAATGTCGAATATGGAATTGCCAGTGCGGAAAGAACAACGAAGCGATCGGACTATCATAGAGAAAAACTGCTTCTGATCGATTTTCGCAACGCTTTGGGGCGGAGTTTATATCAGTTGAATGTTACGCCGCTGGAAGCAAATGGTACCATATTCGATGCCCATATCCATGAAGCTGTACACATCGAAGAAACAAATCTGGTAGAAGAAGACAGAGTTGTCAGGGAATTACAGAAAGGATATTTTTTCGGCGAAAAATTGTACCGGCCGGCAAGAGTTGTTGTTTCTAAAAATCCTGTTCAAAAGTAATCTATTATGATGGATGTCAGGTGTCATTCATCCATAAAAACACAGGCAGTTGTGGTGATTTTCCGCACAGCTGCCTGTATTTTTTGTTACTTACAGTTCCACATAGTCCAGCATCAGTGCCAGCGCGATTTTCAGTCCCTCGCCGAGGCTTTCCAGGTCAACCCATTCCTCCCGGGTATGGGCAAGCGCACCGCGTACGGCTCCGACGGTGTTCGCCAGGATTCCCATCGACAGCGGAATGTTGCTGTCCGTCGAATTGGCTTTGAAATCTATCTCGCCTTTGTACCACGTTCCAATCACATCAGCCGTATGTGCGGTGAACTCTTCCAGCTTCTTTTCGTCGATCGGTCCATTTCCCGGGCGCACGCCCAGCAGTTCCACTTCGATTTCGCCGCCCTGGCCGCGCACGGCATCGACTTCCGCCTGAATTTTCTGTTCCATCTCTTCCAGGCATTTCTGTGATGTTGAACGGAATTCATACAGCATGCTGTATCCTTGTCCTTGGAATTTGTATTAATTGCATAGCAGAGTTCTGCATAAGAGTTTGCAACTGCCCATTTATCCAGGATTACAGTACGGAGCATTCCGTTGACGCCATTCACACCGTAGTTATCGAGGCATGCGATTGCCTGTCCATTGTCCGTAATGGTCAGATCCAGATACTCTTTCTCATCCGCCGTAAGATGCTCAGCCCGCACCGTAATTTTCAGAGGAATCTGGCCGCTTCCCACTTTTGCATATTTCACGCTGTTCTCCACAAAGGTCTGAATCGCCAGAACCGGAATCTGCCACGTTTCCAGTTCCAGGTCCGCCGTAATCGTACATTCAAGCATCCGTCCCGTAATATTTTTCTGCATTTCCACATAGTTTTCCGTGAACTCAATCTCTTCTTTGAGGGACACCAGTTCCCGCTCCGACTGCAGGAGATACCGCAGATGTGCTGAAAGATTCAGGATCAGATTCTGCATTTTCTCTGTATTTTTTTCAAGGACAAGCACATTCAGGGTCTTCAGACCATTTAAATAAAAATGTGGTTTTACTTTATCCGTGTAGTTCTGTACGATTCCCAGTTCCTCTTTTTCTCTCGTTTTCTGATAACTGAGGATAAGCTGTAAATCAAGGGCCACCAGTAAAACCAGCAGCCCTGTATATCCGATCATAATCAACAGCAGAATACTTTTATTCAGATTCCATATTCTCTTTTTCCCTGTCCTGCCCAACATATACTGTTTTTTCTTTCCCCGGCTCCAACGGATAACTCTTTCCATTCAGCCGGAGTGTGCCTCCTTTCACATCGGTAAAGACGGAAACTTTTTCTTCATCCACCGAAACTCTGACGCTTCCGCCCGGCACAGGAACTCTGCCGGAAAAACGTTTCAGATCACCGCGCATCGGGCTGACATCGAAGGTGTCGTAGGCGATGCCGGTGTTCTGTACGCCAAGACGATAGTTTCCGAGAAGATAGATCGGGCTTGCACTCCATGCGTGGCAGAGGGATTTTTCGAAAGGATTTCCGTACATTCCATAGTGCTCGACGCCTTTCTGGGTTGGATCGTACTCTTCGTACAGGGTTGTCGCGCCGGTTTCCAGCATGCTTCCGTAGTAGATTCGGATCGACTCTTCAAGGAGTTTCGCATTTCCTTCCTGGCAATGCACCTGATTCTCATAGAACTTGAAGTATGGTGTTGTAATCTGCGATACATCGTCATTCAAAATCACGCGCTCGTAAATATCTTTCTTCTGCTCCGCGCTGCATCCAAGGAATAAATACGCCAGAATATTGCTGTGGCGGGTTACGTTTCGTTTGCCGGATTCGTAGCTGTCGATAAAGACTTTTTTCTCTTTATCGTAAAATTTTTCAAAAATTTCTGTGCGCAGTGATTCCGCTTTTTCTCTGCATCCGTTGTCTTCTTTTCCGATAATGTCACAGATTTTGCTGTAACATTCCATTGCTTTTGCATACAGAATCTGCTCGCCGCAGAGCGCGCCTGTTTTGTCCATCGGCGCCCAGTCGATGAAGATCCAGTCACCCGGTTTTCCGCGCATGAAACCGTCCGCATCAGTGCGGTTCCGACAGAACTGCATCACCTCTTCCATCTGCGGTGCCATCTGTTCCAGAAATTTTTTATCACCGTAGGTGCGGTAATGTTCGTACAGGCTGATAATCCAGAAGAAACTGTAGTCCATGATCGTGTTGATGTGCATTTTAAACGGACTTTTTCCGCCGAGGGCAATCAGGGTGCGCTGCTCGATTTCTTTGTCGAAGAACAGATAGCGGTTCACGAAAAGACTCTGGTACGCATCCGCCGACCATACCCAGCGGTCGCGTTTGATGCCGTCGAGGAAAAATTCGCGGCTGTTCAGGTGGAACGTGTAGGCTGCCACATCCCAGACGCGATTGATGATTTCCTCATCGCAGTGAAATTCGCCGCGGTATTCCAGCGGGAGATATTCATAATCGGCTTCTGCTTCGGCGTTTACGCTGTTGATGTAAATGTAGCGGAATGCGTATGGTTCGCAGGTTACGGTTCCGTTTTTTACTTCTCTTTCCAAGCGGATGACTGTCCACTTGCCGTCCAGTGCTTCCTCGCGGGATTCACCGAACTGAATCGTTACGTGATCTTTTTCTATTCCGGAAAATGTGGTTCTGCCGAAGGTTTCTTTTCCAAAGTCAAACAGTACGCCGTCGGCAATGGATTCTTTTGTCATGTAAGAAAGTTTTTCATAGGAAAATGGAAAAATCTCCGGGCTTTTTTCTCTGTCGCTGAATCTCTCATACGTTCCAACCGGTGCCCAGTTCTGGGTCAGGTCGTCTGCCTGCCATGTCTCGTCACTCTCGATTACACCGTCTACATAGATACACGGAAATGTTTCCAGATTTGCCACACGGATCGTAACCGTCGTGGTTCCCGCCTCCAGCGGAATCTCAGCCTGTCCACCGTATTTCTTCATATCCCACGGCTTGTCTCCAACCGAAACAGAGAAATTGCCGCAGGCACGGATACGGAAAGTTCCGCCTTCTGTCGTCACTTTTTTTCGAAAGCCGACAACTGGTTCCGGCTGATACATTTTCCACACAACCGGCTCCGGATAGCCATACTGCTGTCTGCGGTTATGCACCTGCAGACTGTGATACATTTCAAAATCCCCAAACTTCCAAATCCACTGACTCATTTTCTAAAAACCTCCCTGTTTTTAATACTGATATATTTCGACATATCTCCACTCCGGCATATCGCCAAACTGAAGTTTCATTTTCTCATCACCATTTAAAATTCTTCCGGAAATCCACTTTCCGTCCTGGATCTCTCCCTCTTCCATTCTTAAAATTTCCACGTGCTTTGCCTGTCCTTCTTTCGCCCGGAAGGTAATAGAACTCATCATTCCTCCAATCAGAAATTTGTCCGGTGCAAGTTCATAGATGACGCCTGCCGCCAATGGTTTTTCTTTTGTTTTTGGCCGGTAAGAAACAACCATATCGTATGTCTCACACCGGAAATACGTTCCAAAGTCGGTGTCAGACCGTTTGATATAGCTTTTTATCTTTTCGCTTCCGCGATATTTCAGATACAGCGGCTGCATCTGCTGAATCATTTCATAGGTACGTTTTAAATATTTTCTGCTCTCGGCGGTTTCAAATGCAGACGGATCAATATTCAGCGCAAGCATCACCTCCATCGGCGGTTTTTCTATTTCTGCCGGATCTAATGCCAGATCTTCAATTCCAAATGGAGAATAACCAATTGCATTTTTACCCGCAAATGCATACAAACAATATGACGATGTCACTGCGTCTTTTCGGACTTCCGGAATGAACAAGGGATTTCCATCATAACTGTATGTATCCATAACCTCTGTCACATAGGGAACATAGATATCCGGGGCGAGTGTGAAAAGCGACGGTGCTGCTGTTTTCCAGATCGGATGAACTTCTCTTACCGGTCCGCCCGATGGATAGGAGCCTGCATACCATGGGTACTGTTTGAGCCATGCATTGGTATAACACGGCAGCGGATAGGCTTTTTGTCCTCTTCCCGCAATTTTTTCCACTGCTTTTGCAAAATAATATGCCATAAAAGTTTCTTCTGCCGCTTCACCAAAAGCTGCTTTCCAGTTTCCTTCTTTTTCACAGAGTTTATAAAGTTCTTCCGGAATGTTCTCGTTAAATTTCTTTTCTGCTTCTTCTCCGTAATCTCTTGCCTGTCCGAGCAGTCCGATTTCATTTTCTACCTGCATGGCTATTACTGTTGTCCGCTGTTCATCCACAGTTCGGATATGCTCCATCAATTTTTCAAACGCAGCCGCATCTTTTTCCACTGCCGCTTCGCAGAACGGCGATACTGTGGAAGTAACTTCTCTATTTTCTTTTCTGACGCGAAAATATGTTTTTGTATTCTGTTTCATCCATCCCGGAATATACATGGATTCTCCATTTTTCCATAATCCGAACCATAAAAAGATCAGATGCATCTTCTGCTCCCGTGCCTGTCGAATCAGTCCTTCCGGCAGGGTCCAGTCAAAAACCCCTTCCTCCGGCTCAATTGTCTCCCAGTAGACGGGTGCAATGACGGTATTCAGATTCATTTCCTGCAGCATCGGCCAGACTTTTTTCTCCATATAGGCAAGATTGCTGGCACTCGAGTTATGAATCTCACCGCCGCACACGAAAAAAGGCTGATTGTCCACATACAGGGTTGCGATTCCGTTATCGTTTCGAATTTCAGGTATCATACTTCGTTCTCCTTTTCATTTTCGATCTTTTGCTGCTTTTATTATAATTCTGTGGAACTTTCCCCCGCAATCTTAACATTGTAATATTTATAGTATTATTTTAAGATTTTGTGTTATAATAGTCCGTAGAAAAATCGGCCAAAATTCATAAATCATAAGGAGGCTTTTATTCTTCTATGTTTTACCACTTTCCTCGTTCCAGTCATTATTCGTTTCTTCCTGTTTTTCTGGAATCACTCGGCGTAAACCGCCTTCAGGAACCTGTGCATCGTCCCCAGGGTATTCCTATTTTTCAATGGTTTTACTGTGTAAAAGGCCGCGGTGAGATTACGATTGCAGGACAAAAATCCATTGTTTCAGAAGGACAGGGATTTCTCATTGCTCCGAACACTGCACACGCATATTCTGGACTTACGCATGACTTTACGCTGCATTTTATCGGTTTTTCCGGGAATGCCTGTGCTGAAATTCTTACCTCTCTGCACATGTGTGAGAGCGGCGTCTATCATATTTCCAAACCGGATTTATTTTCTTTTCATATTCGCCGTCTTTCCCGTATCGTAACCGGAAATAAAACAGAAAAAGAGACTGCTCTTTCAAAAGCCTGTTATGATATGTTTCTCGATCTGGCTCCCTGCATTCGTCAGATCCAGGACACTTTTTCCGCCTCTGAAGACGAGCGGATTCAATTCATCATTGATTTTATCGATAACCATTACGCAGAACCATTTTCTCTTTCTGAACTTGCGGAATCTATTCAGCTTTCCAGAGAATATATGTGTACTTTATTCAAGCAGATTCTGGGACAGACCATCGTTCAATATCTGCAGACCGTACGCATTACACATGCCCGCATTTTTTTAATCCAGTATCCGGAAAAACAGATTTCTGAAATTGCCTCTCTCTGCGGCTTTGAAAATTCAAGTTACTTCGGAAAAGTATTCCGAAAAATATGCGGCTGCTCTCCCGATCAATTTCGCCGCAAACCAGGTGAGAATAATCTGGCGTGAAGAAAAAAACAGCCGCCTGCTTAGATTTTCATCTAGGCAGACGGCTGGGGTGATTGAAATTTATGCTTACTGGGCTTTTGCGTTACTGAGAATCTCTTCGACTTGTTTTTCATCCATATCAGCAACTCCGGCAATTTGAGCTTTTGTGTAGCCTTGGCTGTCCATACGAAAAATAACTTTTAAAAGTGTAGCTTTTGTCGCTGTTTCTGTTGCTTCTTCCCGAATATCCTGACTCAAATTACACATAATATCCACTTCCTCTCTCAGTTGTCGCTCCATTGGAATCTTGTATTCTTCTTCCATGATATTCTCTTTTTCCTGCGCTGTCAATGTCTTCGACAGCAGCGCTCCCAGCAGTCTGTGAAGCTCGTATTTTTTATCTGCTTCCGGAACTTCTTCGGACAGGCCGATCATGATGATGTTAAACAGCTCCATGTTTCCTTTCCAGTTATGCGAGTTGATAAAGCTGTCTTTTTCAAGATGAATATGTTCCAGACTGTTTTCTTTCATATTCATGCAGACCCAGATGGAGTAAACTCTTTTGATATCATTATAGTTTGAATTGGTGAAATCCCGTTCTTTCTGGGATGATATCATTCGGCATGTATAAAAAACAGCACGGTTTAAAATATGATATTCCGCAGGTTCTTTTCTCTGTGCTTCGATATTGATAATCATCTGGGATATTCCATCTTTCAGTCTCACGTAGAAAATGATATCAAAGCGAATCAGTCCCTCAAAAAGCTCCTGGTTTTCTGAATTAAAACCTACAACACGTTCTCCCTCTTTTTCGAACGCCCGATTCGTCATGCCGGGATCTACTGGGACGGCGCTGATGTACGGGTCTCCTTCTATGTACGAAACAACATCTTCTTCCTTCATCCCGCGAAATTCATCTACCGCATGCTGAGCAGTGTTCCAAGTGAGGTCCGAAGGAATGCAATGATCATCGGCATGATGCCCGGAAGTGTAATATGCCAGGTCTGTTTCCAGCGGTTGGCACCGTCCATCTCGGCTGCCTCGTAAAGGCTCTGGTCGATGTTCGAAATCGCCGCCAGGTAGACGATCATTCCAAATCCGAAGCCCTTCCACAGGTCGGACGCGACAACGATCTGTCGGAACATGCCCGCCTCGCCGAGGAAGAAGATCGGATCGACACCGAATTTCTGAAGCACCATGTTGACGATACCGTCAGTTCCGAGGATATCGCGGAGCATTCCGGCTACAGTAACCCAGGAAAGGAAGTACGGCAGGTAAACCAGCGTCTGGATTCCTTTTTTGAGTCCCATGTTATGTACTTCATTCAGCAGCAGTGCCATGATGATCGGGACGATCAGTCCGAGAATAATTTTGCTGACTGCGATAATCAGCGTATTGATGATTGCCTGATACGATTCTTTAAATTCAAAGATCTGTCTGAAATTCTCCAGTCCCACAAACTCTGAACCGGTGATGCCGAGCCACGGCTTGTAATCCTGGAACGCCATCACCAGACCGCCCATCGGCACGTAACAAAAGATAATCGCCAGCACAAACGATGGTAAAATCAGCACATACAGCGGCCAGTTATGACTCATTTCCTGTTTCCAGGTTCTCTTCGGCCTAACCGCAGTTCCTTTTCCTGCTTTTTTCATTGTAGCCTCCCTCACTTTCTCAACTTTCCTATTCGGAATCAGCAGATCATTTTTCTTCCATCCTTCCTGATTCCGTGAATTTGATTAGTTTTCCTTGTGGTTTTATTATATCTCCGGCAGAGTGACGAAAAACACACCACAAATTTAAGGTTGTGGCCACTGGATTAATGTGTTTTAGGGTAAAAAAAATAGAGTACAGTTTTTTTCTGTACCCTATTTTTCAAATTTTTATTTTTTCAGAATACTTCTCATTCCAGATTTTTTAACCGTCGTTCTCTGTCACATATAATCCATTCATCCAATGTGAGCGGTATATAATCGGAATACATACAAAAACAATTGATCATATTACATGGAATATTTTTCTCTGTTCCGTCCGGTCTTAATGTTTTTGTATTTTTTGTTTCTCTTTGAAACTGCTCCAAAAGTCGTTGATCCTGTGTATCATGTACATGACCATACAGCATATACGTTTTCGGATTTCCTTCCGCATCTTCGCGGTATTGTCCGTTATAACACATAATGGGATAATGGCATAATACCACTTTTCTCTTATTGTCCTGCAGTTCTTCATACGGTTTGATCCATTCAAATCGCTCCGCATGATACGCCTTATTGCTTAAAAAACGGTCATGATTTCCCAATATCAAATATAAACGCCCATGCAGTTTTTCCAGCAGTGCATTCGTTTCTTCTGCATTTCCCCACGATAAATCTCCCAGAATAATAACTTCATCATTATTTCTGACTTTGTTATTCCATTGTTTCAGCATATACTGATTCATTGCCTCTCCGCTTTCAAATCCGCGATGATCCATTTTGGTGTTTAAATTATCATGAAAGAAATGTGAATCTGCAATATAATATCTCATTTTATAATATTCCTTCTATTTCATCCAGATTGTCTGCATTTGCAACTGACCAGAACACTCTTCGTAAATCCTTTCCTTTTAACGTATTTACCGGAAGGACAGAATCTTTTCCAAATTTTTGTATCAGCTCTTCTCGGACTCTTCTTATATTCTGTCCCTTTTCTTTTCCTGTCAGATGATCCATCTTTAATTTTTCTTCGATTTCCAAAGCCTTTTTTACCCGATCCCATCCCTGACCTCGAAGCATCAGCTCATACATCAGTCGGATCATTGATGCTCCGCATGCCACGTTTTTAGGATCATACGCTATGGTTCGATTTAAATACAGGGAATAAAAATCATGAATACACTTCTTTAATTCTTCATCTTCGCCACTGTCTGCCCGCTCATAGCGAAGAAGCTGATTTTTTACGTCCTCTTCTATCTTTTTCTGATCATATTCCTGATTTTCCAGATTGCTGCCTCTTGTTTTCCTTCTCGTATTCCACTCCTGTTCTGCTCTTTTTAAATATTTCTCTCTTACTGCAGAGCACTCCAAATCCGCAAGACAATATCGTGTCAGCATCATAATGTCATAAAACTGTTTGACCTGTTCATCCAGCCGATTATTCTGCACCCCGATTGTATTACACCCTAACGTAGTCAGTTTGTCCGCAAATAAATGATTTAATGGAAGAATCTGATATTCCCAATGACTTTCTACTGCAAAAATATTTTCGCCTGTTCTCTTTTCAAATTCCCATTTTTCCGGCTGCAGAATAAATTCAATTTTTAGCTCCTGATAAGGGTACTCTTCTCCCTTTTTATTTCGTTCTGTGTCACTGAGCACAGATGGGACCCGCGTGTAATATGTATGTAACGGAAGGGTTGTTTTGGGATTTTTCGGTATATGTTTTTGAAACTGAAACAGCCCTTCTTCTGTTCCCAGTTGTTTTTCGATTTTATGCAGAGTTTCTATCATTTCCTCTTCTGTTCCGAAAAACAGCATATCAATATCGACACTGGTTCTCTGTGCTTCCCTCGGAAGATAAAACTGTGTAGCCGCCCCGCCTTTTAATACTATTTTATCCCCTAATATTTCCTGAATATGCAGGAACAGTTCCAGATCCCAGAGAAATAACTCCATTCTTGCCATATTTTTGAATCCGAATTCATCCATTCTCTGCTGAAATGTTTCTTTTTGAAAACTGCTTTCTTCATGGAATAATTTCTTATAATCCATTTTATCCTTCCCTTCTCAGTATCTCCACAAATTTCATTGCCTGATCCGTGATAAACTTTGATTCTGCAATAAAACGAATATCATACTGTATGTTCCGTTTGGTTGCTACTGTGATCATTTTTTTCTGGTCAATATTTCCTAACCGGGTCAGATTTTGATAGATTCTTACCAGTTCCTGCAGTGACAATGGATAACCATTTCGACTGACCGCAAAATAAAGATCCACAAATGCTTTTTCTATCGTTGCAAGACCCTCATCACTATAGTCAAAGTTCTCTGTCTCATATAAGATCACTTGTGTCTTATTATTTCCTGCAAAGACTGCATTTTCATACTTTTCTCTGACCGATGCTGCTTCTATCACTTCGATTTCTTTATCTGACAGAATTTCTTCGATTTCTTCTTTTGCCGCCTTTTCTATAAACAGAATCATCGGATATTGTTCTGGAACATGCTGCATATATTTCATGAGCAGATCCAGACCTGATATATAATAATCAAATCCTGTTTCGTCTAAAATTTCTTTTACTTGTTTTGCAGGATGTGCTAGAAAAACCGGGGTTTTTCCTTTCCATTCATTAAATGCGTACATTCCTCTTCGTACTCTTTTTAGATAGCCTTTTTCTGTAAGTTTAGAAAGTGTCCAATACAAAGATGATTTTTTCATTTCCGGAAATACTTCCTGCTGTATTTCATCTACATAAAAGTTGACCTGATCGCAAAATGTTTCTTGTATTTTTTTATATTTCTTTTCTAATGCTGTATCGTTGTCCATGACGCACCTTCTTTCTTTTTTCAGTATACTATAGTTTATCTTCTATTTCAAAGAAAAATTCGCAAAGATAATCTTTGCGAATTTTTCTTTGTTTTTACGTTATATTGCCCTTTTATACCTGATTCTAACGTATTTTCAAAGAAAAATTCGCAAAGGAAATCTTTGCGAATTTTTCTTTAAATATCGGTTACTCTGTCATAAAAGATTATTCCATTTTCTCCAGATTCATGCACAGCCCCCAATCCTGGTCATTTGCGTATGGATCTGCGAAATCGGTCTTTTGTCCATTCACGGAATACGGATACAGGTATGCGCATGTTGCTGTTCCGTCTTCAAAGAACATAGACAGCACGCCGCGCAGAGAATGTTCACCGCGGATAGCGTATTCTTTGTTTCCGGTCAGGCGGGCGTAGCGTTTGAAAGTCCGACCGTTTTCGGCACTCCAGTAATGTGGGAAGGTGTCACCGAAAACTCTGCGTTTTCCGAACCAGTAGCCGTCCCAGTGGCGGATTGCGGTTTCGTGCAGATGATAGTCGGGCTGCTGGCCGTCAAAGAGTTCGAGAACGGCGATCTGCTGCTCTGCGCCGCGCAGGTATTTTTCTTCACCGGTTACTTCATAAACCTCAAGGATGACTTCGGCCGCTGGCTGTACGATAGACTGCTCGTAATTTACCTCATGTGCCGGATAAGCCGTTCCGATCTCAATCAATTGATCTGCGTGGCGGCGGAACAGATCTTTTACTGTTTTCAGATTCTCCTGCTCTCCTGCTTTTTCCAGTTCTCTGCAAAGCATCACAATCGGCATTTCGATCGGGTAGAATCGGAAACCGTCCTGCTCGTAATACTTTTCTACAATATGAACTGCCGTCTTCAGATCCTCTTTTTCGCCCCACAGTTTCCAGCATTCTGTAAAGAAAGTTGCTGCCCATGGATAATTGTAAAGTCGGAAATAAGAATTGTCCTTTCCTGAACAGTTGCATACCAGTCCGGTAGAAGCATTGACCAGCTCGCGCAGATAAAATTCCCGGTATTCCTGAAGACTCTGCTCCGCTTTCTCGCGATCTTTCAGCAGATTCTGCTGCAGCGCCCGCGCAATCAGCACGCCCATACCGGTGCGCTCCCGTCCAGCGTTGAAATCATTTTCCGGCGTGCAGACGAGAATATTTTCTTCATTATCATACGGCAGATACGCGCCCTGCAGTTCTTTGATTTTTCCATGATACTGCTGATGGTCGATGATAAATTCGCACCGCTTTGCCGCCAGCACCTCCGGCTGCTCCTGCACGAGAAGACGGCACGTTGTTTTCATCTCATCGGCGCAGATCGAAAGCACATATTCTCCGGTTTTCTCACTTTCAAACAGATACTCATAAACACCATTTTCCGTTTTTTCCAGCAGCGTTCCGTTTACTGTCACCTTTTCTGCCTCAACCGCTGGCTCAATGGTTACTTTGCTCGTCTCGCCCGGATAAATCACATAATGCTCGGCATCCACCAGAATCACCTGTGAAAACGCTTTTAATTTCTCCCGGAAATCCCCGCGTCCCTGATGCGGAAATACCTTCCACTCCAGTGTCATCGTATCTCCCGGCGCAAATTCCTGTGCGGATGGGTGCAGCCAGAAGCATCCTCTGTCATTACTCTGCAGTTTCAGATCGCGCTCAATACTGTAAGCCGAAAGATTGCCTTTTGTGAGCACCATCCCCAGATGCGGCGCCGCGCCGCCCATGCGGAGTGCCATGATATAACTGGTATTCTCCCCGCAGAAAACATGCGCATGACACCGGTAATCCCGGCAGGTCACACTGTCTGTGTAGCGGTCCTGCAACGGAAACGAAATCGCAATACTTCCCGCATTTGTGAAATATGGATGCACACCATGGTAAGAAACCACAACTTTCGTCGTCAGCACATCCCCTTCTTTCTCATTCTGTACCTCGGCAGAAAATTCCGGCGGGCATTTCATCTCAGCATACGGGAAGTCCTCCCGCAGCCAGTTCATGTGTTTTGGATCTTCTGTAAAAACAATCTCCCTTACTGTCATTGCTTCCTCCTTACTCCTTCACGCCGCCCAGTGTAATTCCGGTTACAAAGTATTTCTGCAGGAACGGATAAATACAAAGGATCGGCACCATGGAAATAAATATTTTTGCCGCATTCAGTGTCGTATTCGATGTCATCGCTGCCTGCTTGATCTGCTCTGCTGTCATCTGCGAAGTATCAAGCTGGAAAATCAACTGTTTAATATACGTCTGAAGCGGATAGAAATTTTCGCCCGTTGACAAAACCAGTCCCTGGAAAAACTCATTCCACTGTCCCACGATGGTGAACAGTGCAATTGTCGCCAGCACCGGTTTGGACAACGGCACAACAATCCTGACTAAAATATACCACGGACCGGCTCCGTCTACCATAGCTGCTTCCTCTAATTCTTTCGGAATTCCCTGGAAAAAGTTTACCATCAGGATCAGGTTGAATACCGGCACACCGCCGCACACTGCAAGACCGAATGCGCTGTTCATCAGGCCATATGATTTCATCACCATATACCACGGAATCGTTCCGCCGGAAAACAGCATACAGAATACGAAAATCCACAGAACAATATTTCTCGGATGAAACTCTGATTTTGATTTTGCCAGAGGATACGCCGCCATCGTCAGAATCGGGAGCGTCGTCACCAATGCCAGCAGTACACGCTTGATCGATACCCAGAACGATACGAAGAAGCTCTTCTCACCCATAATTTCCTGATATGCATGTGTCGTAAATCCAACCGGCCAGAATCTGACGAAGCCCGCCTCGGCTGCCGCTTTGGAACTTAAGGATACTGCCAGATTGTAGAGCAGCGGAAGAAGACAGCTCAGCGAAAGAATCAGCAGAATCACAACAAAAAGAAGATTGATACACTTTTGTCCAAATGTTTTTTTCTCTACCATGTCTGCCTCCTAGAAAATTCTGTAATTTGCTTTTTTGTAGGCAATCAGATACGAAATCGAAATCAGACCAAAGCCGACAACCGATTTCAGCAGTCCGACTGCGGTTGCAAGAGAAAACTGCATATCATTCAGACCGACACGATATACCCAAGTATCGATAATATCACCGGTGGAGTAAACGGCCTGATTGTAGATGTTGTAAATCTGATCAAAACCTGCATTTAAGATATTTCCGAGCGCCAGAATCGTCATCAGTACAATAACCTGTTTCAGCGCCGGAAGTGTGATATGAATCATCCGTTTCCAGCGTCCCGCGCCGTCGATCGCTGCCGCCTCGTAAAGCGACGGACTGATTCCAGTCAGGGCTGCCAGATAAACGACTGCATTGAAACCAAATTCCTTCCAGACATCCGTTCCAATCGCCAGTTTACGGAACAGCTTCGCACTTCGGAAAAATGCAACCGGCTGCATGCCGAAACTTTTCAGAACATCATTGATCGGTCCGTACAGTCCGAATACATCGAGAAGAATACCTCCCATGACAACCCACGAAATAAAGTGCGGCAGATAAACGACGGTCTGCACCGTTCTTTTAAACACCACATTTTTAATCTCATTCAAAAGCAGTGCAAAGATAACCGGAACCACCACGTTCAGCACCAGTTTTCCAACTGCAATGACAATCGTGTTGATGAAAATCTGCGAGACATCCTTCATCTCAAACATGTATTTAAAATTTTCCAGTCCCACAAATTCGGATTTCCAGATGCCGGCTCCCGGATTGAAATCCTGGAACGCCATCACGATGCCGAACATCGGAACAATATTTACCGCGATCAGCCAGACCAGCGCCGGAATGATCATAATCCAATAATGAAATTCACGTTTACTTTTTTTGTTTTTTCCCATTTTTCTCTTCCTCCGGAACTACGTGAAGCACGTTTTGGGCAGAAAAAGGGCGCCTCTCTGTATTTTTACAGCAGGCACCCTCTTTTTCACCCATTCGATTTTACTGGTTTACAGACTCCTGCACTTCTTTTGTGATCTCGTCTCCGCCTTCTGCTTTCCACTCTTCTACAAAAGTATCAAACGAATCCACATCTGCCTCGCCGATAATGATCTTCAGGAAGACTTCATCTTCTTTTTTCTTCAGGTTCGCCCATTTCTTCTCCATGGTTGATGTCTGGCTGTAAATCTGACTGTAAGTTCTCACCAGTTCACCGTTCTGTTCTGCCTCAACCTGCGCGCCGGTTCCCATGAGCAGAGAATACAGACGGCCAAAGTTGGTGTCATCTACATTCCAGTTTTCAATGCTTAAGTCATCATACTTTCCATTCAGGCAGGAATCCAGAGATGCAAGGTCGGTATCCAGGATTTTATAGTTGACCGGATCGTAAGAGTCCACTTCTTCTCCGTTCATTTTCTTTTCCAGCTGCTGAACCGTGTAAGCACATTCGTCTACAGGAGTAATAACGACACGTCCTGGATAGAAACCGGCATCAAGGGTGGTATCCTGTGCAAATTTACCTTCATCTCTTCTCAGAAAGTTATTCAGCAGAATTGCTGCCTCCGGATGTTCATAGCCTTTTCTTACCACACAGTAAGAACCGCCGACACCGCCAAGTTTTGCATACCATTTTCCATCGTCTGCCAGAGGTGCTGCGTAAGCTTTCCACTCTGCACCAGGATCATTTGCAATGCAGTCTTTTACGTTATAGCCGAACCACCATGGGGAGAACAGGATGCCTGCTTTTCCGCTCTTCCATGCTTCATCGGCATCTTTTCGAACACCGAGCTCCTGATCCAGAATTCCGTCGGCATACATTTTCTGAAGCTCACCGAGTGCTTCTTTTGTTGCCTCTGTGGTCGATCCGTAAACGGTATTTCCGTCTTCGTCCTCAACCCAGAATCCCGGCCAGGATTTGTATGCCTGGAAAATTCCATCCAGGTTATTCATATTGTTGCTGGAGGAAATAAAGTCGTTATACAGTCTGCTGTTTACGGTCGGTCCAAGAATACCAATGGTATTTTCGCCGCCCATGTTGTTGTCCACGAATGCTTTTGCAACCGTTTCCAGATCTTCGACGGTTTCCGGTGCTTCCAGTCCCAGTTCATCCAGCCAATCCTGACGGATCCACATCAGGTTGTAACCGTCCGCCTCTGCCTGTACGTTTGGAAGACCATACATTTTTCCGTCTACGCTTGCATTTGCGATTGCTTTTCCATCTGTTTTATCAATGTTGTCCTTGATTGTATCGGATGCATACTGCTCATAATATGGCGTCAGATCTTCAATCAGATCCGATTTGATCAGTTTCTTAAACTCAGACTCTCCGACAACAAGGATATCCGGAAGATCATTCGAAGCGATTGCCAGGTTCAGTTTCTGGGAGTAATCCGAGGAGGATGCCTGCCATTTTACCTTAATATCAATGTTCATGTTCTCTTTAATATAGCGAGTATAATAGTTATCCGTTGCGGAATCTCCGTCCGGAAGCGGCAGGGACGGGTTGATCGACTGTACAATTTCCACCGTCACCGGATCCTCATATTTTCCGAAGGAACTCGGGTTTCCGTTTTCATCCACGGGCTGATTTTCCTGTGCTTCTGCCTGCGAGGAACTTGTCTTTTCTGTTGTGCTGCTGCCGGTATTTCCGCATGCGGTAAAGGAACTGATTACCATTGCACCTGCCAGCAGACCTGCGATCCATCTTTTCTTCATATGCTTTCTCTCCTTTTTCACTTGTGAGCCGCGCTCTTTTTTATGATCTTATTATATAAATTCTCTCATGCTTCTTGAACTTCCTGTTTTGTCGTAAAAGTGGACTTTTCTCTTTTTCTTTCTGCTTCCATTCCTTTGTAACATCAGAAAACTCCTCTTTTTGAGCAAAATTCTCCACCTATCCCCCGTCCGGCAATCTTGAAAACCCCTTTCGTATCTTTTATAATCTTACTATAGAACAATAAATGGGGGCGTTCTTTATGAAAATATCTTTAAAATGGCGTATTTTCGTCTTTTTTCTCATCACTTTACTCGGCATGTGCAGTATTTTCGGCATTTCTTTTTACCGTTTTGTCTCGCGGTCTACCTTTGAAAAAATGGACCGCGAATATGCCGCGCTTGCCAGTGATCTGAATGAAACTTCCAGTGATCTCCTTTGGAAACTGACACTGACTTCCCAGCAGATTCTGGAAAACGAAGAATTGCAGGAGACACTTGTTTCTTATCAGGAAGAAATCAATCCTTATCAGAAACAGGTTTGCTATTCTCATCTTCTTGATCTGGTTTCCTCCCTTACCGTCTCAGAATCGGATATCGCGCTCTTTTACTTTTTTGATCCTTCCGACCGGGAAATCATTTATTCCACCCTTCCTGTAGACCAGATCTCGAATATGGACAGTCTCTGCCTGTATCAGAATTCCCTTTTTAAATACCACGGTCCGACATCCAGCCAGAGTTCTTTCCTTGGCAATCCCGTTTTTATCCTCGACCGGAAAAGTACGCTGCCGAACGGCAATGATATCTATTTTTCAATCGAAACGGGTTATTATTCTCTGGATAATGTTTTTCGGAAACTGAGTGAAAAGTCCGCCTACGTCATCTTCACCAACGCAGATGGTACTGTCCTCTACAATTCCATGCCGGAATCGATGCAGAAGCAGCAGAATATCCTCAAAATTCTGTCCGGTAAAAATCCTGCTTTCCACACCTTTTCCGAAACTGCCTCGCAGGGATGGAGCACACACGTCGCGGTTCCTCTGTCCGCCTACACTTCGCAGTACCGGGAAAGCCTGCAGAGTTTTCTTCTGGTTATGGTGCTCCTTGCCGCAGCAGCCCTTGTTTTTGCCTTTTTCTTCTGGCGGAGCATTTACCATCCGCTACAGTTATTCGATCAGCAGCTCGGCCTCGTTCTCTCCGACCAGCCTGTGACTGGAAGTGACTCCACGAATATTCCGGAATTTCATTCTCTGTTCCGGAAAGTGGAACTGCTGCAGCAACAGGTACAGCAGGCGCTCGATGCTGCCGTGCAGAAAGAGAAAGAAAACACAAAAATCCAGCTTGAAAAACTCCGTGCGCAGATCAATCCGCACTTTCTCATGAACACCTTAAATACCATCCACTGGATGGCGCTCATGAATCAGCAGACGGAGATCGACGGAATCACACAGGCGCTCTCGCATCTGCTGATCTATAACCTTGACAAAGACAGTTCCAACACCACTTTACAGAGAGAACTTGGTGCCGTCAATGAATATGTGCGGCTGCAGAAAGTGCGTTATCAGTTTACGTACTGTGAAACGATTCTGCCTGCCGACACTTTTCTCGGTTTTCCCTGCCCGAAGTTTATTCTTCAGCCGTTTGTGGAAAATTCGCTGTCGCATGGTTATGTAGAAAATATGAAAATTGAAGTTACGGTAGAGAACCGTGAGAATGATCTGCAGATCACAGTTTCCGACACCGGAACCGGAATGACAGAAGAAAAACTGCAGAATATCCGACAGGCCATCTCGTCTGTCTCCGCACAGACCCGAAATACCGCGGACGCCTCCCCTGTTCCGATTGCCGGCCAGTCCGGAAAAGGCATCGGACTTTCCTATGTGATCGGGATTCTGTTTTCTTATTATCAGGGGAAAGCTTCTCTTACCGCCGAAAGCGCGCCGGATTCCGGCACTCGTTTTTGTCTTATTTTACCAAAACTGAAAGGATGTGGATATCAAAATGCTGAAAATACTGATTGTAGATGATGATATGCTGACGCGAAAGGGCATTCGCATGATGATGCCATGGGCGGCGCATCAGATGGAGATTATCGGCGAAGCCGCAAATGGAAAAGAGGCGCTCGATTTTCTTGCCGCGCACCCGGAGACGGACCTCGCGCTCGTCGACCTTGACATGCCGGTGATGAACGGTACCACCTTTATCGAGGAAGCATCAAAACGCTATCCTGACCTCTCCTACGTTGTCCTGACCGTCCATACGGAGTTCGAATATATCCAGCAGATTCTCCGCCTCGGCGCGATTGACTATATTGCCAAAACGCAGTTTGACCGGGAAAATTTTGATCAGATTCTCGACCGCATTCAGGCTGGTATTTCAAAGAAAAATCACGCCTCGGCTTCTGCCGGAAACTGGAAGGAAAGCAAAATTCTCTACCCGGATATGTATGCTCTGCTCAGCATCAACGCAGAGGAAGAAGAATCCGAATTCTCTGATTTTCTGGATGCAAACAGGATTTCCGAAGCTGATGTCTATGAGCTGCAGCAGAACATCTGGATTTTTCACGACACACGCCAGACTTTTGCATTCCCGGATTCCTTTGCTCATTCCATGCTGCTCAATGTGTCCGATGTTTATGAGATGACCTACGCACAGTTCGGAAAGCTGCTCCGCCATTATCTGAAAGACCAGTTTTTTTACGATTACCGCCCGCTCCACGAGGTCAATCATAAGCACGCCTACGAACTCGAAGAAACAACGATGATCACCGATCTTTCCACATTTGATGCCATGAAATCGGAGTGGTCCTCCCTGAACTGGATTCATGAAAACGAGCTGTTTGACCAGTTCCGCGCGACTTTAAAAAACTGCTGTCTGAAGCCGTCCCAGCTCTACCATTTTCTGCTGAACCTGGAAATTCTCTGGAATGCTTCTTACAGCACCACAACAGGAGAAACCATCAAACTCCCATCCTCTTTTTCCAACTGGTATGAAGTGGAACAATGGCTTCTCTCCGTCTACGAAAAAGCAAAGCTGTTCCGTGCAGATTCCAAATATTCACGGGAGATCGTCAAAAATATTCTCTCGGTGCAGTCGTATATTCACGCAAACTACGGAAAAGAACTCGACGCCACGGAGCTTGCACGGAGTGTCGGCATGAGCTATGGCTATTTCAGCCGCTGTTTTCATGATATCGTCGGGCAGTCGTTCAGCGAATATTGCATTTCCGTCCGCATGAAAGAAGCGCAGCTTCTTCTAAAAAACACCGATGACTCGGTCCAGTCGATTGCTTTTTCCGTCGGATATCACGATGAAAAATATTTCAGCCGGCTCTTCAAAAAGGTGACGGGGCAGAGCCCGAGCGACTATCGGAAAAATTAAAATATTACCGTATTTCTTCTTCCCTCTAATGGTAATTTTTCTCATCTTTTGCTATAATAACAGAGTATGCGTCACCGCATAACTTTTACAAAAGGGGGTATCTTTTTTATGGATACGTATGTCATTTTACGAGATCTGGCAATTATTATCGTATTCGCAAAGCTGTTTGGTATTATTGCAAGGAAATGCAAGGCTCCTCAGGTCGTGGGGGAACTGATTGCCGGTATTGTGCTCGGACCCAGTGTGCTGGGGCTGGTTCAGCAGTCGGATTTTCTCGCGCAGATGGCGGAGATCGGCGTTGTTCTGCTGATGTTCTCCGCGGGTCTTGGCACCAGCCTTAAGGATCTGCTCCGCACTGGCGTCAAATCCCTGCTGATCGCCTGCGCCGGTGTCTTTGTCCCGCTGATCCTGGGAGCCATTCTATACATGAGTTTC
Organism: Tidjanibacter massiliensis; assembly: GCA_963661155.1. Taxonomy (GTDB): domain Bacteria; phylum Bacillota; class Clostridia; order Lachnospirales; family Lachnospiraceae; genus Fusicatenibacter; species Fusicatenibacter massiliensis_A. The sequence goes on along the minus strand of CAVLAW010000006.1, from coordinate 11,406 downwards.
TACGGCTTTTCCGCCGTCGGAAGTGAAGAGTTTTACCACGCTGTTTTCATCGGTGTCATCCTGACCGCAACTTCGGTAAGCATCACCGTTCAGGCGTTGAAAGAGCTCGGCAAGCTGAAAACAGAAGTCGGAACGACGATCTTAAATGCCGCAATCATCGACGATGTTATCGGTATCATCGTTCTGACTGTTGTCATTGGTTTCAAGGATCCTTCCTCCAATCCGCTCAAAGTAGCAGGTTCCACGATCCTGTTCTTTGCCCTCGCGATTGTGTTCGGATTTATCTGCTTTAAGCTGTTCAGCCGCATGAACTCCGTTTTCCCGCACACCCGCCGTCTTCCGATCCTCGGACTTGCGCTCTGCTTCGCACTGTCGTATATCTCCGAAAAATACTTCGGCATCGCCGACATCACCGGCGCTTACGTTGCGGGCGTTATGCTGTGTTCCCTTGATTCGTCCGACTACATCAGCGAAAAAATGGACATCAGCTCCTACATGATCTTCGGACCGATCTTCTTCGCAAGTATCGGACTCAAAACGACGATCAGCGGCATGAATGGAAAATTCCTGCTCTTCTCCATCTGTTTCGTTCTTGTCGGACTTCTTGCAAAGATCATCGGCTGCGGTCTGATGGCAAAAGGATGCGGCTTCACCTGGGGCGACAGCCTCAAAGTCGGCGTCGGCATGATGACCCGCGGCGAGGTCTGTCTGATCGTTGCCCAGAAAGGCCTGAACGCAGGATTTCTGACCGGCGAATTTTTCAGCGCCGTGATTCTGCTGATCCTGTTTTCCAGCATCGCGACACCGATTGTGCTGAAAATCTTATACGAAAAAATGCCGACGGCAGAGGATTCTGCAAAGGCATAATATCTTTTTCAAATACAATATAACGCAAAATGCGGGGCACTGTGTTTTTTCCAGCACAGTGTCCCGCATTTTCTATTACCAGACATATCCATCCTTGATCCAGGGGAGCAATTTTTATTTTACTTATCTCTGTTCAAAACGTATTTCCTACCACAAAACCTTCTCTGCCTCGTCCCCATCCGCAAACGGTCCCGGCATTGCTGCCACGCCGCGGTGCTCTCCGAGGTAATCCTGGTCGAAGATGATCGTGCTTCCGTCCGGGTCTTCGAATCTCTGCTCTGGCTCGAAGGCGTATCCTAAGATATTGCTGTTGATGATTCCCGTCCTAAAGTCTTTCAGGAAGTCATACACGTTCGTCTTAATAGAATAGTGACCGTCTTTTTCCACAAGCTCCACCTGAACCTGGTTATCGTTATCCACAAAATTCTCTTTTTCATTCACACACGCCTTCGCTCCGTTGAAGTAAGCGTTTCCGTTTACCCAGACCGGCAGATGATACTTGGTGTGATACGGCTCCAGCTTGCCCATGTCGGCCGGTTTGTCCAGCTCGAAGTGGCTGATCCACTCGTCATACGTCGGATACTCATCAAAAACATGCGTTCCAACTTCCTGGTTATCCTCCATCTTGAAGCCCATATCCTCAACCGTCGTCGCTTCCTGAACCGGATAATTCTGGATAAAGATGTTGTTGTAGAACCGGTCATCTCCATGCAGGAATGTCATAAATCCCGCAACTTCCGTACGATGACGGATATGATACGGCGTATAGCGGTCTCCCGTTCCGCCGCCGACTGCCGTCAGAGAACCGAGCATCAGGTTATGCACGCAGGCAATACCGTCGGTCGCCATACGGACGCTGACCGGGGAGAGCATGATGTTGTTATCGATCAGTGTCGGACCGTGACCAACCTCGATAAAGATATCCTGGCTCATCATCGCACCCTCCGCCTTCGGGGTTCCCGCCGGCGGGCAGTTGTCGTGCAGCAGGTTCTGGGTAAGGCGTGTTCCCTGTGCCTCCCAGTCACACCAGATACCCATCGTACAGTGGTGAATGTGGTTTCTTCTCATCACAACATCGATCGCCGCATGCATCTTGATACCGGAAATCTCGGCTCCGCCAAGCTGCTGCATATTGTTGATGTTGTGAATGTGGTTATCCTCAATAATACTGAACACGCCGCCCATACGTCCGACAATACCGGTCTGCTCGCAGTGATGAATGTGGCAACGGCGGATGATATGGCTTCCGATGTTCTCTTTCGTCCATCCATGATACTGGCCGCGGCACACAGCGTCGCGCTCCATCTGGGTCGGACTCTTCACGTGTTTTCTGGTGAAATAATGATCATTCTCCGGGTCGTAATATTTTCCGAGAGAGATACCGCAGCACTTGCTGTTGCTGACCTCGCAGTCCTCGATGATCCACCCCTTGGACCAGTGCGGGCCGATCATGCCGTCCTGATATGCAGCCGGCGGCGCCCACGTCGTTGCAGCCTTGTTGACATCAAATCCGCTGAACGTGATGTAGTTCACACCCGTCTTCGACGGCATAAAGCAGTTCCGGCGCACGTTGATCTCCACCTTCTCCTCGGTCGGATTTTTGCCCTGGAAGTTTGCATAGATCACAGTCTGATTCTTCTCTTTATCCTGCTCGGTGTACCATTTGTAAACCGACCACTCCGGCTCCCAGGACGGCGGATAAACCTCGCCCTTGATACACTCCTCGAGCGTCTCTGCCTCGTATAACTGGCGATCATTCAGATAAACCGCTCCCGTATGGCGTACCACCGGCGCAAAATACCAGTCGCCGCCGATCATCGTCGTGTATGGATTGTAATCGCCGAACACACCATTGTCCACGCGGCAGACCCACACGTTATCTTTGTAATGCTCCCAGTCGTTCATCGTCTCCGCACCGGTGATCATCGCGCCGAGCGGTTTCTCGCTTTTATAAACGATTCTCGCATCTTCCGTTCCCCCGTTGACCGGATCAACATACTCATGGTAAATACCAGGCGCAACGAGAACTTCATCTCCTGCCTTTGCAATTTTCGCCGCATCGTTGATATACTTGAACGGCATTTCTTTTGTTCCGTTTCCATTCTTCGGAGCGGAATTGTTGACGTAAATCTGCATTTTTTGCTTACCTCCCATTTCTTCGCTTTTCACAATTTTTCAAGGCGTTTTCTGTGAATTTTTACCAAAACCAGAATTGTTTCCACTCTGTTTCTGCTTTTCCTCACAATTTTCATACTTTAACAATAATACAGATCCGCCCGAAACACTACCTATATCTTGCCGATCATTGCCCAGATTTTGTGATTTTTTCTAGGATTTTTCCTCTTTCTGTCTTATAATAAAGGGTATCAAACCGTCAGGAGCTTTGCCGTATGAAAAACGATTCGACTTCCTTTTTTGAAAATAACCATTTTGCCAACAGCTACGTCTATGATATTTCGATTTCGCATGTTCCCGCCTATTTCGGGCTGCACTGGCATCACTATATCGAGATCGTGCTTGCCGAGAACACCGGCATTACCTATGAGGTAAACGGTACATCGTATCCGCTCCAGCCCGGCGATCTTCTCTTTATCTGGCCGGGTGAGCTACACGCCGTTTCCGCAACAAACAGGACGCACCGCCTGATCATGCTGCAGCTTGACGCGGATTTTCTCGAAAAGCGGGTGGATTTCCAGTCCGTCGCCTATCTCTTTTACCAGATCCGGCTTCTGAACCAGAACAATTTCCCGGAAATTGAGAAGCTCCGTAATTTCTTAATCGATCTGCGCGAACTCTCCCATTCCGGTGCCAGCTTTTCCGAACTGCGCGGCTGTGTTTTACTGTACCAGTTCTTTATCCTGCTCGGCGAAAATCTCTCCGTGCCGACCGAAACCGCCGCGCCGCAGAAGACGGGCCATTCCGCGCAGGTGCGCCGCCAGATGATTGCCGCGTGTACCTGGATTTCGAATCACTGCACCGAACCGGTTTCCCTCGAGGAAGCGGCAAAGGTCGCCGGTTTTTCGCGCTACCATTTTTCCAAGCTGTTCCGCGAATACACCGGCCTCTCGTTCACGGATTTCATTGCGAAAGAGCGGCTCCGCATCGCCGAAAACTTATTAAAAAAACCGGACCTCACGATCACCGAAGTGTCGCTCGAATCCGGTTTTAACAGTATTTCTACGTTCAACAGAGTCTTTTTGAAATTTAAAAATGTAAGCCCTACCGACTTCCGGCAGATGTACCTGCAGTCCTATCAGAAATAGGAACCTCCTGCCGCCTCAAACGGCAATTCCAGCGTAACCGTACTTCCAACATCCTCTTCACTTTCCACCAGAATAGATCCGCCCATCTGCTCGACATACCAAGCCCGAGTCCTAGGTAAATACCCAGTAGAACTTCAAAAAAGATATCAAAATAATCGCGGATCTGATCCCGGAGCGTGTACGTCATCAGCCCATTCAGATACTGGTAGGCATGATTCAGTCCATATTCATCACCGAAAATACTCATGCCATGATTCAGCACGCGAAGCAGTCCTGTGTTTTCCGGCAGTACGCCGAAGCAACGTTCGTCCGAAACTTCCATCGGTGATACCAGCAGTTCCTTTTTGCATTGATGAGCTGCGAGATACGAAAGGAATTGACAACCGTGCTGTCTGCATTGCAACTCTTCGCCGCATCTATGCATAACTCAATTGAGTTATAATATAAAAAATTCCACATCCGGATACAGAATCTCCTCACTGCGCGCCTTGTTATAGGCAATGCTCGCCATCAGGTCAATCTCACCATTCACGAGCTTTTCAAACAGTTTATCCCAGGTGCCGTAGACATATTCATACCTCCAGCCCGTGTACGATGCCACCTTTTGGAGATATTCATATCCATATCCCCTTTGGAGCTGATCGTCACTCATTCCTTCCTGAAAAATCCTTCGCCTCGTAATAGCCAACCCGCACCTTTGTTCCCGTGTCAGCCGCTGCCGCAGACTCTGCGCCAAATCGGATTCCGCAGCAAAAGACCAGCAGAAGGATCAGAAACCAGAATGCTCTGCGGAAAACCTGCGTTCTTTTTGTTTTCCTTTTCAAATTTCTTTCCTTTCCGCACATCGGGCAGAGCTTTTTTTGTTTTGCTCTGCCCGATGTTTTTCCTGCTTTTACTGCTCTTTTTCCGGTACCGTAAGTGCCGCCGGTCTCTCACAGGTGGACGGAACTTTCTCGAATGCGCCCGATTTCGCACTCTTCATAATCTGATCAATGACATCGAGCACATGGTAAGCCATTTTTGCATTCGCCCGGTTTCGTCTGCCCTCGGCGATCGCCTCCGCCATCTCGGACGGGCCAAGGCCGCGGCTGTTTTCGCTGTAGTCGAAGCCGTAATGCAGCACTTCCGGAACAGCCTGCTGTGTCCAGTCTTTTACGCCTGGAATGTAGACGATGTCACCGCCGAAGTTGTTCGGGTCAACGAGTTTTAAAATTCCCTTTTTGCCATAAATCGTGAAGACCGCCTGATCATTGATGGTGCTGTCGCCGTTCACACAGAAAGTTCCGGTCACGCCGTTTTTCATTTCGAGAATCGTGAAGACCTGGCTCTCATTATTGTAGTCAAATTCCTGGCCGTACTCCGGGCTGTCCGGGATGATGTTGACGCGCTTTGGTGCAAGATTGCGCACAGAAGAAACGACGCGATCCACCGGTCCGAAAAGACTGACGATTGCCGTCAGATAGTAAACACCGAAATCGTAGCAGATACCGCCGCCCGGCATCCGAAGGAACTTGAAGATGCTTGCCAGCAGGTCGAGATCGCGGTTTGCGCACGCCTCAAACGATGTCACTTCCCCGATCAGTCCATCGTCGATCGCTTTTCTCGCCGTCTGCAGTGCCGATCCGAGGAAGGTGTCCGGCGCGGAGCCGAGATAGAGATGTTTTTCCTCTGCCAGCTTGATCAGTTCTGCTGCGGTTTCCGGTGCGAGTGTCATCGTCTTTTCGGTGTAAACGTGTTTTCCCGCTTCCAGTGCCTGGCGGATCAGTCCCTCGTGGGTCGGCGCCGGTGTCAGAATCACGATCATATCAATCGAATCATCCGCCAGAATCTCTTCATACGTACAGCCTTTGATGCCGTACTGCTCTGCTTTCTTTTTCGCATTTTCAATATGTCCGGCGCAGCATGCTGTGACCTCAAGATTGTCAAACCGGTTAATCATATTCGTCAGATAAATATCGCTGATCGCGCCGCAGCCGACCACACCGACTCTCATTTTGCTACTTTCTTTTGTTCCCATTTGTAAAAATCCCCTTTACGTTTTGTTATCTATTTCTTTTTTGATGAAAACCCTGTATCTTTTTTATACAACGAAATGTCTGAAAATACAAGCATTCCACCCCATATTCCCCCAAAAAGGCAGCAAAAACCGCCCGCTTTTTCTGCAAATTTTTCTGCAGAGCCGCGGACGGTTCTTTTGTTTACTCGACGCTTTTCAGCGATTCAATCATATCAATTTTTCTTAACCGGTAGAACATCATAAAGTTCACGAACAGGGCGAACGCCAGGGTAATGAGGGCGCTCCAGCCGTAGCTTCGCGGGAAGACGTTCCGGCCGAACATCATCAGGTCGACCTCAACGGTCTGGATGACGTAGTGGTGCAGAAATGTTCCGATTCCCATACCGGCGATAATGCCGAACAGCGTCAGCACCATGTTTTCACGGTACACGTACGATGCGACTTCACCATCGAAGAAGCCGAGCACTTTCAGCGTCGCCAGTTCTCTCTGCCGCTCGGTGATGTTGATGTTGTTCAGGTTGTACAGCACCACAAACGCCAGCAGGCCCGCCGATACGATCAGCACGACGATGACGATGTCGAGTGAGCGGAGCATGTTGTCAATCTGATCAATCAGGTCAGAGGTGAACGAGATTGCCGCCACGCTGTCGTATGTCATGATTTTCTCTCCGAGTGCTGTCTCGTATGTACTTGATGTATCCTGGTATTTCATTAAAAGCTGGTTGTAATCCGGCGTCTCGCCGAACAGTTCCTCGTAGAGATCCGAACTCAGGTACAGATAGTGGCGCACGTAGTTTTCGACGATGATCGAAATTTTTACGTCCACAATCGTATCGCCTTTTTTGAGCTGAATGGTATCGCCCGCTTTCACGCCGAGCATCGTCGCCGTCTTTTCACTGATCGCTGCGCTGCCGTCGGTCGGGAACTCATATGTCTCGCCGCTCTTACGGTCACGGAATGCGTAGAAGTCATCAAAATGCGTCAGGTCTTTCGGCACTTCGAGCACCGCGTCCACGGTCTTTTTATCGGTCTGCAGTTCAATGTTCTGGCAGTACATTTCGAGCAGCTCGTCGATGCCGCTGTAGTTTTCCAGATCGGTCTGCAGGGATTCTTTTTCGGATTCATCGACATCCGAATTCAGCACAGCGTTTGCCTGATAGGTAAAGAGGCTGACGAACTGGTTTTTCGCAATCGCGGTGATGGAGTCCTGAAGGCCGAAGCCGACGAGGATCAGTCCCATGCATCCGCCGATGCCGATGACGGTCATGAAGAACCGTTTTTTATACCGCACCAGATTTCGAACGGTTGATTTCTGCGTAAAGTTCAGATGTTTCCAGATCACACCGATGCGCTCCATGAAAATTCGTTTTCCGTTTTTCGGCGCCTCCGGCCGCATCAGCTCTGCCGGGCCTGCCGCCAGTTCTTTGTAGCATGCCGCAATCGTCGCCACACCGGTACAGCCCGCACTCGCCAGGATTGCAAGGCCGCCCTGTGTCCAGTTCAGCGGGGTCATGTAATACGGCAGGCCGGTGTACAGCATGCCGTAGGCATTCATGATAACCCAGGGCAGTATCTTTTCTCCAACCACCACGCCTGCCAGCGCGCCGGATACGGTGGAGAGCATGGCGTAGGCGAAATATTTGAATGCGATCACGCCGTCGGAGTAGCCGAGCGCTTTCAGCGTTCCGATCTGCTGACGCTGCTCCTCAATCATTCGCGTCATCGTCGTAAGGCTGACAAGGGCGGCCACGAGGAAGAAGATGACCGGGAAAAATTTTCCGATATTCGAAATACGGCCTGCGTCCTGGCCGAAGCTTTCAGTGGAAGTCACCTTATCCCGTCCCCAGACGTACCAGGTCGGTTTTTTCAGATCCGCGAGGGTTTTCTCGCCGTCCGCAATCTCCTGCTTCGCATCCGCAATTTCCGGTTCGGCGTCGGCTTTTGCTTTTTCGTATTCAGTCCTGCCGTCTTCCAGTTCTTTTTCCTTGTCGGCGATTTCCTGCTTTGCATCCGCAAGGGAAATTTTTCCGTCGGCAATTTCCTGTTTCGCATCCGCAATCTGAGCTTCACCGTCAGCGATCGTCTGCTTTGCTTCCGCTAACTGGCTTTCGCCATCGGCGATGGTTTGCTTTGCTGTGGCAATCTGGCTTTCACCGTCTGAGATGGTTTGCTTCGCGGCCGCGATCTGGCTTTCTCCATTGGCTATCGTTTGCTTTGCTTCGGCAATCTGACTTTCTCCATCCGCAATCTGTGCTTTTGCAACGGCAAGCTGACTTTCACCGTCCTTTAATTTACTGCGGTTCGTCTCAATCTGAGTTTCGCCGTCGGCAATCGCCGCTTTGGCGGATGCAATCTGGGCTTCTCCATCCGCAATCTGTTTCTGATATGCTTTCGCCTGTGCTTCTCCATCCTGAAGCTGGGCAAGAGCTGCCGCAACCTGCGCTTCGCCGCTTTCCAGTTCTTCTTTTGCAGAAGCAATCTGCGCTTCGCCCGCGGCGCATTCCTGTTCTTTCTCGGTTAATTGCGCATCTGCAGCGGCAAGCTGACTTTCTTCAGCTGTAATCTGGGCTTTTGCAGCCGCAAGCTGGGCTTCCGCATCGGCACTTGCTGCTTCAAACGCCTCGATATTTTGTTCTAGCAGCGTTTTCTGCTCCTGCATCGTGGAAAGCTGCTGCGTTAATTCTGTCTGCTTTGCTTCCAGCGCTGTTTTCTGTTCCAACAGGGACGCATACGCTTCATCTTCCTCTGTCATTCCGTCAAGCTGAGCCGCAATCGCCTCGATCTGCCCTGCCGCTTCTGCCTGCGCAGCTTCCACGTCTGAAAGCTGCCCGTCAAGCTGGATTAACTGATTCTTTGCTGTCTCGTACTGGCTTTTCTGTTCTTCGTACGCTGCTTTCTGCGCTTCGTACTGCGCTCGGCCTGCGGCGGTCTCTGCTTTTTTGTTGTTCAGCTCCTCGCGCGCGGCGGCAAGCTGCTCCTTTGCAGTATTCAGTTCCGTCTCTTTTTCGGAAAGCTGCTCTTTTGCGGTATTCAACTCCGTCTGCTTCTGGGTCAGTTCGGTCTTTGCCGCTGAAAGCTGCGTCATTTTTTCCTCTAACTCTTTTTTGCCGGATGCCAGTTCTGTTTCTTTCTCGGCAAGCTGTGCTTTTCCGTCGGAAAGCTCTTTTGCTTTTGCCTCAAGTGTGGCTTTTCCACTCGCAAGTTCATCGTCTTTTTGGTTCAGCGTCGCCTTTCCGCTTGCAAGTTCCTGCTCTTTCTCCTCAATAGTCGCCTTGCCGGATGCAAGCTCCTGCTCTTTATCGGCAATTGTTGTTTTCGCACTGAGAAGCTCCTGTTCTTTGTCGGCAAGTGTCTGTTTTCCGTCAATGAGTTCCTGTTCTTTGTCGGCAAGCGTCTGCTTTCCGTCAATGAGCTCCTGCCCTTTGTCTTTCAGCGTCTGCTCGCCGTTGAGAAGCTCCTGCTCCTTGTCGGCGATCGTTGTTTTCGCGTCTGCCAGCCGCTGCGCGCCGTCGTCCAGCTCTGTTTTTGCATCTGCCAGTTTTTGCTCCGCATCCGCAACCTGCTGTTTCGCATCATCAATCTTCTCCTGGCCTTCCGTTTTCACAGCCGTATACCGCCGGTCGCACGCTTCATCCTCGATCGCTTCGATCTTCGTCTGTACCGCCTTCACCGTTTCGTCATACGCATCGCTGTAACTCGCCTCTTCCTGCGCGCCGTCCGCCTGGACGTAAATCTCTGTGTAGAGATCCGAAGTGAATGTCTCCGGAAGCAGCAATGCAAAACTGTTGATACTTCCGTTTCCAATCGATCCCGTTCCGCGGTTCAGATCCATATAATACGGAAGCGTTGCCGACCCAACAATCGTAAACGTATCCCCGGTCAGCGAATCCGACAGCGGATCATCCGTTCCCGAAGTAAACGTCACCTGATCCCCGATCTCGCAGCCCGAACTGCTCAGAAACTGCGTATCCACGAGAATCTCATCCGTCTTCTCCGGCATCCGACCCTCGATCACACGCGGTTCATTCACACCGTCCGTCAGCGCAATCAGTTTTACGACCTGTTCACTTTCGCCGATGTCATGCAGAACCTCCAGCGTCTTACCGCCGTAGACCGCCTTCACACCATCCGTCTTTGCAATGTCCGCCAGATCATCATCCGTCAGTCCCAGCGTTCCGAGAACCTTTAAGTCCATGTAATTCACTTCATCATAATACCGGTCCGCCGAGACCTTCATATCTCCTTCCGCAGATCGGATTCCCGAGAAAAACGCCGCACCCAGAAGCACGATGAAAAAGACCGACAGAAACCGCCCTTTGTTCTTTGTGATTTCCCGTAAAAAATCTTTTCGAAAAGCTCTCATCGCACACCTACCATTCTATCTCTTCCACTGGTGTCGGGTTCTCATTCGTCTTCATGCCTGCCACTTTTCCGTTGCGGATCTTGATCACACGGTCCGCCATCGGCGTCAGCGCCGAGTTGTGGGTGATGACAATGACCGTCATGCCCTTCTCCCGGCAGGTATCCTGCAGCAGTTTTAAAATCGCTTTTCCCGTCACATAATCAAGCGCACCCGTCGGCTCATCGCAGAGCAACAGTTTCGGATTCTTTGCCAGCGCACGCGCAATCGCTACACGCTGCTGCTCTCCGCCGGAAAGCTGCGCCGGGAAGTTATTCATCCGCTCTTCCAGCCCAACCTCCGCAAGCACCTCCGACGCATCCAGCGGATGCTTACAGATCTGCATCGCCAGCTCCACATTTTCCAGCGCCGTCAGATTCTGCATCAGATTATAAAACTGAAAAACAAACCCAATATCCTCTCTCCGATACTGAATCAGCTTCTTCCCGCGGTACTTGCTGATTTCCGCTCCATCCACCAGCACCGTCCCGGAAGTCGCCGTATCCATTCCGCCGAGGATATTCAACACCGTCGTCTTACCCGCCCCGCTCGGCCCGACAACAATCACAAACTCGCCCTTTTCCACATCAAAACTGATCCCATCCGCAGCCTTGATCGTGACCTCACCCATCTTGTAGGTCTTGGTTACGTCCTGAAGACTCACATATCCAGCCATGCTTTTGTGTTCCTCCTATGTAAAAAATTCGATATCCCTCATTTCTTTTATTTTACCAACCCATCGCCGCGGCGGCTAGTCCTAAGTGGGCGAATTTAGCGTTTTTTTAGAAATTACACTATAAATAAAATGATACCAGTGTCAAAAGGTCGGAAATCCGACGCAAGCAAAGCTTGCAGGAGGA
>CAVLAW010000005.1:0-39482 GCA_963661155.1 Tidjanibacter massiliensis | reverse complement strand
ATATTCGGCCCCTGCTCCATACCGCAGTCCACTAAAAACTTCTTCCCGGCAGCTTCCAGATAATAACAACTGCCCGTCACTTCATGTGTTGCTCCAAGAAATGTAAGACGCATAGATGCCTCCTGTTCTCCCGTTATCCATCCCGGGGACAAAATGTTGTTACGACTAGTCTGAATTTTCTTTTGTATTTTATGTTTTTTCTTTCTTTTTTGATTATTATAGCATAATATCTGTCGCATTCCAACGGGTTTTTAAGGCAAATTGCACAACAATTTTGATATTTTTGTTCAATTATGTACACAGAAAAAGAAAGAGACACCGGTATTCCTGCAGTAATACCGATGCCTCACTTGTTGGGGCCAGCCTTTGTTCCGTATGATCGCTCACACGCTGAACATCCTAACACATGATAACTCAGATCTTGTGTTGTGCTTGGAAAAAGGAAACAATCGACGCGTTGAAAGTTCCTGGAAGATCTGTGTTTTTGTCTTAAAATATTCATTGTAATAAGGTTTCGATAGGGGACTGACCCCGGAATTGTAACTACTTTTTGTTAGCCAATATAGATTCCGTTAGTTCTACTACCACCGTTTTCGGTAACACCACTCTTCGTACAGGAATGATAACCTCTTAACCGATAGTAATAACCTTTTTCTACTTTTACTTCTTTTCCAAAATACAAAGAATTTGTGTTATAGTCTACATTTTCCCACTTCATATAACTGTAAAAATTGCCATCACCATTGGAACGCTCTAAATATATATTCAATTTAACGGTATTACAGGTTACTGTACATTCTGTACCACCGCCAACTCCTACATATCCATTTCCATTATTAGTGATTCTCACAAATCCTTCTAACAAATATGTACTTCTTGCAACACTCTTATATGTTCCTACTGCTTCATTCTCATTCGTTAATACAGATCCGTCAATAGTATTGCCTAAATAATCTAATGATTCTGCCTGTGCATTTACCATATTAAAAGTCATTGTAAAAATCATTATTGCACAAAGAAACATACGTTTTAAACTAATAAACCTTTTCATATACCCCTCTTTCCCTCGTCTTCTCCATTTATATTATATACGTATATTTCTCAAAAAAATTACATATTGTACTGCATTTCATTCAATATTTTTATTATTTGCTCTTTTTCAATATTCCCTCCTATTTGATAATATGCATCCTTATATTTCCATGTTGCATAATAGTACTCTTCATTATTCTCTAATAAATTCCCCATCTCAACATTAATTTCTTCATCTAAAGTTTCGATTTTTATCTGTTCCCTATCTTTCCAATTTCCCTGCGATAAATCTTTATCATTTGCAGCTAAATGAAAGTATATATGTTGACCATTATATTCGTATTGAATTATTGCCATTTGTATTGAAGGAATTACCTGTACTTTACTATATACCATTCCTTCTGGAATATAATAAAATTCTGGCACCGCAATATGTAATGTATCTTTTATTTCCTGCACCGCTTCGTCTAAATTTCCATCTGAATATTCTCTATTCTCACCATTATCCGTTCCAATCGCATCCCCACCATTCCAAACTCCATGAACAGTCTCCACAAGTCGAATCCGATTCGCCTCACTCGTCATACTGGCACCAAACACGCAAGCTCCCACAACCAGCACAACACCAGCCGCCTTCGCCGCCCGTACCCAATGATTTGTGGTTTTTACTTTCTTCTTCACCATCTCGCGTTTCTTCTCCCGCTCCTTGCGTGCCTTCTCTTCCTCCACTGACTTGCGCCGAAGCTGCACCGTTTTTTCCGTCGGATTGCCTTCCGCGTCCGCAAGCCCCTCATCCTGAAGCCGCTGGCAGAACCGTGCATACATTGCGTCTATCTCTTCCTCCGAAAGCGTAATCTCCGTTTCCTGCTCCGCTGCCATTTTTTCATTTTCTGAATCTGCAATCGCTGTTTCTTCCACCGCCTGCCCCTGTTTCTTTTTCAGTTGTTCTTCTCTTTCTATCTCTTTCATCCTCTTCCGTTCCTCGGCATCTTCTATTCTTACAACCGCACTTGACTTTTCAGTTCCTAAAGTGGATAATAAAAGCCAAATGATATTATCAAATTCCAGGGAGGAATTCTCATGAAGCATATTGTTCTGACAGGCGGAGGTACCGCCGGCCATGTTACCCCGAATATTGCCCTGATTCCCAAATTAAAGGAAGCAGGTTATAAAATCTCTTACATCGGTTCCTACGACGGTATGGAGCGCAAGCTGATCGAAGACATCGGTATTCCGTATTACGGAATCTCGTCCGGAAAGCTGCGCCGCTACTTCGATCCGAAAAACTTTTCTGATCCATTCCGCGTCATAAAAGGCTACTTCGAAGCAAAAAAGCTGCTCAAAAAGCTGAAACCAAACGTAGTCTTTTCCAAAGGCGGCTTCGTTTCCGTACCTGTAGTCCTTGCCGCCAAAGCCTGTAAAATCCCGGCGCTGATCCATGAATCGGATATGACGCCTGGTCTTGCAAATAAACTGTGTATTCCGTCCGCCGCAAAGGTCTGCTGTAATTTCCCGGAAACCGTAAACTGTCTCCCGGAAAACAAAGCTGTTCTGACCGGAACTCCAATTCGTCAGGAACTGCTGTCCGGCGATGCGCGCAAAGGCCTGGAGTTCTGCGGATTCACAGCAGTAAAACCAGTCATCCTCGTCATCGGAGGAAGCCTTGGTTCCGTTGCTGTCAACAATGCGGTCCGTTCTATTTTACCAGAACTTCTGAAAGATTTCCAGGTTATTCACCTCTGCGGCAAAGATAAACTGGATGCCTCTTTAAACGGTACCGAAGGTTACGTTCAGTTCGAGTACATCAAAGATGAACTCCCGGATCTCTTTGCTGCAGCCGATCTGGTCATCTCCCGTGCCGGTGCAAACGCCATCTGTGAAATCAGTGCTCTGGCCAAGCCAAACATTCTGATTCCGCTTTCCGCCAATGCCAGCCGCGGCGACCAGATCTTAAACGCCAAATCTTTCGAGCGTCAAGGCTACAGTAAAGTTCTGGAAGAGGAATCCGTGAATGCCCAGACTCTTCAGTCCGCGATCCGTGAGGTTTACGAAAACCGTCAGACCTACATCAACGCGATGAAGAAGAGCAGCCACACCGATTCCATCGGCCGCATCCTTTCTCTGATCCAAGAATGCGAGCGTAAATAACTACAAAAATCCCATTTGCCTGGCTTTGTCAGCAAAATGCTGGCAAAGCCACTTTTTCGTCCTGGTCATTTTCACACGCAGATTTCCTACGGTAATTCCCATTTCAGATGCTACTTCTTTTTCCGGCCGCTCATGGACCTTGATTTCACGCGTAATATAATAACCCGATTCATCATGATCCTTCAGTGCGCCCATCATTTCCCGAAAAAAATGTTCTCGTTCCTGCTTTTCCGCTTCAGCCATGGACGGAATATCCATTTCTTCCGCCTGGAGCTGTTCGTCAAGCTCATTCCAGTCAAAACGTTGTGCTTTTCTTTGATAATCAATTCCCAGATTCTTTGCAGCGACGCGAACCCAGCCTTCTACTCTGTTTTCATCCAGCGCATCAATGTTCAGGTACAGTTTCAACATCGTTTCCTGTGCGATATCATCCGCATCGGATTCATTATGTACTACCTGCATTGCGGCTGTATAGGCTGTCAATACATACTTTTTGTAAATTTCCGAAAAGTTATTTTTGTCCATTGTTCTCCGCCCCTGTTCATACGTCGTTGTTTCTTTTACCGGCTGCTGCCGGCCCTTTGTCAGGCCTTCAGCTCTGCCGTCACACTTTCGATAATCTGCTCTTTTACATCATCTTCCAGCGTTCCCTGTTTCCATGCAGCAATACCGGCATTGTCGCCCTCATATCTTGGGATCAGATGCATATGGAAATGAAATACGGTCTGTCCGGCTGCTTCGCCGTTGTTCTGTACCAGATTGAATCCGTCGGAGTGAAGCGCTTTTGTCATGGCCGTTGCCATTTTTTTGCCCAGAATCATTGCTTTTGCAGCCGTCTCGTCCGGAATCTCATAAATATTTGCAAAATGATTTTTCGGAAGAATCAGCGCGTGACCTTTGGTTGCCGGTCCCTGATCCAGAATGACACGGAACTCATCGTCCTCATACAGTGTTGCGGTTGGAATTTCTCCATTTGCTAATTTACAAAAAATACAATCCATGATCTTTTCTCTCCTTTGTTTTTTCTATTTATTTCCTCATTATTTGTCGAAAAACGTCAAATAATGCAGAACGCTTTTTGTTGCGCTCCCCCTGGTTCGATGCTAAACTTTTGGCTTATCAAAATCATCGTAAGGAGGATACGGTTATGTCAAAAGAAACTACAACAATCCCACAGGGATTATCGGAAGAATGTCACGCTATGATTTCCCGGATTTCACATGAGGTTCGAAATCCTGTCTCTATTATCCACAGCTTTCTGCAGCTTCTCCTCTCCGAACGGCCGGAGCTTGCTGAGGATCTCTATTTTCAGAAGATCCAGGAAAATATGGGATATCTGAACTCCCTGCTCGACGAGCTCTCCTGTTATAACCACTCTCATAAAGCATCGCCCGCCTACGTGAATCCTTATCTCATGCTCCAGATTCTCTGTGCCGATGCCGGCGTTCTTCTGGAACAGCAGAATGTTTCTCTTGAACTGATCAAAGAATCCGCCATTCCACGCTTTGCGCTTGACACCACCCAGTTCCGTCAGCTTTTCCTGAATCTGATCCGAAATGCTGCCGAAGCAATGCCTTCCGGCGGAACGATCCGGATTTTTCTCTGCTTCGACGGTGAAGCCTTAACCATCCGTGTGCAGGACACCGGATGCGGAATTCCCGCCGAGGATCTGCCAACGATCTTTGATCTTTTTGTCACTCATAAGAAAAACGGAACCGGTCTGGGACTCGCCATCTGCCGCGAAATTGTAACGGCTCACAACGGCACGATTTCCGTCTCTTCCATTCCCGGGGAAGGTACAACCTTTACTGTCGTTTTCCCCTTCTCCTGATCTTTGCTATTCCCGGATAGAGAACAGCCATCAGGACTGTACCAGCAAAGAAACCACCGAGGTGTGCGAAATTATCCACGTTGGAGGATTGAAATCCGACCAGTAAAGACAGCACAGCCATAACGGCCAGACGCCGGAAGGTGAGGTCCTCCAGCCTTCCCTTTCGGAATGCCAGAAGCACCAGCATGGCTCCGACTGCGGAAAAAATGGCTCCCGAAGCGCCGGCGGAAACTGCCGGTGCTTCCCCTGTTTTCATCAGGGACAGTTCGTGCAGATACGAACACAGATTTCCAAGTACGCCGCCTCCAAGATAGATGATCAGATAACGGACTTTTCCGACCGCGCGTTCCAGATAATCTCCAAGGAACATCAAAAGCAGCATGTTATTGACCAGATGCTGGATTCCAAAGTGAAGAAACATACTCGTAAATAACCGATAGTATTCGCCCTGTTTGATCAACGGTGCATAAGCAGCTCCGCAGTCCATCATATGCCTCGAACTTTCCGTTCCCCCGGTCAGAGTCACCAGGAGAAACACAACGATGTTGCAGATGACGATGAGCAGGTTGATGCTGTTTTTTGATCTCTTCCACATGCGATCCACGATATCCTCGTTCGGATCGTAACTGTTTTTTTGTTCTTCCATTACATCATTTCCTTATCTGTGCTATTTTTTTATTATAGTTTAATTTATCTATAATTGCAACAAATTGTCAAATTTTTTTCTTTTTTGATAAACGTTTTTCGACAATTACTGACTCTCTTCTCTGCGACGGCTTTCGACGTTTTATGACGTTATTTTTTACATTATTTTTCTTCTCTGTTTTATGCATAATTTTCTTTTCCGTAATTCTTTTCATTTCATCTGGGATAACATTTCTCTTTCCTGCGCTGTTATAATAAAAACAGCGCATCCTGCTTCTTCCCATAAGTTGAAGAAGTGTAATGCGCAATTTTCCTTTAACTTCTGTTTTTCTCCGCCGCCTTATACCGGTATTTCTTCCCTGCAAATGAAATATCGTCACCATCCTCCAGCTTCTTTTTTGTCTCTCCCATCAGCGGAACACCATTCACAGTTGTCCCGTTTCGGGAATTCAAATCAATTAAGTAATCCCCCTCTTCATTACTGACCAGCTTTGCATGAAGCCGGCTCACAGTTCGGTACGGTAAAATTACATCTGCCGCCGCAGACAGCTTTCCAATCAAGGTGCTTCCGCGCTCGATGGAAATCATAGGAAGGTCAACCGGATCAATCGGGATCAGATAAGCTCTGCCCTCATCTTCCGGGCTGGTCAGCAGTTCCGTTTTTCCAAACAGATCCTCTTCCTGTTCGTCCGGTTCATCCGGTTCCATCAGACTGTAAGGCTTTCTATTTTCCTGTATTCCTCCCTTTTGGATTTCACGCTTTGGTATCTCCTCCTTTTCCCATGTTCTTTCCTTCCCGATGACAGTTTTCCTGTATCTCTCCGTTTCCGCTCCTGTCGACCGCTTTTTCCAGCGAGCAGCAAGTTCCAGTGCCAGACTTGCAATTCCTATAAGAGCCGCCGCTCCTCCCAGCACCAGATACCAAACGGTTTCCGCCTGCGTCCACCGCAGTGCCAGCACGCCGCCCAGAAATCCGATGCAGACGACCGCCTCCACAATATTTTTCCAACGACCTTCCTTCTCGCCTTCCTCCGGTTCTGCAAAAAAGTTCTCTGCCGCCGTGTCCGCTTCCTGTTCTTCCTCCCAGAGCATTTCTTCCATTTTCCCCATCTGCTCCGGCGGATTCCCTTCTCCTGGACGATCCTTTCCCTCCTGCTCCGTTTTCTTCTCTTTCCCCGTCTGATACAAGAGCGCCTGAATCGTCTCGACTGAAAATATATCCGCCGAAATCTCCCGATACAATCCATACCCGAGCACAACCGCATCCTGCTCCTGATGATCCAGTTTCGGCAGCAGATACTCCATCAGTTCCCGGACCTGCTGCTGAAAACAGCCCGCTGTCCGCAGTTTTCCCGGCAGATAACAGAACGAAAATGTCTCCATATTGGCATCTGCAAAAATCAGCTCCGGCTGTAAAATAAGTCCGTCCGGTGTCAGCAGATACTGTCCCAGTTCTTCCAGCAGATCCAATAGCTGCTCAAACAGTTTCCGCAGCACTGCCGCACCGATAGAACGCTGTTCAAACACGCTCTGAAGAGACTGTCTGGATGTAATCTCATAATAAAACAGCGTTTTATCATCCATCTTCCCGATTTTGCAGTCCAGAAGCCCCGGGATCGTATTCGTCAGCAGCATACGGATCTGGTACGATGCCGTCTCCGGCTCTTTTTCTTCCTGTAAAATAAAATATGTATGATTCAAATCTCTCTTATAATCAATCTGCATTTCTTCGCTTCCGTCCTTACTTCTGATTCCACAACTGCTTGACTGCCCGTATCTTCCGGATTGTCTTCACCGGGTTGCTCCGCCTGCTCTCACTTTCGATTGCATATTCCCACGCATTCCGGCTCCAGACGGGCAGGATTTTCCCATTCACAGTTACTTGAATCTCTTTTTCTCTGCATACCGTATTCACGGTTACTGCCTCGGCTGGAAGCGGAATCTGGGAAATCCACCATTCCATCCGGCTTTTGGCCGCCGCCTCGCCTTTTTCTGTTTCCAGCCGCCCTTCACTTTCGGCAAGCATCGTACTTTCATACGCGGCAAATGTATACCAGCTTCTCGCATGAACAAAAAATGTCAGCGACAGCAGAAGAAAAATCACCAGAAGCGTAAGCGGCACAACCATCACGGCCTCCACGGTGATGCTTGCTTTTCTCATTTTTTCTTTCACAGCAGTCCGCACCTCCCGACAAAGCCAAGCAGCAGAAATGGCACCAGCGGCACCGAATCCTGCCGGCGCATCTTCTTTTTCATTAAGAGAACTCCGCAGAGTACAGAACAAAGAACCAGTCCAAGTGTTACAACTCCAAACGTCTGCCCAAATCCCAGCCAGATTCCAACCGTCAGAAGCAGAAGACCATCTCCATATCCCACCTGTTCTCTCGAAACAAAACTTAAGATCAGAAATCCTGCTCCCGGCAGCAGGGACAGCAGCCATTCCAGCCACGAGGTATGTTCCACCAGAATCTGCCATCCGACACCCGCCAGAAACAGAACACCGGTCAGTGCAAGACTGATCTGTCTTTTTCTCACATCCATTCCCGCAAGAATCCCCAGATACAGCAATACGATCACATTCTTCATCTCTTCTCGAAACAAATTCCTGCCTCCTCTCTGCCATTTTACATTTCCCTTGGCAAAACGAACCATTTTTTCTACGCCGCTTTTTTTGCACATTTCGAACACTGCGGCAGTCCTTCCGCCTGGTCAATCGGCACCAGCCGCACCTTTCGTTTCAGCCCTTTGCAGGAAAGGCTGTTATGATACCGGTTTCCATACTTCGTATAGTAAACCTCATCCCCCACAACGCCATTTCCCACACACTGTTCGCACTCCTTATACTTTTCACCATCCTGATTCCGTTTCCACGCAAGCGCCCCCTGCGTGGAAACCTGGATGGACAAGTTAATATGACTGCAGGTCGAGTCGGTATGATATACACTTCCATTCTCTGTCACCCACACCATCTGTTTTGCTTCTCCCTCGTTCTCCTCCGATTCATCGTCCGTCCTTCCACAGAACAGATGCACCTTTGCACACGCCGTAATCCCCCGGCTCCGTACCGGCACAAGCCGGTTTCCCATTTTGGGCCAGTAGACGGCTTTCAATTCCAGCCATCCGTTTTTCACGCTGCTCCCCAGCAGTGTCACGGTTTCATTTTCCCGGATTTCTTTTGGAATTTTCGCCTCCGCATACGCAATGCACGCCGCCGTTTCCGGAATTTCATACGTGTCTTTTCCTGTATCATCCACCGCATACGCACAGACAGAGAGATAACGGGCAGATTCCTGCAGAGATACCGTCAGCATTCCATGCAGCCGGTAAAGATCCACAATTTTCAGCAGAACAAGAACCGTGATCAGAAACACGGGAAGCGCCAGCGACGCCTCCGCCGTCAGGCTTGCCCTGTTCCATTTTCTTTTTACAAAAGGCTGCTCTCCTGAATCGGATTGATAAAAATCCCCAGAAGAGTGGATAAGTTTTTTGGTGTGGTCTAAGGATGAAGCGGCCCGCTCAGAAGAACACCCTTTTGTATCCCTGCAGACAGCCTTATCCCTTTCAGGCTGCTCCCTGCATCTCATATCCATAATTTCTCGTAATCTCATACTGTCTTTTCCCAATTTTCGCCGTAAATCCGGCTTCCAGTTCATCGACACAGCAGTCCAGCCGAAATCCCGGCTGATTCTGCACGGTCCGCATATTGTACTCCACCAGATCCATCGCTCCAAAGGTTACTGCCTTTCCCGATTTCTGCATCAGAAGCAGCCGCAGATAATTGGAATAGTTCATGCCGCCCGCTGCATTTTTCCTGCTCTGATCTCCCGTTTCCAGCAGTTTCGGAAGCTGTTCCAGTGAAAGCTGCCATGACTCTGCCGTCTTGAAAAGAGCAACTTTTCCGCCATCCAGCAGTTCCCGCAGATCCAGCACACTTTCTGCAAATGCCCAGCACACCGCAAGTGCCATCTTCACAACCGGCATCGCCGCCGGAATCCCCAACGACGCCGCAATCACTCCGGCCATTGTTTCCATTTCCGTCTGCTTCTGTGCATCCCCTGCCAGATAAACGAGATTTGCCGCCTCCCGTAATGCCAGCAGACGATTGACGGTTCCTGTCAGATTATCTCTATCATTGTTCTTTCCGCAGAGCACGTATTCCACCTGACACCGCAGTCCTTCTTTCTTTTCCGACTGTGTATAACAGGGAAATTTCCACAAGATGTATTCCGCCGAGAGCATTTTATCCACAAAACTCAGATCTTTTCCACGCTCTACCATGCCAAACCCGCTTTGCAGTTCCCGATTCGATGCAAGCACTGACACATCTGTCTCGCCCTGCGGCACCGTCTGTCCTTCCGGAAGCACCAGTCCTAAAATTCCCATTTTCATCACCTTCTGAATCACCTCGATCGGGTTCACAAAATCTTCCGGGACCTGCTGCTTCTCATCCGGTTCCGAAGACGCGTTGTTTCCAGATTCTCCTTCACCTTCTGTTTTTTCTGTTCCCTCTTGGGACTGTTTGGATTCTTCATATTGTTTTAAAACCTCCTCTTCTTCGTAACCGCTCTGTCCATCCTCCTGACGTTTCACGGTTTCCTGTTCTCCTTTTAGTTTTTGGGAAAGCTGCTGTATTCCATAAGTTCCAAGACTAGCTTTCATGGCCTCGCAGATCTGACGCGAGAAGGCACTCCCCTCTTCGTCTGTTGCAAGACGGTAACCGCCAAGATAAACGTCTGTCACTTGTCCGCTAAATATGCTGCCCGTCAGAATTCCCATCCCCGATGCAGTGGGGGATAAAACTTCTCCCGCAGTTTTTGCGACTTTTCTGCTTATGGTTTCAGGCTTCCAGACACCGCTCTTATCCCCGCCGTTATAGAAAAACAGCTCGTACTGTCCCAGCAGTGCTCTGTCATACTCGGCAAACAGAGAGTACAGTCCCTGTTCCATTGCACAGGCCGTCATCACTCGTGCATGAGCATTTCGAACCGACGCAATTGTCCCGGAAATCAGGGAAAGCATAAGTATCAGAACGAGACACAGGTATGCTGTTATGCTTCCGGTTCCATATCTTTTTCTGCTTTCCGTCCTCCTCATGGGATACAGCTCCTTCCACTTTACTTTTACTTTTTCGAACTTTAGATACCAAAAAGGATCGAACACAACACGGATGTATTCTGACACAGACGTCTTTACTGGCTTCTAAATTTTTCTTTGGAGTTCCGCATCGGACATTTCCCGTTTATACGGTGTTGCTCTGGTTCGTGATCTTCTCCATTAGGCTGTTGACCAGACTTACAAGCTGCTTTTTAAAGATTAGTACGAGACCGATCAGCACAACGAGAATCAGAATCACTTCCACAACACCAACCGCATCTTCCTCTTTCCAGAACTCCGACATCAGTTTCATAGTTCTCACCTCCCTCTCTTTACCAGCTATTGTGGGGATGAAACATCCCCTATGCATAAAAGGACAAAAATGCCGGAACCGTGAGTATGACCAATACAACCGCAAGCATCATGCCCATCGGGAGAAGAAGCTTTGTTGACGCCTTCTCTCCTGTTGTTTTCGCCTGCCTTCTTCTCTCCTCAAAGGCTTCCTGCGATTCCTGTTTCAATAATTCCAGCAGTCCTTTACTGCCTTTTTTCAGGTTCTGCGTCAGCAGAACGGCAAGGGAACGGTAAACTCCGGTTCCCATACGCATTCCCATGCGCTGATATGCTTCCTGCTCCGGAATACCGTTGTCCATCTCCCTGCAGGTCATCACAAGCTCTTCATATGCGAACCGCTTTTCTCCTCCAAGTGCAAGATGTTTCCGGTAATCCATTGCGATCCGCTCCAGTACCTTCCGCATGCCAAGCCCGGCTCCCAGAAGAAGAACCATCTTGCTGATAATTTCGGGATAATCCCGCAGCATCTGTTCTTCTCTTTTCTGCCGTGCCTTTTCCTCGTCCCTGCCTTTTGCCGCCCAGCAGGCTGCTCCTGCCCCCGCGGCAAGTGCCATCAGTTCCAGCCCCGTCAGATCCGGCACTTTTGACCAGGTTAATGCCTCTCCGTTCAGGCTCTCCGGCAGATAATAGGCTGTTTCCTCCGGGTGTGCCTCATTTCTCTGTTCCACTGCTTTCTGCAGTGCTTTCAGAATGGCTTCCCGCCCTTCCATCTGCATCGGGTATACCTGAACCTTTCGACTGTATTCTGTTGTTTCTCCCTGAAGTTCCACTTTGGCTTTTACGGTAACCTCCGCTCCTTCTTCGGGAATCTCGTCTGACAACAAACCCCGGCTGTCAATCAACAACGGCCTGTCCGTCTCCCAGCTCAGCGTTACCGGACTTCCCGGTATTTCCGTAACCAGATCCATGTTTCTGTTTATCGTCTGAAAAGACAGATTCTCACCTAAGATGATTTCATCCAGCGCCTCTATCGCCGCACTGAATGCCTCTTCTATCTCTTCTCCGCTGTAAGCTCTTGCAGGTACGGACAGTGTAATTCTCTCCGGCTTCTGATTTCCAACAGAAACCTCAAGTTTTTCCTCTGTCGGTTGGCTGCCTAAGGCACCCCGTTCCAGTTGAAGTTCCGCTTTTCTGTCTCCTGAAACATTTCGCACTCCGATCGGAAGGCAGAGTGCAGTGCCTGCTATAAACCCTGTCGCTGCAAGGCAGAAAATCCGTCTCACCAATTTGTGATCTTCCGCCCTTTTTCTCATCCGGAAATACCAGATGAACAGCCCCGCCCATGCGGCCAGACAAATCCACAACATATGATTCCTCCCATATTTCTGCGGACGAATCGTCATGATTCGTAATTTTTCTAATAACTCTTAAAACTCAATTTCCAGAATTCGTTTTCCAAGCACCCATGCCGCCAGATACACGGCAAGGCATCCGCTCATAAACAAAACCCCAATTATATTCCCATACATCACACTTAAGAATTCTGGAAATGAAACCTGTACGTACACCAAAATGCCGAACGGCACAACGCTCATGATATTCTGCTCAAACCGCCTGGAAGAGACTCCCGCACGGATTTCGCGCATCGTATCGATTCTCGTACAGAAAATATCCCAGGTATTCTGAAACACTTCACAGACATTTCCCCCTGTCCGCTTCGCAATCACCAGCACGCTTGCAAACGTCTCAATATCATCAATCCGGCTGCGCGCTGCAAGATCCAGAAACAGATGTTCCACCGGCACCGAAATCAGCATTTTATGCCGCATTCGTTGCAGTTCCTGTACCAGCACATTTTCCTTTCCGAGCGACTGCTCCAGCTGTCCTGCCGCTTCCAGCACAGCATTTTCCATCGAATAGCCGGAACGCAGTGCCGTGTGCATCCACGCAATCAGATCCCGGAAACTGTCGTACAGTTCCTCCTTCCGTTTCTGAATGCGGTTTTTCCGGTATATACGAAAACATATGATTTCCACCGGAACAAAAACAACACACGCCCACCACGACCGGTAACAGAGCAGATTCACTGCTGCCGTAAGTACAAGGCTGACTCCCGTTATTTCAAGATACTCCCGTCCGGTAAACTTCCATGTCTGATAATCAATCCCCTTCGTCTCCTTCTCCCTGTCTGTCCCTGCTTTCGCCGGGCTTCTCGCACGTATCCTCATCCTGTCTTCCCCTCCAGTTTTTCCCTGTGTACCAGTTCTCCTGCTTTTAGCAGTCCTTTGCCATACTCCCTTCGAAACAAAGAAACCGTTTTGATTTCGTCCTCCTCCATCCCTGTGATCTCTGCAATCTCCTCCACCCGACGGCTTCCATCTTCCCCGCGTCCCAGATGCACAAGGATTTCAATTCCCGATGCGATCTGACGGCGGATTGCTTCCAGCGGGAGCTGTACTCCCATCAGTACCATCGTCTCCAGACGAGAAATCATATCCTTCACACTGTTCGCATGCGCCGTACTCAGAGATCCCGCATGTCCAGTATTAAGTGCGGATAATAATTCAAACGTTTCCGCTCCGCGCACTTCCCCGATAATGACGCGGTTCGGCCGCATACGCAGCGCCGCCCGGATCAGATCGCGGATCGTAATTTCTGTTCCTGATTCCAGATTTGCCTCTTTTGTTTCCAGCCGCACCAGATTCTCGACACCCTGGATCTGCAGCTCTGCATTGTCCTCGATGGTAATGATGCGCTCGCCTTTTGGAATATAGGCGGAAAGCGCATTCAGAAATGTCGTTTTTCCAGATCCGGTTGCACCGCCGATCATCATACTGTAGCGGGTCCGGACGAGGCTCTGCAGAAACTCTGCCGCCTCTTTTGTAATACTCCCGATGGAGACCAGAAATTCCATCGTCACCACCTGCTCCGGAAAGCGGCGGATCGTCAGAATCGGTCCGTTTAACGCGACCGGTTTCATGACGACGTTGACGCGGTCTCCATTTTCCAGCCGTGCATCCACAATCGGATTCTGTTCATTCACGACGCGGTTGCACCGGCCTACAATCTGCTGAATCACATCCTCCAGCTTTTCCGCGGAGGTAAAGCTTTTTCCATATCGTTCGATTCTGCCGTTCCTCTCTACAAAAATATGCTGATAGCCATTTACCATGATTTCGGTAATGCCCGCATCTTCGAGCAGTTCCTGCAGCACATCGAGCCGCCGCACACTGTAAAACAGCTGCCTGCGCAGTTCCGCCTTCTGTGCCACGGGAAGATACCGCGTCTCCTCCCCGCCTAAAATCAGACGGTCAATCTCTTCGAGCACTTCCCCGTCGTCCGGCTCGGATGCAAGATCAATCCGTTCCATCAGCTTTCTTCGCAAAAGCTCCGACATCGTCATGTTTCTTCCCCTCTTCTGTTGTCACGCATGATCTGGCGCACATAGTCGCCCAGCTCGCTCCAGACGAGCTCTTCAAAATATGCTTTCCCTGTCCGGTTTGCCGTGTGAAACGGAACGTGAAGCTTGCGCATCTTATCCAGCACCGACTGGCAGTCCCACCGGTGCAGCAGTGTTTCAAACTGATCCATTTTGGCCGCAGAAATCACATCGTTCCGCGTCGGAACGTAAATTTCATCACAGAAATCCAGAATCTGATACAGATCTGCCACACCGTCCCCGAGATCAAGAATCAGCACTTCATAGCTGCTGTTTTTCTCAATCTCCTGAAACAGCCATTTCCATTCTTCGTATTTTGCCGTCTGAATGTCCATCGGCGACGCGGCGGGCGGCAGGTAATCCAGGTTCTGCATCGACTGGACCATTCCGCCCAGTTTGTAGATAATTCCCTGGTTTTCCTGTCTCGCGTAGTAGAGAATATCGCTCATTCCCCTGTCGTAGCTGCATTCCAGCAGCCGCTCAAATCCGGAATAGCTCTCCATATTCAGATACAGTACAGCCCGTTCCTTCGCCAGAATCTGCCCCATCGTCAGGGCAAACGAGGTCTTCTGCGTCCGCCCGACCGGCGAATAAATGCCGATCACGCGCATCTCCTTTTTCGGCAGCAGCGCAGGTGTCGTATCGACACCGTTTTCTACGCCGTAGCATGCCATGACCTCGCGAATCACTTTTTCCGACGACTGGTATTTATAGACCGCCGGATACTGATCCAGCACCGGGCTGTGCACCCCTTCGGACAGAATGATAATCTGACGGATCGGATAACGGCGGATCTCCTCTTTCATCGCTTTGTCCGAGATCAGAAGGATCTCTGTCTCGTTGTTTTTGGCGAATTCCAGAAACATTTCCGCGCTGGAAAATGCATGCACTTCGAACGGAATATTCCTCTTCTGGTTCAGATATTCCATAAAATTGCGTGCGTATTCCATTTCCGTGTCACAGACTGCAAAAACGCTCTTTTTCTTTGCAGTATTCAATAAAATCCCCCAATCCAGAGCAGAACTCCCATCAGTACAGGGACAGAAAAATGGATGCACTCCATCCCCCACTTCCCATCGTAATAGGGAACCGGCTCTACTTCCTCTTGGTATTTTCTTCTGTTAAAATAGGTTTGGAAATAATTGAAAAATTTGGTAAGACGCTGCGGTAAATTTCCGCAGACGAGAAAAATTCCGATAGATAAGACCGCTCCTGACAGGAACGACACAATCATACATTTCAGGATCGCTGGCACGCCGAGAAAACCTCCAACAGCGGACAGGAGTTTGATATCTCCCGCGCCCAGCATATGAAAATAGAACAGAATGAAAAGTGCGAGTATCGGGAAAAGCATCCCAAAAAGAAAAATACTCACTCCCGCGGCGCCATAGCGGATGAGCTGTGTAACCAGCCCGGCGATCCATGCGGTGATAATCCATTCATTTGCAATTCTGCGTGTTCTTAAATCCATCCACACCGCCCCTGTCGCAACTGTCAGTACCAGACAGTGCTGCAAAGACATCTTGTTTTTCACCTCCCGTTTCGTTTGGCTCAACTTGATTGTGAGGTCATTATAGTTGTCTCCTTCCGATTTGTCCAGCGGTTTTCGCCAAGTTTTTCCGGTTTGTGAATTGCCTCCAAAAACGGAGATAAAATTTCTCACACAAAATGGAAAAGTCGTGTGAAAGGTTTTCCGATTTTCACGGATTCGTAGAAGCGTATCGCAAATTTTGCACTTCTTTTTGGCTATTATTTTCTGTTCTTTTTTGAAAAGATTTTGAAAGAAATCCGCCCCTGCGTGGTCTGTTTTTCTGTATACAAAAACAGACCGGAACCGTCTGCACCAGTTCCAGTCTGCATCAATATCACATATTTTTACTGTATAAAGTCCGCATATTCCGCCCGGCTGACCTTCTTCAGATCTTCCGGCGCCATGCACAGCGTGGTTCCGATTCTTCCCCCGCTCACATAAACCTTGTCAAAATTGGCCGCGCACTCCTGAATCACGGTCGGATACTGTTTTTTCATCCCGATCGGGCTGCAGCCGCCGCGGACATAACCGCTGACTGTGGTAATATCTTTGACGTGAATCATCTCGATGGATTTTTCACCTACCGCTTTTGCCGCCTTTTTCAGATCCACTTCCTCCGCAATCGGGAGAACCAGCACGTAATACTGTTTGCTTTTTCCCTGTGCCACGAGTGTTTTAAAGGTCTGTTCCACCGGCGCACCGGTTTTTTCAGCGGTATGAAGACCATCGATAAACTCATCGCATTCATATTGAAGGACTTCATATTTGATTTTCTGGCGGTCCAGGATGCGCATTGCATTTGTTTTGATTTCTTTTTCTTTTGCCATTATTTTCTCTCCGGTGCACCCTGCAGTGCATACAGTTCTTTTTTGAGCTGTTTGATTTCTTTTTTCATCTCAATATTTTTCTGTTTCAGACGCACAACGGCATCTCCTGCTTCCTCCGGTTTTACCGAGAGCAGACGGGCAATTCCAAGAGTGTTGATGTGTTTTAAGCAGTAATCGGCATACGCTTTTTCACCACTCAGCATCGTCACGCGGGTGCCGCCTTTGTATTTCTGCGCACTTAAGATTTTGATCAGACGGATTTCTCCTGTCTTTGCAACATGGGTTCCGCAGCAGGCGCAGGTGTCATAGCCTTCAATCATAACGATCCGCACCTGGCCGTCGATCTCTTTTTTGCTTCGGTATTCCATGTTTTCCAGCTCTTCATCCGATGGATAACTTACCGTAACCGGCACATTTCGGAGGACCGCCTCGTTTGCCTCCTGCTCCACATCGTAGAGCTGCTCTTCGGTCAGAATGCCGTCAAAATCCACTGTGACAACGTCGCTTCCTATATGGAATCCAACGTTGTTGAAACCATAAATCCGATGTACAATGCCCGACACAATATGCTCGCCGCAGTGATTCTGCATATTGGAAAAACGCTTTTCAAAGTCAAGTTTTCCAACTACCGTTTTGCCCGGCTCGAGCGGCGCTTCCACGGTATGCCAGATATCACCGTCAATTTCCTGCACGTCTGTTACCTGGATTCCATCCAATGTTCCCTCATCCGCAGGCTGTCCGCCGCCCTCCGGGAAAAATGCCGTCTGATTTAAAAGAACGCGGTACATGCCGCCCTCGCAGACGCTTCGTTCTACCGTTGCCTCAAATTCTCCCAGGTACGCATCCTGATCAAATAATCTTGTTGTGCTCATAATCTTTCCTCTTTTCTGTCTATTCGTTTCTGATGTCAATCTGGCACATTTTCATGGCTTCGAGTGCATTTTTATGACTCTGCGGCGTCACACCGGCGCATGCGGATGCATCGACTGAAATCGGCACTTCCGGGTAAAATGCTTTCAGAAGCATGGCGTTGGAAATCACGCAGATGTCGGTGCAGAGTCCGACCAGCTCGATGGATTCCGGCACGCCGCCCGCCAGTTTTTCGATCTCCTCCGGCAGATTTTTTGCGCCGAACGTAATTTTGTTCATCACGACCGTCTGCTTTTTCTCTGCCATTTTCTGAATCTTTTCCTGCAGCGCGTGGCCGTTCGTTCCCTCGATGCAGTGCTCCACCGGAAGTTTTCTGCCCTCGGATGTTTCCAGATAATTCGCAAAATGGGTGTCTTTGGTGCAGATGACGGCCCCGTCAAACGAATCCATTACTTCCGCAACACGGTCGACGATTCCGACCGCCTCTTTTGTGCCGAGACTTCCGTCGATAAAATCGTTCTGCATATCTACTACAATTAGTACCTTCATCGTTTTTCTCCCTTCGGGGATATTTTTATAAATGCTGCATCCAGTTCAGTGCAAGGGAAACCCAGCTCTGGCACTCTTCGCGGACGGCGTTCTGATATTCATAGCTCTGTGTCTCCTCTGTTGCAAGGCTCAGGCCATGGCCGCCGACTGGATAAATATGCATTTCTACTGGAATGTTCAGCGCGTGCAGTGCGGTGAAGAACATGATCGAGTTTTCTACCGGCACGCAGTCGTCCGGCGCGGTGTGCCACAGGAAGGTCTTTGGTGTGTCGAAGCTGACCTGATTTTCGAGGGACATCTCGTCCACCAGTTCATCATACTGGTCTCCCAGCAGATTTTTGAAAGAATCGCGGTGTGCCTTCGGGCCGGAGGTGATAACCGGATACGATAACAGCAGACCGTTCGGGCGAAGCTGCTCTGCATCTACGCCAAGCTCTTCTGCAAGGAATGTTTTCTTTTTCCAGAATACACCGTACGATGCTGCCAGATGGCCGCCGGCGGAAAATCCTGCTACTACCACTTTGTTCGGATCGATATGATACTCTGCCGCATGCTCGCGCAGATGTGCAACGGTCCATGCCAGCTGACGCAGTGCGGTCGGATAATGTGCGGCCGGTGCAACATTGTAGTGCAGAACTACGGCATGATAGCCGGCTCCGACAAATTTCATTGCAATCGGCTCGGCCTCACGCTCGGAAACCCATCCATATCCGCCGCCCGGGCAGATCACGATAACCGGACGCACACGGTTCGGATCAATCTCGTTTGAGTTGTCCAGAAAATAGGTATATAATTTTCCAGTTTCTTCTGTATCTTTTACTTTGACATCCAATACCTGATAATTCATAATTTCTTCCCTTCCCCCAGTTCACCGGGTACGACCGCAGTCGACAAATTTTACTCTGTTGTCATTATACCGTATCAGCGCAAAATATCAAGCACAACGCACCAGTCACTTTTTTTCTTTTCAAATTCACTTCCTCATAGTATAATAACTTTAAGTTTGCATGTTTCCGAGCGGCAAAAAATATTATACAAAGGAGTATTACATTATGGATTCCAATCTTATTGTCCTTACCGATCAGGACGGAAATTCTGTCCGTTTTGAGCTTCTGGATATCGTAGAATACAAGGAGGAGGAATACGCCGTCCTCTACCCGGCCGACGGCGGCGACGACGAACCAGTGCACATTCTGCGCATCATTTCCGAGAACCTCGACGTCAACGAAGCCGAGTTCGAAGGTCTCGATGACGACGAACTGATCGACACTGTTTACCAGATCTTCCGCGAACGCAACGATCTGGACGACTGATTCTGAGTTTCAAAAAGAGCAGCTTTTTTACCCACTGTAATCGGTAAAATGCTGCTCTTTTTCTGTTTCATCAACTAACTATTCTCTCACATCCAGCACCTGCACATACGGATCCTCTTTTGTGCACGGCTTCCAGTCCGCTTTTCCTTCTCCGTTCGGGTTTCCGGTTTTCATGAAATTGGTCCAGTCGTCCATCATTTCTTTGCTGAGGGCGTAATCACCTTCTGTTTTCGGGCGCCAGCTTCGGCCGAGGGTGCCGAACATGTACCAGAGTTCGGAGGAATGGAAGGCTCCGGCGTCATCGCCTAACAGGGCGCGGGTGAAGTAGTAAACGTAGGCCGGTTTTCTTCCGAGTTTTTCCAGTGCGAGGCTCCAGTTGATGCAGCCTTTGTAGATTCCGCCGTGCTCGCCTTTTTCCTTCATCTCCGGGAAAACGCCGATGTCGTCTGCAGTCGAGCCGAGCATGTACGGAATGTCCTTGATTTTTCCTTCGGTTACGGCCTCGTTATAGCCGCAGGTCAGCAGATGATTGTCGATGTTCGGCACGAAGCTCAGCATTCTCGATGGATTTAATCTGCCGTACTCTTCCTGCAGTTCCACGATTTTCTCGGCCGGAATTGCACGCAGTTCTTCGAGTGTTTTTGCTCCGGAAAGCTCCACAAATTCCTGGCCGATGGTTTCTGCCTCGGAAAGCGGCATATCGCGGTTCAGTCCGGTGTCGTAGCCGCCGGCGCTCTGGAAGATGGCTTTGCTGATCCAGTTTTCAGTCAGCGGGGAGCTGACGAGTGTCTGTACGCTCATGCATCCTGCGGACTGACCGAATACGGTGATGTTTTCCGGATCGCCGCCGAATGCTGCAATATTTTCTTTTACCCATTTCAGTGCTGCGATCTGGTCGAGAATTGCATAATTTCCGCTTCTTCCGGCACCGCTCTCCTCGGACAGCCAAGGATGCGCCAGGAATCCAAAAGCACCAAGACGATAGTTAATTGTAACAAGGATTACACCGCGCTCGCAGTAAGCTGCTCCGTCAAACTCGGATTCCATGCATAAACGCGCCGCCGTGAATCCAGAAGGCAACCGGCAGTTTTTCATCCGCTGCCTTTGCCGGTGTCCAGATATTTAAATACAGACAATCCTCACTCTGCTTCATGCCGAATTCCGGGTCGAGATAAAATTCTTTTCCGTAGAAGGAGTCCGGCTCATGCTCGGTCTGCGGGCAGACGCATTCGAAATGATCTGCCTCGTAAACACCATCCCAGCATTCCGGCTCTTCCGGCGGGCAGAACCGTTTTTCGCCTACCGGCGGTTTTGCGTACGGAACGCCGCGGAATACGGTGTAGCCGTCTTTTGGCACGCCATGAATCTGTCCATATTTAGTCGTTGTCTCTGTGATTGCCATAAGTAAAAATCCCCTTTCCATTTCTTATAACTGTGCGAAAAACCCTCATACAGTTTTAGTATAGCAAATCTTTTTCTCCTCTTCCATATGCACAATTCCAAAGAATATCATCTGATTTTGTGACTATTGCAAAACAGGATTCTATTTTTCTATATTCCTATTGACTCACTATGTTTTGAATAGTATGATAAATTTAATTTTGAAATCCATTCCTAAATTATTTTTTACATGAGGATATTTTATGATGAAACGATTTTCTTCTACAACATTAAAAACGGCTTTCGTAAAATCCATTCCGATTTTCTGCAGCTACGTTTTCGTCAGTATGGCATACGGTATGATGATGGCCTCTGCCGGTTTTCCCTGGTATGATTCGCTGCTGGTGAGCCTGACGGTCTACACCGGCGCGTTTCAATTCGTTCTGATTACGTTCCTTTCGAGCGGCGCATCGCTGATCACAATCGCCCTCACGGCACTTCTGATGAACAGCCGTCAGAGCTTTTACAGTCTCACGTTTCTGAAAGAATTTAAGCAGATGGGACGGCGCAAACTGTACATGATCCACACGATGACCGATGAGACCTACGCTGTAAACTGTACGCTGGATCTCCCACAGAAAGAAAAAGAGGACACGATGTTCCTCGTTGCCCTGTTCAGCCGCTGCTATTGGATGTTCGGAGCCGTGCTCGGCGGAATCTTAGGCCAGATCATTCCCTTTGATCTGACGGGCATCGACTTCTGCATGACGGCGCTTTTCCTCATCATCTTCATCGATCAATGGGAAAAAGCAAAGAAGCACACACCGGCCCTCACCGGCCTTGGCATCGGCGTGATCTGCCTGATGATCTTCGGTGAAAACCGTTTCATGCTCCCGGCGCTGCTGATCGTATCCGCCTTTTTACTTCTGTTCCAGCGAAAGGAGAATCTCGCATGACAACTTCATATTTTCTGACTGCCGTCGCCATTTCCGCCCTGATCACGTTCGGACTCCGCGCGCTTCCATTTCTCGCATTTTCCGGCAGCCGCAAAATGCCCGCCTCCCTCGAGCGCCTCGGCCAGGCACTGCCGTCGGCGATTATGGCGGTACTGATCATCTACTGCATGAAAGACATCCCCTCCGGCGGCATCTCCACCGCAATCCCAAAACTGCTCGCCACGGCCGTCGTCTTCATCACCTATAAATGGAAGCACCAGACCCTCATCTCCATCCTGCTTGGAACAATTTCTTATATGGTGCTTCTGCATCTCTTTTAGTAACAACGCAAAAAAACAGCGCTGTCCGAACTCATGGCAAAACTCGGAACAGTGCTGTTTTCGTTTTCTCTATATGCATTAGAAGGATTGGCTGATTATTCGATGACTTCGTACTCCCCGTCTCCCGTCTTTTTAAATAACGGAAGCTTCTGCAGAAATACAATATCTTTTCGTTCTGCGGCATCACCCTCAGCGAGGATTGCCGCCTTTTTTACAACCTCGGCACCGGCGTTCGCCATCAGGCACTCCAGTGCGTGCAGGGACTCACCGGTAGAAATGACATCATCCAGCAGGCAGACGCGTTTGCCGCGGATCTTATCTGCGTCTTTTCCATCGAGATACAGATGCTGCTCACCTGCCGTTGTGATCGAATGAACAGATGCAGAAACCACATCTTTCATGTACGATTTCGTACTTTTTCGTGCAACAATAAATTCTTTATGGCCCAGCTCTTTACTTACTTCATAAGCCAGGGCAATTCCCTTTGCTTCTGCGGTGACAATCGCATCCACATCGCCGATTCTTGCAGCAAGTTCCGGTGCACATGCGCTTACCAGCTCTGTGTCGCCCAGGACAACAAAACTTGCAAATGCCATTTCTTCGTTGATCGGAATAAATGGAAGTGTTCTTTTCACTCCGCAAAGCTCCATATTATATTCTTTCATGATACTTCCCTCTTACGTTATTGAAATTATAATCCAAGCAGTTTCGCAGCAACACCGGCCAGCATTCCAAGGAACGGATTGGTTACTGCAGTGACAACCATCGTGGTTCCGCCGACAGCTGCATTGACAGCGAATGCTGACGGTGCATCCAGTACAACGGTTTTAAAGATACCAAGCACAAACAGGAAACCTGCAATTGAAGAAGACGGAACGAATTTTCCGATTTTCGGAAGCAGTTTCAGCAACAGAATCACACCGATCACAACCATCATGATAACGCCGGCCCATACGGCATGCGGTGCATTTGCGGTTGCGGAAATAATTGCCTCGACCGGAGCGCCTCCGAAGAAAGAAGAAAACATATCGGCCAGGGAAGAAATTACGGTCAGGTTATCTACATTGTAATTTCCTCCGGTTGCCATTCCTGCGGTGATGCCGCCGAAGGAAATGTTGGAACCGATGTTCAGGCAGACCATGCCGAGTGCTCCGAGAATGACGTTTGCGTTGATCGTAAATTTCTGACGGATAAATTTATCATCCTCTACGACAATGCTGGATTTTTCTTCATTGAAAAATGCATTGGCGATGCAGGATGCGACAACGGAAATGACGATGGTGTAGACCAGCGTATTGGCACTGTCTTTGGTAAAGTAATAGGTGACAAGTGCTGCTGCCAGGGAGACGCCGCCGGAAATGGCGTCGCTCTTGATCATATCGATCGCAGCCTTTACGAGAATGATTCCGACACCGGCCATCATACCGTAGGCAACGTCCTCACCTACAAAGTTTACAATTTTAGTAAGCAGCCCAAACACTCCGATCAGTGCCATAATGACACCGCCGATGAAAATCATCGTGCAGCGCTCTGAACGGTTTTTTCCAGCCGTTCCGGCATAGGTGATCGTTTCCGCCTGGAAAGAAATCGGTGCTACGCTCTGCGTGATGGTATTTCCTACCGCACCAACAAAGAATGCCAGCGCTGTCGGAACCGATGCAAATCCGAACGTCAGAGCAAGAAGACCCTGCGGCAGACCATTCAGCACAACGCCGATGATTGCCAGGATATCTGTTAAAATGGCTTTCATACTAAATACTCCTCCTCACTATGAAATATGTCGTTTTGAAGCAAAGAAAAGTGTAGCACCAAAATCGTTCAAAGTAAACCAGGTCAGTCATGAAAGATTTTTGTTATGTTCAATAAGCAATTCTTATATATTTCTGATTATTGTTTTGTTATATTAATAAATAGCTTTCATTTTGTACAAAAAGAAACGGATGACTTTCATCACCCGCTTCTCTCCTGTCATGCTCCAATCAACACTTTCTTCTCCGCAAACGCAAACCCATAATGCCGGATCCGTTCCTTCGGCACGCCAAGCGCCAGCAGCTCTGCATCATATTTTTTATCCGCGATCTGCCTTAAAGCTTCCTGCATCGGCGTATCGTACTCATCCAGCAAAATGATCACGCGTCTGCCGTAATACCGTGCCAGATACATGCTCATATTGTTGAGTGCCGCTGCGGCCTCTGCGTCTCCCATATGCTGGTTCACATCATCATATGTTTTTTTCTCATTTGTGCTGAGCAGATCGCCGTCCAGAAGAAATCTGTTTTCCTATACTGATTACTTTTCCCATCCATCGCACCTGCTTTCGGAATTTATCTCTTTCTCAATTATACACTATCCTTTCCTGAATTCCAATCTTAAAACATCCCATTCGCCGCAAACAGAAAAATCATCCCCGCCAGAAACAGCACTTCCAGCACGCCTCCCAGCACGGTAACGATCTTCCCGGTCTTTTCTTTCCAGATTTTATTCATCACCAGATACACCAGAATTCCCAGCACTGCTCCGAGTGTGTTGTCGATCACGTCTGTGATATCACTCGCCCCGATAGAAAAAATATACTGTGTCACTTCGAAAACCAGGCTCAGCCCGGATGCGAGCAGAATACGGTTCTGAATCTCGCTGTCCGGATAGAAAATCGAAATGCAGAGTCCAAACGGCAGGAACAGCAGCATATTTGCTACGATTTCTCTGATCTGCACTTTCCCATTCACGATCACCGACTCCGCATACGGAATCAGATTGATCCCCCGCAGATGCGGAATTTCTTCCGGGCGCAGGGCGAATTTGAATAGAATGCTCCAGACCAGCAGCGCCAGGTAAATGCCGAATACCACAAGTAATGCTTTTGTTTTTTTCTCATTTTTCCAAGTCATGTTCTTTCCCCTCTCATCTTCCTTTGATAAGAGGATTCTACCAGAACATTCTTAGGATTCCGCTTCTCCTTTTCCAAAGAAATCCCAATAGATTTCCTAAGATTTTCTGAAGCTCCACGCCCGCTCCCCCCTAAAACACCCGAAACAGGCAGGAAAAAACGGCTCCCCGGAATCTTCCGAAAAGCCGCTTTTCCAATGCATTTATTTCATTTTCAATCTCTTATTTCTTAATCTCATATCCGCAATACTGCATCACCAGCTCGCAGAACATCGCATTCGCCCAGGAGAACCACTCTCTGGTGTATACGGTCGGGTCGTCTACAAATACGCCTTCGTGCATCAGGCCTTTGCCGCCGTCGGTTGCCATCAGTTCGTGGATCATCTGATGTTTCTCCTCTTTTGTCTTGGCAGTCAGTCCCTCGATGGCTTTCGAGATGTGCCATACGTAGCGTGCCGGTGTGTGCGGGCTTCCGATTCCGGAAAGTTTTGTTCCGGCATAGTAGAACGGGTTTGCCTCGCTCAGGATCAGTTTTCTGGTGTTGTCCGCTACTTCCTGGCTCTTTGGCTCATAGCCGAGGTAGCTCATTGCCAGAAGGCTCGGTACATTGGCATCGTCCATCAGGTTGAACTCACCGAAACCGTCTACCTCATAAGCGTAAACATCGCCGAGTCCCCAGATATGGGTGGTACCGTACGTCTCAATCGCATCTTTTACGGTCTTAGCCATCTCTTCTGCTTTCTTTGCGATCTCTTCTTTTCCGCCGACGAAATCTGCGATCTCTTTCAGGTAATTCAGAACAACAACCGCAAACATGTTGGACGGGATCAGATAACCGTAACGGCAGGAGTCATCGCTTGGACGGAAACCGGACCAGATCAGGCCGATGCCGGATTTTACCAGCGCGCCTTTTCCGTCGCGGGAAAGGGTATCGGTGTAAGAGCAGTTCTTACGTATGAAGTTGTACGGGGATTTCTCCTCATGGTTCATCTCGGTCTCGAATACGGTCAGGATCTTGTCAACGCCTTCCCAGAAATTCTCGTCGAACTGATCGGTTCTTCCGGTGTTCTTCCAGAACAGGTAGGAAAACTGCAGCGGATAGCAGAGGGAATCGATCTCATACTTTCTCTCCCAGATCCACGGACCCATATCAGTCTCATCTTTCTCCCAGCAGTTGCCGTTCGGTCCTTCGTTGAAGGCGTTGGCATATGGATCAATGTTGATGCACATGAACTGACGGCGGATCAGGCCTGCAATCACGTCCGCCAGCTCCGGATCATTCTGTGCCGGTACGAGGTACGGACGAAGCTGTGCTACCGAGTCACGCAGCCACATAGCCGGGATATCTCCGGTGATGACATAAGTGCTGCCGTCTTCCATTCTTTTCACGGTGGTATCGAGGGTATTGGAGTAGCATCTCTCAAACGTATCTACAATTTCCGGTTCGTCTTTCAGTTTCTCTCTCAAGTTTAAAATCAGATCCTGGACGGACTTTGGTAAGGTCTCTTTCATTCTTTTTTGTCCTTTCTTGGATAAAATTGGATAAAGTTCTGTATATCCTGCAACAGGGCATCTCCGCAATCGAAAATGCCCTGCTGTAGTTCTTATGATAACTATTCAGAGCCGCATCTCGATTCCGCTACGCTACATCTCGATGTGGCTTCTCGCCATATAAAATTATACGAAAAAGCGCTCATTCATGCAAGCATGATTCGCACTTTCCCGTACAATTTTACCTGGCTCTGAATAGTTGCAATTTATTTCTGTGCGTCAATCTGTTTCTGAGCTTCCTCGCGGATGGTCTCCCAGCCTGCGGTCTCAAGCTCTGCATCGATTGTTTTCACAAGCTCTCTCGGATCCTGTGCGCCGGTGAATAACTCAGAATAGTATTTCTCATATACGGCACGGCAGTTAGCAAGCTCGGTCTCGATGTTGGAAGTATCAAGGTTGAATCCGATCATCTCAGATGGAGTTGCGTTCTCGTTCAGCTCTTTTACTTCATCCCACTGGTTGAAGTCAACATCGTCTGTCTGAGTTACATTGAAGAATGTTCCCTGTGTATATCCAGCCATGTTCCAGTCAGTTCCAAGACGATGTACTTTATTGTCATCGGTGTACTCGAAGTCAGTTCCTTCTACACCATAGTAGAACCAGTCACGTACTTTGGAATCTGTGTTTACAAGGTTCAGAAGTGCAAGTGCTTTCTCCGGGTTCTTGCATCCAGAGTAGATTGCGTTGATAGAACCACGTACGGTTGTGTTGGAAACTACAGTTTTGCCGTACTGTACTGCTGTACAATTGGTGATACCAGTGTTCGGTCCCCATGTTGTTTTCGCAGCGCCGCTCCATCCCTGTGCAGCGAAGAACATAGCGTATTTGTTGGAGTCATCAGCTGTCGGAGCATCTCCGTTGATGATGCCTTCCTGATACATCTTACGAACGATGTCCAGGTTGGAAAGGAGTTCTTCGTCATCCAGCGGGTTAACAACCGTCTTGGTGTCATCGCCGTATTTAACGCCGATTGCCGGAAGTCCGGAGCTTAAATCATCGTAGTTCAGGTTCAGCAGGTAGTTTGCACCGTTTTTGGACATGAAGTACGGAGATCCGCCCTCGCCCTCTTTGATGGTTTTCAGTGCATCATACAGAGAATTGAAATCTGTTACGGAATTTACATCGATGTTGTATTTGTCTGCGATGTCCTGATCCCATACAAAGAACTCGGAAAGGGAGCTGTCTTTGTAAGTCGGTACACCATAAACTTTTCCGCCTACTTCTACTGCTTTCCAGTAATCTTCCGGAATCATATCATACAGCTCTTTTGCATCACTCTGAACAAGATCTGTGATGTCAAGCAGAGCACCTGTGCTTACCTCAGAAGAGTAACGGCT
Source organism: Tidjanibacter massiliensis (assembly GCA_963661155.1). Taxonomy (GTDB): domain Bacteria; phylum Bacillota; class Clostridia; order Lachnospirales; family Lachnospiraceae; genus Fusicatenibacter; species Fusicatenibacter massiliensis_A. Next base: position 11,479 of record CAVLAW010000005.1, on the reverse strand, counting down.
CTGGTCTGTGAACAGGATGTCGAAGTACTCACCGGAGTTTGTGATAACGCTTCTTCTGTTATCCCAGTCGCCCCACGGAACAACTTCCATGTCTACGTTAACGCCGATTTTCTCTTCCAGATATGGGTTGATCTGCGCAAGCCACTCATCGTAATCCTTCGGCATGCCTCCGCCGACGGTAACCCATTTCAGTGTAACAACTTCGTCTTTTGCTTCACTGCCGGAAGCGCTGTTGCTGCTGCTTCCATTGCTGCTTCCGCAGCCTGCCAGCATACCGCCGGCCATAACAGCAGAAAGTGCAAGTGCTAAAAACTGTTTCTTTTTCATTGTAGCATCCTCCTGATAAAATAATTTGGAATGTTATACTTATCCTTAACTGAAACTTGTTTTTGTTTCAGTGTGAGATCAATAGAGTAAAATGTTGATCAGCCTTTTACTGCTCCGACAGTCAGACCGGAAATGAAGTACTTCTGGAAGAACGGATAGCAGCATGCGATCGGGATAATGATGATGATTGCCATCGCCATACGGGCGCCTTCTTTTGGCATCGAGTTCATGTACTGTGCTGTGCTGACGCCGAGGGACGGGTTGTTTGCCATCATCTCAATGTTTCTCTGTACGTGATCCAGCAGGGCCTGCAGAGAATACAGGTTGGTATCGGTGATGTACAGGGAAGACTGGAACCAGTCGTTCCAGTAACCGAAAGTCAGGAACAGGGCGATCGTTGCCATCAGCGGTTTGGACAGCGGCAGAGCGATCTTTCCGAAAATCTGGAACTGAGTTGCTCCGTCGATCTGTGCTGATTCGATGATGGATTCCGGAATGTTTGTCTTGAAGAACGTTTTACAGATAACAACGTTGAACGAAGAAACACAAAGCGGAAGAATCAGTGCCCAGATACTGTTTTTCAGGTTCAGTAACTGTGTGTTGACTACGTAAGAAGAAATCATACCACCATTGAAGATCATCGGAATGAAGACCAGCATGGTGAAGAATCCATTCAGTTTATAGGTGTTTCTGGAAAGAACGTATCCCATCAGCATGGTAAGGGCAACACCGATAACAGTACCGATGACAGTTACGGCAACGGAAACTCCAAGTGCTGTGATAATCATCTGTCCTTCACGGAGAAGGAATTTGTAAGAATCCAGCGAGTATGCACTCGGGATGAACTGGTAGCCGTTCATCTTGATCGACTGCTCGGAAGAAATCGAAATCATGAAGATGAATACCACCGGGATAATGCAGGCCAGTGCAAGGATTACAAAAATAACATTGAAAATTGCATTTGTAGATCCCTGAATCTGATTTAAGTGTGAAGACGGGGCCAGATCAAGATCTTTTTTCTTTTTTGCCATTTTTGTACCTCCTTAAATAATCGCGCTGTCTTCATCAATCTTCTTAACAATGGCATTGGCAAGAAGGATGGTGATGCAGCATGCAACAGACTGGAAGAATGTTGCCGCAGAAGTCATTCCGATCGGGGTGGAAGACTGCAGTGCGTTGTATACGTATGTGTCGATAGTTGCTGTCGTTTTGAAGATCGAACCGCTCGCTCCCTGTGAAAGCTGGAAGAACAGTCCGAAGTCGGAGTAGAATACTTTTCCGACGTTCAGGATGAACATCATGATGATGACGCTCTTTAAGCACGGCAGGGTGATGTGCCATACCTGCTGTCTCTTGTTGGCACCGTCCATAACGGCTGCTTCGTACAGTGTTGTGTCGATACCGGAAATGCTGGACAGGTAGATGACCATGTTGTATCCGGTGGATTTCCACAGATACATGAAGATCAGAATTGCCGGCCATACCCCAGCGGTCATATACCACTGAATCGGCTCTTTGCCTGCATTTCTCAGCATGCTGTTGATCAGACCGTTGTCCTGGTTCAGAAATGCATCCAGGAAGTAGGAAGCTACAACCCATGACATGAAGTATGGGAAGAACATCATGGTCTGATATACTTTCGATGCTCTCTTGTTGTGCAGCAGGCTGATCATGATTGCCAGTCCTACGGAGAAGATCATACCCAGTACGATAAATGCCAGGTTATACAGGATCGTGTTTCGCAGGATGACGAACAGATCGTTTGATTTAATCAGGAACGAAAAGTTTTTAAATCCGGCCCAGTCACTGTGGATCAGGTTGTAGATGAAGCTCTTTCCACCGGTGATTTTGTAGTTCTTGAACGCAATCACCAGACCGAACATAGGCAGGAAACAGAACAGGATATACCAGACTGTGGTGGGCAGCGCCATGACGGTCAGCTCGGTGTCATTCTTGGTCCAGCGGGCTTTTTTCTTTTTGCTTGGTTTACTCACGATTTTTCCTCCTTCTCCCGGTTTCCCGGGCTTATCACTTTATCCGTTTATTTTCTGAACGGAATCCCGGTAAATAATCTTTCCGGGGATGCGGTATACCTCACCGCCCTGTTTTTTCGGCTCATTCATATGTTTGATCATACGTTTCGCCGCGAGCCGTGCAATCGCATCGGTGTCAACCGCAACCGTGGTAAGCGGCGGACTGCAAAGCTGCGCATAGATGGAATCATCAAAACCGGTCACGGAAACATCTTCCGGAACACGGATTCCACGCTCTTTTAAGGTCTTCACCAGTCGAAATGCTGTTTCATCGCAGTTGCATACGAATGCGGTCGGAAGTTCTTCCGGAAGCGGAAGTGCAATTGCAACGCCCTCTTCGCTTCGATCCGGAATCAGCCATTTTTCCTCCGGGTGAATTCCCTCTTCCAGCATGCTTCGAAGGTAGCCAAGATATCGATCGGTAATACTTGTGGTGCTTCCCACAGTTCCGACAAAACCGATTCTGGTGTGCCCCTGCTGGATCAGGTAATTGGTCAGCTCATAGGAGCTGTAAATGTTCTCTGTGATGACGGAATCCGATTTATGTGTCCGGTCGTAAATGTCCACATACACCTTCGGGAGATCGATCTGTGTAATCTGCTCCCGCACTCCGTTGTCGAGAATGCCAAGAAAGATCAGGCCGTCGAACAGCCCCCGGGTCTGTATGGTATTGATGTCCGACGGAAGAGTCGCCGTCGTCGGAGAAATCATGATACTCGAGCAGGAAGCTTTCTGCAGTTCGTAAATGATCCGCTCATACATCGCCATATAAAATTTTCCTTCGTCTCCGGAGCTGAACCGCGGGCTCATGATAATTCCCACTTTTTTGCTCTTTCGTTTTCCGTAGTCTGGAAGGACGTATCCGGATTCTCTTGCAAGTGCAAAAATCTTTTCTTTCAGTTCTTCTCCCACGCCGTCTTTTCCATTCAGCGCTTTGGAAACTGTTACTTTACTAATGCCCAGCTTATCCGCCAGGTCCTGCATGGATACCGATTTTCTCTCTGCCATGTTACCAACAGCCTCTCTATTTGTTTCTTAACTTGTAGTTAGATGTTACCATCCTTTCACAGGAATGTCAATAGTTTTTTCGTTATTTTGTATAGCAGTTTTCGAATTCATGTGTATAATTTGTATAGATCGAAGATGTCGCCTTTCGCTTCTTCCGTTTTTTTCCGTAAGAAACTGCTGTTTTTATATTAAGTCACTTAACTTTTTAACGTTAACATGTCACTTTTCTCTGCGTTTTCCATTTTCACTAAAAATTGCCGCCGGATGTCTGACTTTTTCGTCTTGTTGTCAGACTTCCGGCGGCAATTGCTGTTCGGCTGTTTTTTGTTGTTTTTGCTGTTATTCTACAATCATCACATACGGATCAAATGTTTTTTCCTTCAGTTCATCCATCGCTTTTTCCGGATCTGTCTCGCTGCTCAGCCACAGACTGTACTGGAATTCTCCGAATCCGGACAAGTCCATCTTGAAGTTCGTCTCCCACTTATTGTTCATAATCCAGGAGTACGCCGGACGCTGATTGTTTTCCTCTTTTCCGTCACACAGGACAATCGGATGATGTTTCATCTCGCCCATGTAGACAAGCGGTGTGTCGCGTGTCGCGATCAGGGCGCCTCCCTCCGGTGCGGTGTAGGCGATTCCGTCATCCGACATCCAGTATTCCATACACGTTCCCGGAATCTGATTCACACCCGGGCGGAATGCTTCGTTTCCTTTGCGCAGATACAGACTGCTGTCCGCAAAGTTCAGACTGAGCGGCAGGAATACATTTTCCTGATTCATGGAGATAGTTTTTCCGAGCTGCAGGGTAAAGTCAATGCGCGGAATCTCCTCATAGCATTTCAGGATCACTTCGGTATGCATGCTGCCCGGCATCGAATACTGCAGACGCAGAATCGTAAAGACCGGTCCGCGCTCTTCTGCGACAATATCCTCCAGCTTTGCGCAGTGCAGTTTTGCATGTGCTCCGCGGATGTTGCGTCCCATCAGGCTGCGCTCCGCATACTCCCGGCACAGATAGCCGTGATCCTTTAACTCTGTCTCCTGATACATCGGGGTGAAGAACGGTGCCTCGCCCTTTCCGAGCAGCTCTTTTCCGGTCCTTTTGTCGATCAGGGACTGAATTCCCTCCTGTGCACGGTAGGACAGGCGGAAAAATTTGTTTTCATAATAATATGGCAGATGGTACGTTACCGCGTCGTAATCATTCACAATATCCCGCACACGCTCGGCTCCCATGTAGCATTTCCGTGTATTCATCTTTTCCGGAACGGCTTCTTTTCTGGCGTATGTATATTCTTTCGGCTCGCCCGGACGGAAGGTGTCCACAAAGCTGATTCTCCGTCCGCGCGGATGCTGGGAAACCTGGCAGGTCAGGATATTTCCTTCGCTGTCGCGCACCTCTGCGTCCGGCATATCCATCGTCTCGATATAAAATTCAACAGCCTGCGGTCCTTCCGTTTTCGAGGTTGGATACACACGGATTTTTCCGCTCGTATTATAATACCGGAGAAGATCTCCTTTTTCCTTCATAATCCGGTTCATGATCCGCGCCGATGCCTCGTGTGCCTTCGATGCGTAGCTGGTCTTGCGGATATCCAGATTCAGAACCATCGTATCATACGGGTTCGTGATCGTGGAGGAATGGCCCCAGGTGTGCTCCGCATACAGCATGAGATTATCCTGCGCTGTCCGCCACAGCCCCGGATACTTTTCGCCTGCCTTCTCGTCGAGGCGCTCACAGAGATGATATTTATGCTGTGCTTCTTTATAATGTTTTACCGCATACGGGGTACTTCCCACTCCGTCAGCCCACCAGTCGGTCAGATCGCCATGGTAAACCGGTGCGTCGGCAATTTCTTCTTTGATCGCCGCATACAGTTCCTGCAGGGAAACCATTTTGATTTCTGTCTCACTGCCGTACTTCTTATTATATGCCTGAATGTTTTCCAGAATATCGCCGGCCGGCGGTGCATTGTCGCTGAATACACCCGATACGGCTGTGATGATGAAATTATATTTATATCCCTGCTCCTCGCACTCATTCAGATAGTTGACGAGGTTGGTGTGCAGTTTTTCCACCGGCTCATCCAGCACGGACGCTTTTCCGGTATACATCTTCTGCATGTAGGAATTGTTTGCCTCCGGTTTCAGACCAAGCACATTTCCAAGGTTGTAATGCTCGCCGTTCCATACCAGCAGCCGCTGGCCCACTGCATTTTCCCAGAAGTACGGAGTCTGGTTCTGATACAGCGGGTACATGCCGTGGTGACAGTGGATGTTCGTAAACAAAAATTCCACGCCGTTGTCCAGCAATGCATCGCGGTATCCCATGGAGATGCCATTGATGTCGGCGATCATCGATGTTTTCATCGGAACCTGATGGGCATCGAAATATGCTTTCCACTCTGCCAGACGATCGTTGGCCACTTCGTTGTCCAGCAGATCGTTAAAGTTCAGATAGTTTGCGGAAAGGCCGATCTTTCCTGCGGCAGCCAGTTCACAGAATTCTTTCTTCTCCTCTTCGGTCGCTTCTTTCCAGAACTCTTCCACGCAGAACAGCGTCTCGCAGTTCCAGCGGAACTCCTGATACTGCGGTTCTTTCATCATTTTTAATACAGTATGAATATAATCCACCTGCGTATCGATCACGCGCTCCTGCAGATCGGTGTAGCCGATGTCAGTATGGGAATGGTGAATCACGTACAATGTCTTAATTTTTCGTCTTTCTACGCTCATTTCTTTTCCTGCTCCCCACATTTTTTCAAAGTTCTTTCATTTCCTGCACAACGCTTCGCAGCCGCTTCTCGCCGACGTAATTGCCAATGGCGAACAATACTTTATAAAGAAAATTGACTGCCGCTTTGTCAGCTTCGCCTTTTTCTGCCTGCAGCTTCTCCGCCATCGGGAACAGCCCTGCCAGCAGTTCTTCTTTTAATGCACGGTCCGCCGGATCGTCCGTTTCCAGTTCTTCTAAATCATAATTGTCGGTTCTGCCGCATTTTCCTTTGCAGACGGCGCAGTCCGGGTTCAGGCGGTTTTTCTCTGCCTCGACACGTGCGATCCATGTTCTGCCGCCTTCCTCCGTCAGTTCTTTTTCCGGATCTGCCGCGCTGAGGCCTGCGAGCAGAATCCCATGTGTCTCCGCATCCGGTCTGTGGCCATTGCTGTCACCGCTTGAAAAATCCTGCGATTCGCCCTCGGCGGCCTCACCTCTTCCGTCAACCGACCGCGCCAGGCCGATCAGGGCACCGAGAAGGTCTTCCTGTGTTTTTGTCATTTGTAGTCTCCTATCGCGCCTGCTCTGGTTTTGAAACAGGCACTTTTCTCTTTTGTTTTTATCTCACTGTTTCCAGTTGGTTTCTTACTGTAAAATCTCACCTTCCGTGGAAATGACAACGGTTTTTACCGGAATTTTCTTTCCGCTCTCTTTCACCGCCATCTTCACCGCGCGCTCCATACCGCCGCAGCACGGAACCTCCATGCGTGCTACGGTGATACTCTTAATCTCATTCCGCATGAAAATCCGCGCGAGTTTCTCGGAGTAATCAATGTCGTCCAGTTTCGTGCATCCCACCAGCACGACATGATTGCGGATAAAATCCTGATGGAAGTTTCCGTACGCATACGCTGTACAGTCCGCCGCAATGAGAAGGTCTGCTCCCGCAAACATCGAAGCCCGCTCCTGCACCAGCTTAATCTGCACCGGCCACTGGCGGAGCTGGGACGGAGCTGCTGCGCTGGTTTCTGTGGAATCATTCGCCGGATCAGAGTCCGTATCCTGCGCCTGTCCGGCTCCATTCTGTTCCTTCGCGTTCGTTCCTTCTGCCGCATTCTGACCATTTCCCGGTTTCTGCATTTCCGCAGTCGCTTCTTTCGCTTTCCGCTGGTTCTCCTTCACCGCCTCCTCATCATACGGCAGCGCCTCCCGCTCCACAAACGAAATCGCATCCGCCGGACAGACCGGCAGACAGTCTCCAAATCCATCGCAGTAGTCATCGCGGATCAGCTTCGCCTTTCCATCCACCATCGCAATCGCACTCTCATGACAGGCATGCGCACACAGCCCGCATCCCGTACATTTTTCTTCGTCTATATGAACAATTTTTCGAATCATTTTAGAATCTCCTTTTTTCTTTTTATTTCTCAACCATGATAACATACTTTATCCCTTCTTTAACAGTTCTTTTTTCTAGTAGTTTTTTCCTCTTTTTCAACCGCAAAAGCAGAGCCGCCGCGATTTTTCTTCACAGTGTCCCTGCTTTTAAAACAGTATTTTCCTCTACAGCACCAGCTCCTCATCGAGCGCCAGTGAGTAAATAATTTTTTCTTTTACTTTTTTCCCTGTCGTCCGCTCGAGTGCCTGCTGATAGTAAGCGAGCTGTTTTTCATACCTCATCTTCAGCTCCCCGATTTCTTTCACACGGTCTGTTTTATAGTCCACGAGGATAATCTCATCCCCCTCCGCAAAGCAGGCATCAATAACTCCCTGTACGAGAATGGTCTCATCTTCCGGATACGACGGGTCGGCCTCGCTTGCAGGAATGGACATCATGAACGGCTGCTCCCGCTTCAATGTTCCGTTCAGAAAAGCATTCCGCATCCGCATTCCCACCGGACTCTTGACAAAGGCCAGAATGGATTTGAAGTAAATGCAGTCTGCCTCTTCTTTCGTCATTTTTCCTTCCGCGACGAGCTCCTCGGTCTGTGCCATCAGTTCTTTGATGCTGTACGCCCTGCGGTAATCGAGGTATTTCAGAAGATGGTGATATGCCGTTCCTCGGTCAGCTCCGGTCAGAATCTCGGCGTTGTCTTTCTTCATAAATCCAGGAATAATCGGCACGAGCTCCTCTTCGACGAACAGCTCTTTTCCGATCTCGGATTCTTCCATACCCGCCTTTTTCAGCTGGGAAACCGTGACCTTCACCGGAATCTGTTTCTCTTCTTCATATGGATAGTGGTACGAAAACCGTTCCTCCACGAGTTCTTTCAGCGCCTCTTCCCGCGGCGGCTGTTTCGGAATTTCAAGGATCTTCTGCTCATTGACCGCCCGCTCCATCTGATGCAGAACTTCGCCCTCGACGAGTCCCGCCGGTGAGACGAGACGGATCGTGACTGGAATTTTCTCCGCATACAATGGGTTATCCGCATTGCCCGCAAGACCGAACTGTTCATACAGCGGATCAAAGCAATGGTTCCGCGAAAACGCCGGGAGAATCCAGTCGAGATAGCCGGACGCGCTGCTTAATGTCTGATACGACAGCAGTTCTTCCTGCCGTCCCGCATGCGCCGCGCACTGCCGCACACGGCTCTCCAGCTTTGATGCCATACCCGTCATAATCAGCTTCTCCTTCGGACGCGTCATCGCAACATAGAGCACACGCAGCTCCTCTGCCAGATTTTCGAGTTTCATACTCTGGCGGATAATCTGCCGCGGCAGCGTCGCCTGGCGCACACGGTGCTCGGGATCGATTGCATCCGCGCCGATTCCCATCCGGGAATGCAGAACTAATGCCGCCCGGCTGTCCATCTGGTTGAACGATTTTCCCATACCGGAGAGAAATACCACCGGGAACTCGAGTCCTTTACTCTTATGAATGCTCATAATGCGCACCGTATCCGCGCTCTCCCCGTAAATATTTACCTCGCCGAAATCAATCTCGTATTTCTGAAGCTGCTCGATATAGCGGATAAAGTTGAACAGCCCGCGGTAACTCGTCGCCTCAAACTCCACCGCTTTTTCCACGAGCATTTCCAGATTCGCCCGCCGCTGCACGCCGCCCGGCATCGCGGAGGCATATCCGCCGTAGCCCGTCTCCTCGAGAATCTGCGTAATCAGTTCATGGATCGGTGTGTACGGCACACGGCTCCGCAGTTTTTCGAGCTGTATGAGGAACCTCTGCAGTTTTTCCCGAAGTGCTTCATCTTCGCCTGCCGCCGCATATTTTCCACACGCCTCGTAAATTTTCACGTCTTTATCCACACAACGCACCGCCGCAAGCTCCGTATCTGTGCATCCGCAGATCGGCGAGCGTAAGATAGCCGTAAACGGAATCTCCTGACATGGATTGTCGCACAGATGAAGATAGTTCAGCACGGTGACAATCTCCTGTGTAGAAAAGTAACCCGTTTTTGACGTACTGTACGCCGGAATCCCCGCCGCCTGCAGCACACGCGAAAATGTCTCCGACCATCCGCTAACCGCACGAAGCAGAATCACGATGTCTCGGTACTGAATTTTCCGGTATTCTCCCGTCTCCTTGTCCACGACCTCTTCGTTTCCGACCATCTCCCGGATCTGCGCCGCAACGGCAGCCGCCTCGGTTTCCATCTTCGTCTCCCGGGATTTATCATCTTCCAGCTCCGGCGCCTTGTCGTCCAGCAACAGCAGTTCTGTTTCATATGCTTTCTGCCACGGCTCCGATTCTTCCGTTTCCGTTGACACAGGGAAGGATGCCCCCGCATGAAGGCTTGCCGCCTCATCGTATGCAATGCCGCCGAGCTCCGGACTCATCAGTTTTCGAAATACATAGTTCGCCGTCGCCAGCACCTCCGGCCGGCTTCGGAAGTTTTTGTCAAGATCAATTCTCTGCTGGCTCTCCCCGTCTTTCGCATACGTATGATATTTTTCGAGAAACAGCTCCGGCCTCGCCAGACGGAATCCATAGATACTCTGCTTGATATCGCCGACCATAAACCGGTTCCATCTTCCGTCCTCCTCGCCGGACACCGCAGAGAGCAATGCCTCCTGGATAAAGTTGCTGTCCTGATACTCATCAATCATGATTTCCCGGAACTGCTCTGCCATCTCCCGCGCCGCATCGGTCCGCACCAGACGGCCATCCTCTGTCCGCTCGACCAGAATTTCCAGCGCAAAATGCTCCAGGTCGGCGTAATCGAGCATGTTTTTGCTCCGTTTCTTCTCTGCGAATGCTTTGGCAAACTCCTCCGTCAGATCGATCAGCACACCGATCGGCTCCCTGCAGTCGGCGATCTCTTCTGCGATCTCGGCGCTGTCCTTCTCAAAAAACTGCTCCTTTAACTTCTGCAGTTCCTTTTTGCATGCATCACGCTCCGCCTTCACCTGATCTTTCAGCGCCTCGCTCACATCATCTGCCTTTTTCCGGGAAAGCGCCTTGAACTTCAGTCCGGCCATCGCACGCACCATTCCGTCGAACGATTCCGTCGTAAGCAGTTCTTCCACCATCTGCTGATCCGCCGCCAGCGCCTCATCATACGGATACGGTCCGCCCGGGCTCACCGCTGTCTTCCGGTTTTCCTCAATTCCTTCCAGAATACTCGAAAGCCGCTTCTTCGCCTCGATCATCAGCTCCTGTACCCAGATACTTGCCTGCACCGCCTCCGGCGAATCGATCTGATATGCCGCCCGGCACTCTTCAAGCCACTGCTCCGGCCACGGATAACTCATGGAAAATTCATACAGCTTCAGCACAAGCGCATCGAGTCCATCGTCCTGTTTTCCGGCAGCGTAGCTCTCCACAAACCGCGTAAACGCAGGATCTTTTTCCGCAAACCGCTCCTCCATGACTTTCTGGATCACGTCACTCTTCATCAGACGGATCTCCCCCTCATCCGCCATACGGTACACCGGATCGAGATCAATCATCTGAAAATAATTTTTAATGACGTACGAACAGAAGCCATGAATTGTGCTGATCTGCGCATGGTGAAGCAGGGTCTGCTGCCGCTGTAAATGTTCATTCTCCGGATTTTCCTCGAGACTCTGCTGCAGGGCGCGGCCGATTCGCTCTTTCATCTCGCCTGCCGCCGCCCGCGTAAAGGTCACGACGAGAAGCTGATCAATATCGATCGGACGCACCGGATCTTTTACCATCGCAAGGATCCGCTCAACCAGAACCGCCGTCTTTCCGGAACCCGCCGCCGCGCTGACCAGAAGATTCCGGTCTCTCGTATCAATGACTTTCTGCTGTTCCGCTGTCCATTTTACTGCCATTACTCTTCTCCCCCTTCTTTCTGGTCTGCCTGCGTTGTCTCCTGCATTGCCTTCATCAGCAGCTCTGTGTCCATTCCCTTCAGTTTGCGGTACTCATATCCCTGGATTTTCTGGTCAAAGCCGCAGATGCCCTGAT
>CAVLAW010000004.1:23881-40063 GCA_963661155.1 Tidjanibacter massiliensis | reverse complement strand
GCTCTGAATAGTTACAAATTACTTATTCTTTTCTTCTTTTACCATCTGCTGGAACAGATCATTTGCCTGATCCTCGCATCCGAAGATCACGCCGTAAACTTTCAGCCACTCTGCTTTCGCAAGATCGGTCTTCTCGTCTGCGGAACGGTCTACCAGCATCGGGATGGTTAAGGTTGCCAGACGCTCTGCGGTGTCAGACAGACGCTCGTTTTCCTCTTTCAGAAGTTCTTCCGGAGTCTTGTCCTCGTCTGCTTTCTCATCCTCAGCTTTGGTATCTGCTGCTGCATCTTCTGCATCAGCATCTTCTTCGTCTTTTTCATTTCCCGGAAGGAACTCGGACGGAAGAATTGCAAAATCGATTTCGTCTTTTACAAAAGCTTTGTAGTCCAGGTCATCGAATGCTCCGTCGAAGGAGATCGTCTTGTCTTCCATTGCTTTTGCGATGTTCTCGATCTGGCAGTCTTTCTGCTCCATGCCGACTGCTTTGATGCTCTCGGCTACATCTAACTGCTCATCCAGAAGTTTCAGGGCATCCTCAGATGCAACGTATGCTTTCTCAACCGGAAGCTGGATCACGATCATATCTTTGTCCAGTCCTGCCGGAATCTCAACATCTTTCGGAACGATCAGATATTTTACAACATTTCCCTCATACAGCTCTTTTGTCTTTTCAGTCAGGTCTTTTGCCTTCTCGGTGCTGGTTTTGGTGGAGTCGGATGCTGCTGCAGCTTCTTCCTCATCGGTGTTTGCTGCCGTGGTATCCTCTGCTGTAGCATCAGCATCTTCTGCCTCTTTGTCGTCCTCGGTCTGTTTCTCCGGATCACGCTCGGTATCTTTTGTCATATCGATCTCCAGCAGTGTGATGCCCTGATCGTAATGATACATCTTGAAATACTCTGCATAGGCAAGTTTTGTCTCTGCTTTGTACTCCAGACCCATGATCTCCGGCGCGCTGTCATCCAGTTTTGTATTGTCGGTGCTGATGGTGGAAGTGGTTCCGTCTGCTTTTACAAAGCCGGTACCGGTGGATGCGCTTCCGCCGTTTTTCGCTGCTGCCAGAGAAATGAAGATATTGTAGGTAACCTCATGGGCAACAGACATTCTGGTCGTCATACCGATGATGCTATTGTTCTTGTTCAGCTCAACCGGAATCGTGAAGATACTGCTTCCGCCGCTGACATTTGCCAGATATTTGTTTCCGTTTGCTTTTACATATCCGTAATACGGACTGCTGAACGCGATCGTTGCATAAGCCTGTCCGTTTGTTACGGTGATCTTGCTGCAGGAGATGGTTACTTTTCCGGTACCTCCGGAGAAGGAGAAGCCATCTGGTGTGTAAACGCCGTCTGCCAGTGTGGTTGCACTGTCTACTTTGGATGTGCCGCCGCTTAAGTCAGACTCATATTTGGATTCCTGCTCCGGTTTGGTATCGGCCGGTTTCTGGGTCGGTGCCGGAGTCGGAGTTGTGGTCGGTTTTACAACCGGTGTTTCGGACGGAGACACGGTTGGTGTCTTGGTCGGAACGAGGGTCGGTTTCGGAGTATCACCCTTGTTGTCATCAGACGGGAGGTCTCCGGTCTTTTGCAGACTGGAGGATGCGATGGTGATCGTTCTGTCGTACCATTTGCCGCTAGTTCTTCCAAGAGAAGCTACGGTAAGTTTCTGATCCAGTGCCTCTACCGGGATTTCAAACTGCATTCCGGTTTTGGTCTCGCCGTCCAGCGTGTAATCTGCTTTTCCTGTGGAAGCGATCCATGCGCTGCTGTTTGCCGGTGCATCTGCTGCGCTTCCCATGTACAGGTAATCATAACCTGTTCCGCTTAAGGTGATGACTGCTGTCATTTTTCCGTTTTTCGCGGTCAGTTTTACGCCGACTACTTTGAACATAGCTGCTCCGGTCTCTGCGGTTGCATCGTAGATACCGTCTGCTACTTTGTTCGTCTCATCTGCCGGAAGATCTGCAGTCTTTTTCAGGCTGTCAGATGCAATCGTAATGGTTCGTGCATACCAGGTATCTTTCTTTTCCGAATGGGATGCAACGGTAAGCGGCTGATCCAGTGCTGCTACCGGGATATCATACTGCATTCCGGTTTTGGTCTGGCCGTCTTCGGTTGTGTAGTCGACGGTGCCGACGCCTGCGATCCATGTGCTCTTGTCTGCAGCGGCTGCCTCTTCCGGTGTTCCCATGTACAGGTAATCGTATGCAACACCGCTTAAGGTGATGCGGGCTTTCATGTCGCCGTCTTTTACCGTCAGCTCTACGCCGACTACTTTGAACATAGCTGCGCCGGTCTCTGCGGTTCCGCTGTAGATACCGTTCTCTACTTTCGCCGGTTCCGGAGTCGGAGTTGCGGTTGGAGCCGGTGTCTCACTCGGGGTTGGAGTTGCGGTCGGGACTGGTGTCTCGGTCGGTTCCGGTGTCGGGGTTTCATCCGGTGTTTTGGTTCCCGGAATCACAAAGTAAAGCTGCTGTTTGGTGTACCAGGTTCCATCCGTTTTTCCAAGAACGATCGGAACGGTTGTGCCTGCTTTGTCAGCGTCTACTTCAAAAGCAAAGGAATAACCGCCGTTTGCTTCCTGCATTCCCTGGATGGCCGGTGCTTTTGCAAGGTCATCGTTCTTTCCAAGATACAGTTTGTCAAACGATACGTTGTTTGTTTTCAGGGTAAGAACGAGTTTGTCGCCCTTGTTGATCATCGTCGCCTCGGAGATGACGAACATTTTGAATACACTGCCGTCCTCTTTGGTAACCGGTGCTTCTACACTTTCTGGTTTGTTGGAGTTATCCTCATCCGGATTCTCGCTCGGAGTTTCGGTCGGTTCCGGTGTTACAGTCGGAATCGCATCGGTGCTGTGGATCGTAACAGTTTTATCTGCCGGTGTTTCTTTTTTGGTATCTTCTGTTGTCTCCGGCTCTTTTTCTGTGATATCACCGGTTTCTTCTCCGTCTTTTACGGTGTCATCGGCTGCATCGTCGGAAGCATCCTCATCTTTGGCCGGTGCCTCGGTGTCATCCGCTTCGTCTTTGTTCTGATCCTCTGCAGGTGCTGCCGGTGTTTCGGTCGGCTCCTCTGCCGGAGTCTCGGTCACATTTTCGGTGCTGTCTGCTTCCGCCGGTGTGGTCTCCGGCTGCTCTGCTGCTTCTGTCGGCGCTGCTTCTTCACTCTGCTGCGCTTCCTGTACGGCTGCGCTGCCGTTCTGTGCTGCACTTTCCTGCGTATCTGCCAATACGCTGGCGGTCGGGCTCATCATCATGGAAGCCGACAGCAGCAGGGCCAGAAATTTGCTTGAATTTCCTTTCATGGTTTTCTCCTTCTTTTCTGACATGTTCAGGCAATTGGGCGGTGCCTGTTCCCCGTCAATGATGTCTCCCTTATCCAGATAATCTGATCAGGACACATTTTCTTCGAAAAGACAAACAGACATCTGCTTTTTCTGCGAAAGATTCTCTTTTCCGGAGTTCTCTTTCGGACGCATGGCGACAAAAAAGCAGATGTCCGATTAAACTTCGTACATCTTTCTATGAATATATGCTTTCATCGGAAGCGATTCACTAACCTTTCCAGCAGGTTTCCTGACTTGCAGATCGCTACAGTCGCCGCGCCTTCTCATGCATTTGCACAATGGCATTTTCGCAGCTATGCTCCCTGCTTACAGTGACCGGATCGCTCAGGATTTCCACCTGATTCCCTTTTATCTTCACGGATTTTTTCAAATCCGATCTGCACTGAAAAGTCCCTTATTTCATTCGTTTTTGATTATAACAAAGGGCTTTTGGAAAGTCAAACGAAAGACCACGGAAAAAGCGCATAAAACCACCATTTTTTACATACTTTATGGTAACTGTCCGACCCGGAGTATTTTTCTATGAAATCGAACCTTCTGCGCCGCCGTCTGCTTTTTCTTCTCCTGCCATTCGGCGGGCTTCTTTTTGTTCTGCTGTTCTGGTTTTTTTCTCCTTTTTTCTCGCCCGGCGAGAACCGCCGCTTTGCCTCGTATGTGCAGAAACGGTTCCGCTCCGAGGTGACTTCTTCTGCCATCACGCTTCACTATACGCTGGCCGATCCCGCCGCCTGTGGGATTACGCCGGGGACGGCTTCGTTCGGCACGTTTTCGCTGCCGGACCGTGATGCTGTTGATGCTGCACTAGAGAGCATGGAAGCGATGCTTACCTCGTTTCACAGAGACCGCCTCTCCCGGGAAAATCAGATCACGCTGGATCTTCTGCTCTACGAGCTGGAATGTGAACAGATGCCGGGCAGCACGAGTCCTCTTGCGGAACCGCTCGGCCCGTCGCTCGGGATTCAGGCACAGCTTCCGGTTCTGCTCGCGGAATATCCGTTCCGCACACAGCAGGATGTCGCCGATTATCTCCATCTGCTGCAGGATCTCCCGCGGTATTTTTCGGAGATCATCGCGCTTGAGCAGGAGAAATCCCAACTCGGTGTTTTTCTGAATAACCGCGCAGTCGACGGAATTATCCAGCAGTGCAGTGCCTTTCTCGCGGATGCCGCCACACCGGAAACGCATCTGCTCCACACGGTATTCCAGAATAAGATGGAATCCTCCGGGCTGTTTTCCGCGGAAGAGATGGATCTCTGTCTGCAGACGCACAAAAAGCTCCTCACCTCCTGTGTTTTTCCCGCCTACCGTTCCCTCTCCGATGCACTCTCTTCGCTTCGCGGTAATGGAACGCAGAATGACGGCGGTCTCTCCCGGCAGGAAGGCGGTCTTTCTTATTATCAGTATCTTCTCCGCAGCCGCGTCGGCGTGGATGCTTCGCCGGAGGAGCTCTCGCTTCTGCTGACCCGTCAGCTCGCCGATCAATGTGAGGAGATGAAGACGATCCTCGATCAGAATCCATCGCTTTCTCTTTCCGCGCAGGAACTTGTACTGTCGTTTACCACTCCGGAGGAAATGCTTCTTGATCTGCAGTCCGCAATCGCCGAGGATTTTCCTGCTCTTTCAGATATTACATATGAAATAAAAACCGTGGATGATTCACTCAAGGATTTTTTAAGCCCGGCCTTTTATCTCACCCCGCCCGCAGATGTCAACTCGCCCAACTCCATTTACTTGAATCCGGCGGATGAGATGGAGGGAATCGAGCTGTATTCCACGCTCGCCCACGAGGGTTTTCCCGGCCATCTGTATCAGACCGTCTCGTTTTCGCGCTCCGATCCGCTCCTGATCCGCCACCTCTATGCGCCGTCCGGCTACGTCGAAGGGTGGGCAACTTATGTCGAATCGTATGCCTGCCGCTATGCCGCGCGCAGCCTTGATACAAAAACACAGGCGCTCTGCCGTCTCTGGTATCTGAACCGCTCGGTGCATCTAACGCTCTGCTCGCTTCTGGATCTCGGCATCCACAGCCAGGGGTGGCTCCTTTCGGATGCAGCATCGTTTCTGGCGCAGTTCGGCATCACGGATGTGAAAGCAGTTGCTTCTTTATATCAGTACATTCTCGAGACACCGGCGAATTATCTGAAATACTGTGTGGGGGCGCTCTCGTTTTCGCAGATTCTTGCTGAGACGCAAGAACAGGAAGGCGAGGCTTTTTCTCTGCAGAATTTCCATAAAAAGCTGCTCGATCTCGGACCGCTGCCGTTTCCGCTGGTGGAGAAATATCTGTAGCTTTGCTCATTGCCCGCGCAACTATGAGAAACACGCTCCGCGGGTTTCTCAAGTTATCGCGACAGTCGCCAAGGTCTCGTGCAAGCACGGACTTTGGCTCGTTGCCCGCGTAAAAAAAGATCTCACAAACCCTCTTTTGCCTGAAAGTTCTGTGAGATCTTTTCACTTCTAAAAAATTATCAGCCTAAATTGTAAAGCGATGGATCTGTCGGACGCTGTGCATCAAATACCGACGCGGAATCAAACAGATCGCTCGTTCTGTCCTCGCCGCCTCCGTAGAGGTTCTGATACAGTCGGTATCCGTCCAGGTTTCTTCGTCCCATACGCAGGTAATTGTCTCTTACCTGAACGAAATACTGGGCCGAATCCACGTTGCAGTAAATATTGAAGCCCTGACTCTTTAAGTAAGCGAATTTCTCATTGTCCATGGTATAATCATGCCAGTCGGAAAGGTCCTGTCCATGGGCGAAGATGATGATATCGCTTCCGCCGATCAGCGGTGCCACGTAAGTCAGCCATTTCTGGGTATCCGCCTGAATCGTCTCCAGCGGTTTGTCACCGACACGGATGTGACCCCAGGTGTGGCTTGCAAAAGTCCAGCCGTCTGCTTTGATTGCATCGGCTACTTTCTTTGCCTCCTCACACTCTTTATCCCAGTCAAAATCCGGGTGTGCGTCCAGCCATGCTGTCTGATCATCCGTCAGATTTTCTCTCGTCTTGTAATCGCCGTCGGTGCGGTATCCGAGGATTCCGTCGTATCCGGTCAGCGCTACGGTTCCGCGCGCGTTGTGGTAAACGGCATCCGGGTGTTCTTCAATGAACTGATCCATAATCGGGATGCAGTCATATGCGCCTGTCACAACGGTTCCGTCGTCCTGAATGTATTCGCAGGTCGGTTTTCCGTCGTCGCCGACTACCATCTTGCTGGCAATGCCGCGTCCGTCGTAGGAATGATAATAAGAAAGGTCATCCAGAGAAAGAACAAACGCTTTCTTGCCCTCCGGCAGGTAAATATCCCCTTCTTCATAATGAACGGTTCCGTCCTCATCCACGGTCTTCTTGACCAGGTCGTTGATGGAAACCATGACATATCCTCTGTCGTACATCTGCTGGGTGATCGCCTTGAACTCATCCACGGTGGTCATCCACTGACAGAAGCCTGCGGTCTGTGCATTGTCCTGATAGAATGCTTTCTGCGGATCTACGACAAGAGAATGGTAAAAAATATGGGTTACTTCGTTGATATTGACACGCACACAGGCATCTCTGGTGCTCGTGTACTCTGCTACTTTTGTGATGATATCTGCATCGGTTGCCGCGCCCTCTACGCTCTGAAGCTTTTCGATCGCTCCGTCATAATCGTATGTCTGTGCAAGCGCATCAGCCTCCGCCATAATCTGTGCCTTCGTTGTCGGCGCTTCGGCGCTGCCTGTGCTGTCCGACGATACGGAACCGTCTACTTCTGCGGTTTTCTGATCCTCTTTTTCCTGCGCTTTCTGCTGGATTTTTTCTGTTCCTCCGGCCAAAGCCCAGATTCCGAAACCGAGGATCATAAGCAGAACACAGAGGATTCCTGTTTTAATCATCAGCATCCGTTTCCGCTTTCTTCTGCGCAGCTCCTTCTTGCTGATGTGTTTTTTCTCACTCATTTTTCTTCCTCCCAAAACAGCTTTTGCTTTTCTGGCAATTTTTTTTTTGCAGTTTTCACCGGGCAAATGTAAACTCCGCCCGAACCCTGTTTTTCCTATTTTAGCTCAAAATACTGGTTCTGTCGAGTGGGTTTCCGGCAAGTTAAGAGAAACGTAAGAATCTCATGATGCCATGCTTTATCCTCTCTGGCCGTGCGCCTCATACATCAGAACGGCAGATGCAATCGCTGCGTTTAACGACTCCACTTTTCCTTCCATCGGGATACGGATCAGGCACTGGGCGGCTTCTGCCATCGCATCGGTCAGGCCGTTGCCCTCGTTTCCAATCAGAAAAGCGGTTCCTTTCGTGTAATCTTCTTCGCGGTAGGAATGCACGCCGTGCAGGTGTGCCGCGTAAGTGCAGATATCGCGTTCCTTTAATCGTTTCACAAAGTCCACCGCATCATCCACGATCAGAAACGGCATACGGTAGATCGATCCCATTGTCGAGCGGATCGTTTTCGGATTGAAGATATCGGCGGTGCCGCGACTCATGATGATGCCGGTGACTCCTGCGCCCTCTGCGGTTCGGATAATTGTTCCGACGTTGCCCGGGTCCTGCAGATCTTCGAGTACCATCAGAAGTGGCGTTTTTCCGTTTTCCAGCACTTCTTTTTCGGTGTAGTGCGGCATGCGGATCACGCTTAAGACGCCCTGCGGTGTTTTTGTATCGCACATCGCCTGGAAGACGCGGTCGTCCACTACTTCATATTCTGTCCCGTCGGACGGCATTTCATGTGTTTTGCTACCGCTTTCGGATACGTATACTTTTTTCAGCCATTCCCGCGGCGCTTCCTGAAACATTTTCCAGCCTTCTGCCACAAAAACGTCCTGCTCGCGGCGCTCTTTTGCTTTTTTATTCAGCGCAATAATATTTTTTACCTGTGCATTGCTGCTGCTTGTAATCATGGATGTTCCCCTCATTTCCTGTTTTTCATCAATTTGGCAAGTTCTTTATTTTCGCCGACGAGAATCAGCACCTCGTCCGACTGCAATGCCGCTTTCGGATTTACGCTCACACGGATATCCGTGTCGTTTTTCACAGCGATCACGTTGATGCCGTATTTTTTCCGCAGATCCAGCTCCTCGAGATTGTGACCCGTCCACGCATCCGGCACGGGAAGTTCTACCATCGAGAAGGAATCCGACAGCATGAAGAAATCCTGGAAGCCGCCGGAAATCAGATTTCTCCCAAGACGGACGCCCGTCTCGCTCTCCGCCATCACGACGCGGTCGGCGCCGACTTTTTTCAGAATATTTGCATGCATCTGGCTCATGCCTTTTGCGATGACGAGCGGCACACCCGCCTCTTTTGCCTGTAATGTAGCGAGAATGCTCGCCTCCATATTTTCTGCGATGCCGACGATCACAACATCCATGTTGCTGATGCCAAGGGATGCGAAGACACGGCTGTCGGTGATGTCCGCGCGCGCAGCATACGTGACGAGATCTGCGATTTCCTGTACCAGCTCGACGTCTTTATCGACCGCGAGCACTTCTTTCCCCGCCTGCGCGAGCGTCGTCGCCACGGCAAAACCGAATTTTCCAAGTCCGATAACTGCATATTGTTTACTCATATTGCCTCCTATTTTATCCGATCAGCACCCGCTGTTCCGGGCGCTGGATATCAACATCTTTTCTTCCCGTTCTGCGGCGCAGCGCAACCGCCAGCGTCACAGGTCCGATTCTGCCCATGAACATGACCAGAATCACAATGATTTTTCCTGCTGCGGGGAGCGTCGGCGTCAAGGAACGGGTGAGGCCGACCGTCGCAACCGCTGAGATAATCTCATACGCGCAGTCGAGCAGCGGACTTCCGGTCACGGAGACGAGAAGGACGGTTGCGGTGAATGCCATCGTCAGCGCGAAGAAGAAAATGACGATCGCGGTGCGGATGTTTTCGTCCATAACTTTCCGTCCCCAGACAACGGTGTCGGAATCACCGCGGATGTACGATGCGACGAGCACGAGCAGAATCGCAACGGTCGTCGTCTTGACACCGCCTGCGGTTCCCATCGGAGAGCCGCCAATGAACATGAGGATCATGCTCACCATCGCAGAACCGTCGGAAAAATCCGCCTGCGGGATCGTTTCAAAGCCGGCGGTTCTCGTTGTCACGGACTGGAAAAAGGCCGCCATGACTTTCTGCGCCGGTTTCAGGCCGCCAAGGGATGACGCATGGTTCCAGTCGAGCGCAAGAATCAGAAGTGCGCCGCCGAACAGCAGAATGACGGTTGTCATTAAGACCAGTTTCGTGTGGAGCGTGAAGCCGCGCACAAAGTTTTTCCGGGTTCGTTTTCCTTTTATAAGATCCTGGATCCGCTCGATGACTTCCCACCAAACCGGGAAGCCGAGACCGCTCAAGAGGATCAGTCCCATTGTGGTAAAGTTGATCAGTGGGTTCGTCACAAACGGGGCGAAGGACGATTCGCCGACAAGATCAATTCCCGCATTACAGAATGCCGAGATGGAATGGAAAATGCTGTAGCCGATGCCTTTGAAGAGGCCGTACTTGGGCACAAACCAGAAGCTATAGAGAACGGCTCCCGCAAATTCCACAACTGCGGTGCCGATCAGAAGTTTCCGCACAATGCCGACGCTTCCTTTTAAGACGGGCAGATTGTAGGTGTCCTGGATCAGTTTCCGGCTCTGCAGGCTGATTTTCCGCCGCAGGATCAGAAGAACCATCGTCAGGCACGCCATGATGCCGAGACCTCCGAACTGGATCAGTCCGAGCACGACGATTTTTCCGAAGGTGCTCCACGTCGTCGCGGTCGGGACGGTCACAAGACCGGTCACGCAGACAGAGGTCGTCGCCGTGAACAGGGCATCAAGCCAGTAGACGCTCTTTCCGTCCGCCGATGAGATGGGCAGGCACAAGAGAATCGTTCCCAGCAGAATCACCGCCGCAAAGCCCATCATCATGATCCGCTCTGCGGGCGGTGCGTGCCATTTCTTTTTGTTTTGTTTTTCCGGCATAATTTTTTATTCTGCCTCCTCGCTGCTGTAATAGACTTTTCCTGTTTCACTGTCTGTCACCGTGATATCTGCAAAATACTCTCCGCAGGAACCTTCACACTGGTAATAAACATCAAACGAAACTGTCATGTCGTTTTTTCCTTTCAGATATTCCGCATGAACCTGGTTTTTCGCGGTTCGCGTCGTCCTGCTCCACACTTCCCCTCCCGTAAGAAGCTCCTCCCCGATCTCCACCGGAAATTCGCTGGATGCGATTTCGTTCTGGTTGGATTCATTTTTGATGCGGTAATAGAGATTCATATAAAGGCCGTCGTCCTCCTCGTGGAAGAACCAGCCGTAAATGTCATCTTCTGCAACGATGGTCGGCTGGATCAGTTCGGCGTTCGTTTTCGTTGTGAAGGCATTCATCTCATGCGCAAACTCATTCTGCATCCGCTGGTGCTTCATCAGCCAGCTGCCTTCTTTCACTCCCACCGCTGCCGCTGCAAGAACAACAACGCCAACACACAGAGCAATGATTTTCTTTTTTGTCATTTTTACTCCCCTTTTTTTGCAACATAAAAATAAGATACTCATTGGAACAGTTATGAGTATCTTATCAGTTTGCCGATATAAAGTCAACGGAGCCGGGGGAGACTTTCCGTGACTGATCTTTGCGTGGGCAGGGTTGGACTCGAACCAACGATGTTTCTGTTGTAACGGATTTACAGTCCGCCGCCTTCGCCGCTAGGCTTACCTGCCCTTGTTGTGTCTTTATTATATCTTGTGGTGTCTGGTTTGTCATTCAACTCGTGGTATAATGGATTCTGTTTTGGCGCACCGGGCGGAGGATGCGCTCACGCCCGGATTTTATGCACTTGCCAGCACAAGCTCTCTTGTCTCCACGACCACGATCTCATCCATCGGCACATGCAGGACTGCCGCCAGCACGACCAGGTTGTCGATCGCCGGCATGGCAGTGCCGTGCTGCCACTTGTAGATGGCCTGCGGCGTGGTAAAACCGAAAATTTCCTGCAGATCGCGAACCGTGAGGCCCGCCTGCTGCCGCAGTCTTGTAATGTTTCTTCCTGTTGCTTCCATATCAATTGACGGAATTGTCATCATTTTTTCTTCCTCCTTTTTGCGGAGGAAGCTTTTTTCACTTAAGGCTCCTCCGCCTTTATTCTGATGCTTTAAAATTGTAAACGGGGTGAAGCACCTCGATGATATCGACCGATGCACGGACTACATCGAGAATATCATCCAGCGATTTGTACGCCATCGGCGCCTCATCCAGGGTATGTTCGTTGACGGAAGTGGTATAGATTCCTTCCATACTCTTCCGGTATTCCTCCAGTGCCAGAGTTTCCTTTGCTTTTTTGCGCGACATCAGTCTTCCGGCTCCGTGCGGGGCGGAATCGTTCCACTCCGGGTTTCCTTTTCCGACGGCGAGGATGCTGCCGTCGCGCATGTTGATCGGAATCAGTACCCGCTCTCCTTTGTGCGCCGCAATGGCGCCTTTTCGGAGAATCATCTCTTTTGTATCAATATAGTTATGAATTGTGTGGAACGCATCGGTGCCGGTAAGCCCGGTCCGTTCCAGCAGAATCTCCGCCATTTTCTCCCGGTTCCGGCGGGCAAACTGCTGGCAGATTTCCACGTCGTGCAGATACGCTTCGAGATATTTTCCCGACAGATAGCAGAGATCCTCCGGCATCTGTGTCTCGGTCTGTTTCCACTGCAGCTGTTTTAATGCCTCCTGAATCTCTTTTCTGCGGCCCTGCTCTTTGTAGGTTCGTATCAGTTTCTCGCGTTTTTCCAGATATTCGCCGTAACCGCGGTCCAGCCGCACCGCCAGATCCTGATAATACTCTGCTACCTGTTTTCCAAGATTGCGGGAACCGGAATGAA
The DNA here is from genome assembly GCA_963661155.1 of Tidjanibacter massiliensis. Classification (GTDB taxonomy): domain Bacteria; phylum Bacillota; class Clostridia; order Lachnospirales; family Lachnospiraceae; genus Fusicatenibacter; species Fusicatenibacter massiliensis_A. The sequence goes on along the minus strand of CAVLAW010000004.1, from coordinate 27,872 downwards.
TCACGAGATATTTTGTGCCGTCGGCCGCCTCATCGATCTCGATAAAATGGTTGCCGCCGCCCAGGGTTCCGATCGAGCGCTCCAGGCGTTTCATATCTTTCAGTTCCCGGCTGCAGGCAAGCGCCGTCAGATCGAAGCGTTCCTGTCTTCCCTCCCAGACGTTCATGCCCGACGGAATGAAGTGCGCCGCTTCGTCGATTTTCGCAAAATCAAGCTCAGCTTTTCCCAGATTCACCGTATACATGCCGCACCCGATATCCACGCCGACTACATTCGGCACCGCTTTATCGCGGATCGTCATCGTCGTCCCGATCGTGCATCCTTTTCCCGCATGCACGTCCGGCATGATGCGGATGCGCGAGCCTTCCGTCATCGGATAATCGCACATGCGCCGGATCTGCTCGATGGCCTCTTCCTCCACGACCTTTGCATAACAAACTGCTGTATTTACTTTTCCTTTGATTTCGATCCGATCCATCCTTGTTCCTCCTTTCGGATTTTGATCTTTCTGATGCAAAAAGAGCCACTTACCCCATGTGTTCAACATGTGATAAGCGGCTCCTCTTCTTCCCTATCCAGTTGTCTGATGCTGCCAGTTAAACCGACCCTCCCGCATCATTCTCTGCAGAATCCGTTCCAACGCTTTCCCCAATTGAACACATGAAAACAAAGCCACGCTGTTTCTCGACAAACGTTGCTTTTGGGGTATGTTCTAAATTGCGATAGCTGAAACACATTCTTGCTGACATCTGTTTTTCCTTTCCAAAACCTCTTTGACAGGTTCTTTTTTCTGCTTTTCTTCAGTGTATCATAAAATTGGGGAGTTGTCATTATACCTGTGGTTTAAAATTTCAGGCTTATACCACCCGGATGATCTGCTCATACAGCAGGATCTGCTTTTCATCCACATTCCGGTTATCATGATAATGGCCGAAAAACCATTTCTGAAACTGTACGGTCTGCAGAATTTCTTCGAGATATTCCGTCACGCGATCATTCAGAAAAAGACCTTCCCCGATGACATCCTGCACGGAGGATGCACAGCAGTGGGTTACGATAAAATCCACACGATTATCATGTAATGCGAGATTTTTTCGTCCTTCTTCCATTTCTTCCTCGGACGCAAGTTCCTCCTGCCACCAGCTTAAATGGTTGATCCGGTACGGTTTCCAGCCGCGGTCGAGTTTCTTTTTCTTTTCCTGATAATCGGGATCACTCCGGTCCAGAATACCGCCGCTCACATCATGGCTGCTTGCCCCGCCGAACGTAAAAAATGTTTTTCCGCAAAGTGTAAATACCTGCCCGCGCATCAGATGCAGCACCGACGGGCGGATCTCATGCACTTTTCCTCCATGCCACTCCTTTACCGGATACGCATACAGCCGGTCAAAATTTTCGTGATTGCCGTCCACAAACAGCGTCGTAAACGGTTTCTCCTCCAGCCATTTCAGCAGATACTGTTCCTCACTGTCCTCATCGCCCTCACTCCAAATCCCGCCAAAGTCTCCGCAGATGATGACAAAATCATCCTTCGTCATCTCTTTCTGCTCCGGGAATATCCGCGTATTGAATCTCCGAAAATCCCGATGACAGTCGCCGGTTATGTAAATCATTCTGCACCACACCTCTTTTCCGAAAAATTGTTATCTTTTATTATACTTTCCCGGACAGGGGTTGTCATTCTACCTGCAGTTTAATTTCAGCGTGCTGCCTACAGGTTTTCTCCATTTGAGGCAATCACATTTTTATACCAGAAAAAAGAATCTTTTCTCTGTCTGGACAGGTCGCCGGTTCCGTCGTTGTGTTTGTTTACGTAGATAAAGCCATATCGTTTATCCATCTCGCCGGTGCCTGCGCTGACCAGGTCGATGCAGCCCCATGGGGTGTAGCCCATCAGATCGACGCCGTCTTCTTCCACTGCTTTTTTCATTTCCTGGATATGGCACCGCAGGTATTCGATCCGGTAAGGGTCGTGGATGCTTCCGTCCTCTTCCACGCTGTCATATGCGCCGAAGCCGTTTTCCACGATAAAAAGCGGCATCTGATAATGATCCGTGAACCAGTTCAGTGCATAGCGGAGTCCGACCGGGTCGATCTGCCAGCCCCATTCGCTTGCTTTTACATACGGATTTTTCACCCGGTCTTTTCCTCCGCGGTAGTCGAAGTCCGGGTTGTCCTCCGATGCTTTGGTGCAGAAGGACATATAATAGCTGAAGCCGATATAATCGACGCAGCCGTTTTTCAGCGCTGCAAGATCTTCCCCGGTCACATCCAGATGATATTCTTTTCTCTCCCAGTACCGCAGAATGTTGGCCGGATACGTTCCTTTTACGTGCACATCCGTGAAATAATACCGCTTCTGCATCGACTTTTCCGCCTGCAGAATATCCTCCGGGCGGCAGGTGGCCGGATAAATCGGGCACATCGCAATCATACAGCCGATCTGGAAATCCGGGTTGATCGCATGACCCGCTTTTACGGCTTCTGCACTTGCAACGAGTTCATAATGAGCGGCCTGATACATCAGTTTCTCTGCGTTTTCGCCCGGCCGGCATACGATTCCGGAATTGGCATAGAACATAAATTCCTCGCCGTCTCCGATATCCGCCTGATTGTTGATTTCGTTGAACGTCATCCAGTATTTTACTTTGTCTTTGTACCGCTCAAAACACGTCACCGCAAATTTCACAAAAAACGAAATCAGCTTTCTGTTTCTCCATCCGCCGTACTCCTGCACGAGATGCAGCGGCATCTCAAAATGACTCAATGTGATGACCGGCTCAATGCCGTATTTCCGGCATTCGTCAAAGACATCATCGTAAAACTGCAATCCCGCCTCATTCGGCTGATCCTCATCTCCCTGCGGGAAAATTCTGGTCCATGCGATGCTGGTACGGAAACATTTGAATCCCATTTCCGCAAACAAACGGATGTCTTCTTTATAATGATCGTAAAAATCAATGGCATCATGATTGGGATAGTTTTCGCCCTCCAGAATCCGATCTGTGATCCGTCTTCGGGTCTTTACATTCCCTCCGGTCACAACATCCATAATACTGAGGCCCTTTCCATCCCGGTCATAGCCGCCTTCCAGCTGGTGCGCAGCAACCGCACCTCCCCATAAAAAATCCTTTCGAAATCCCATTGTCGAAATCCCCCTTTCCAGTATTTATCTTACCATCGGATACTGGAAAATGCCAGTTATTCCGGCAGTTTCTCCCATTTCGGCAGCCGGTGCAGTGCGCGGACGATGTTACATTCATCGAGCAGGTCGCCGTCAGCATCGCACATGGTGGCGTACCACATCGGGTTCTTCAGTTTTTCGTCCTGGATCAGATTTTCCAGTGATGATGCATACTGGAAGTGAAGATGGCTTAAGAGGCCGCCGGTTTCTTTTGCCGTGCGCGCCGGCATCGGTTCCATGGCAATAAGATATCGGAACGGCCAGTCTGCCGGGGCGGTTTTTGCTTCGAATACGAAGTTTTCTTTTGCTTCCAGTCCTTTTGCGAGGATTTCCCGGCATTCGTATGAATAACTGCCGAGGCTCACTCCATTTTCATCGAGCCATTCGATTTCCATTCCATCTGCTCCATCAGCCGCATCGGTAATTTTCCAGCCGCCGAGACGCGTCGGAGTCTCCTTTGTGATGGTATTGCATGCCATCTGCCAGAATGCCTTCGCTCCGTTTTGGAACATCGGCATCGCCTTCGCGCATTCCTCGGCCTCCGCCCAGCACTGCTGCATCGCAGCGTTTTCGCTGTAAATATATTTTTCAAAATTTGTCCAGTTTCCGATCCATTCACTTTTCTTAAATTCCATCATTTTTCTCCTCTCCCAGCCGCACAACGCGGTCGCACCAGCCGGCGGCCAGCTCTTCGTCGTGTGTGATGACAAGAACGGCAGCCCCCGACTCCTTCAGTCGGTTCAGCAGTTCCGCCACTTGTGTCATATGATAATAATCAAGCCCACTCGTCGGCTCATCCAGAATGAT
>CAVLAW010000004.1:0-23785 GCA_963661155.1 Tidjanibacter massiliensis | reverse complement strand
TGCGATCGCTACGCGCTGTTTCTGTCCGCCGGACAGGCTCATCGGATGGCGGTCCGCCAGGTCGGTAAGGCCGAGCGCTTCCAGTACCTCATCGCACAGCTCCGGTTTGCCGGCTCCGAGCAGCACTTCCTCACGCACACTGTCCGAAAACAGCTGATAATTCACATCCTGCATGACCATGAAGCACTGTTTCAGACGCTGCTTCTCTTTTGCCGGCGCAATCGTTCCGGCGACCGGTTTCAAAAGACCTCCGAGCGTTTTCGCAAACGTACTTTTTCCTACGCCGTTGTGTCCCATCAGCCCCACAATTTCTCCTTTGCAGATGGAAAAATTTTCGATCTCATACACCGGGCTTTTCTTTCCATATCCAACGGACAGATGATCTGCCCGCACAACCGGCATTCCATCCGGTGCCGGTTTCTTCGCTTTCTCTCTCTCCGCTTCCCGATACGCATCCAGCTTAAGCGGTCGAAGGCCCATTTCCGGAAGCTGTCCTTTCGGAAGATTCCGGAACGCTTCGCTGCTCCACGCACCCTTTAACGTTCCGTTTTCAAAATAACAGAACCGATCCGCCACATCCGCAAGCCATGCCAGGCGGTGCTCCGCGATCACAATCGTCGTTCCCTGCGCTTTCTGTTTTATGATCAGCTCCCGCAGTTCGCGGATTGCTCGGTAGTCGAGATTGCTCGTCGGCTCATCGAGTACAAGGAGTTTGGGCCTAAGAATGCTCGCTGCCGCAAAGGCAATTTTCTGTTTTTCCCCGCCGGAAAGCTGAAAAATACTGCGGTCCAGCAATGCTTCCACGCCGTTCTCTTTCGCACAGTTTTTCACCCTGCTTTGAATCTCTTTTGATTCCATCCCTATATTTTCACACGGGAATGCCAGTTCCGCCGTTGTATCGATATTAAAATACTGTGTCTTCGGATTCTGGAACACGCTTCCCACAACCGGCACGTAATCCTCGATCACTGCCTCGCCGGATTTGAGTCCGAATGTTGTGCACTCCCCGGTCAGTTCCCCGTCAAAAAAGGAAGGGATCAGGCCGTTTAAGAGGCGCGCCGCCGTCGTTTTTCCGCATCCGCTTTTTCCACAGAGCACCACGCACTCTCCCGGCTTTATCCCCAACGAGACATCCTTCAGCGCTTTTTCCTGTGCATTCTGATAAGTAAAAGAACTGTTTTTCAACGTAATCATCGCAGAACACCTCCAAAGAACAGCAGAAACGGCAGTGCGGCCGCCGTCATACAGCACCAGTCCACTGCTTTCATCTCGATTTCCACCATACTCGTATGGCGGCCCGGCAGGCTGATTCCTCTGGTCATCGCGGCAACCGACAGATCCTGCGCCACATTGTTGCTGTTCATCAGCAATGGGATCAGAATATATTCCAGCGACTGCGCCGGATGGCGAAGCAGCGCAAGTTTTCCCGCTGCAATTCCGCGGAATGCCATCGCACTGCGGATCTGGCGGTAGTCTTCTGCCACCGTCGGGAAAAAGCGGATTACCGTCACACTCGGTATGATGATTGCTTCCGGAATTTTCAGTTTCCGCATGCCGCATACCATCTCGCCGACCGTCGTCGTGGTAAAAGCGTACGTTCCCGAAATGACGCACGGCAGCATCATGCGGATGCCGACCGTAAACATGGAAATAAAGTTCAGCAGCACGCCGTCGGCATATGGGATGACGAACAGATCAAAGCTTACCATCACCCCGTACAGGATCAGCAGACGGATGCCGCTTTTTGTTTTCCCCGACAGGAAAAACAGGGCGAGCAGCATTCCGACAAGAAGCATCTCCGCCGAAAGGCTGACGTGGAAAAACAGCGTCAGATTCGACAGCAGCAGCAGATACAGTTTTGTCCGCGGATCGAGACGCAGTTTCATGATACGATACCAGCCTTTACAAAGTGTTTCTTCATCATTTTCTGACCGAACCATCCGCCGATCAGCGCACAGATCAGGGTTGCGATGACTGCGATGACGAACGTGGTATTGTTGATATTGGCAAACAGATCGGAAATGTAGGCCGCATCTTTTCCGCGTGATTCCAGATTGGCAACGTAGGCATCTTTCATGAACCACATCGGCAGTACCGGTCCGAACAGGCCGTAGGAAAAGATTACGTAGCTTGCCAGAATTCCTTTTTTGCTTTTATAGTTTCCTGCTTTTGTGACCAAATCAGCGAGAATGCCCATCACAATGTTGGCGGCAAAGGAAACGATAAAGTGGCCGGATGTCATAAAGAACAGACCCATCACGATTCCCATAATCGAAACGGCGCCGAATTTCTGCACTTTTGCGATGAGAAGCATGTAAACGCAGCCGGAAATCAGTGCGCAGAAAGCAGGAAGCACGACGTTATTGAAGCCCGGGAAAATCACGACACTGCTGAATGTTGCGATTGCCACAAGTACGAAGTAGAGCGCTGTGAAAACGCCTGTTGAAATCAGATCCGGTACGGTCAGTTTGTTGGTAGCTTTCATAAAAATGTCCTCCTCTTAGGTCTTTTGGTGGTTAGTGTTTTCTAACCCCTGGTGTTAAAATATGGTGTGCGCCATATTGTCTCAAAAAAAGAATCCTGCTTTGCAGGATTCTCCGCCTGCGGCGGGTCGCTTTAGCGACATAATTCCTCTCCGCCGCAGTGCGATCCTGCCCGGAGGGCTTTTTGTTTTATAGGAAAATTCAACGAAGTTTCCTATAAAACAAAAATATGGCTGCACACCCCCTGCGCCATCCAGCGCAGAATCGTTTCATAATCCGGTCCCAGTTTTTCCCGTGCATAGACGGTCTGGATCAGGGTCTGAATGGCCGCAAATGCGAGTTCCTCGCTCACTGCAGATCCGCCGAAATGATGCAGGAATTTTCGAAACAGCTCCTGTTCTGCTTTCTGCTGCTCCGTTTTTTCCTGTTCCGGGATCGCGCTCATGATTTCGCGGCTGTCCTTCATCCAGAACCGGCGGTTCGGGCTTGTATGCACGCGGTCATAGCAGACAAGCAGCGTCCGGCAGAGCGCTTCCTCCGGCGTCTCTTCACTGGAATCCGCGAACGCTTCCATGGCAGAGGAAAACAATTCCTCATGCATCTCGCGCAGAATTTCGTAAAAAAGCTGTTCCTTCGTCGGATAAAACTTGTAAAAAGCTCCCTTCGAAATCCCCGCGGCCTGCGTCAGCTCCTCAACTTTGATGGCCTGATACGGCGTATCAACCACCATCTGGCGCGCCGCAGTGTGAAGCTTCTGCCGGATTTCTTTTCGCTGCTCTTCCGTAAATGCTGCTGGCATATATCCCTCCTGTGACTCAGATTTATTTTCAGTCATAGAGAAATATAGCATGACGGCAGGCGATTGTCAATTAGTTCCAACTAATTTCGGCAATCTTTTTCTAACTTCTGTTTCTCGTCTTTTTTCCTATGTTTTTTTCAGAATTTCCCTTGACTTCAACTCGACTTCATACTTTATACTGATTTTAATTATGATCGAATTTTTGCCCTTAAAGCATGGGTTCGATCAGAGAATAGAGGAAAATATATGGAATATCGGAAATTACCAAAAGGAACGGAACAGGTCAGTGTGATTGGTTTCGGCGGTTCGGGACTGCATGAGTCTTCGGAAAAAGAGGCGGTAAAAACCGTAGAGCTGGCGATGGAGCACGGTGTCAACTATTTTGACCTAGCTGTGTCGGAGGCCTGTGCATTTGATTACTATAAGACTGCTTTTGCAGGCTGCCGTGACAAGGTCTGTCTTCAGATGCACTTCGGTGCGGACTACTCGACGGGAAAATACGGCTGGACGACGAACCGGGATCAGATCGACCGGGAGATGGACCGGCTGATGAAGAAGCTGCACACGGATTACATTGATTTCGGCTTCATCCACTGCATCGACGAGCCGTCCGACCTGAAAAAATACATCGCAGGCGGTGTGCTCGACCGGATCAAAGAGCTGCAGAAAGAGGGCGTTGTCCGCCACATCGGACTTTCCACGCACACACCGGAGATCGCCAATCAGATGCTCGACACCGGACTTCTCGATGTCAGCATGTTCAGGATCAACCCGGCGTATGATTATCAGCACGGAGACTTTGCCATCGGCGGCGCCGAGGAGCGCCAGGCTATGTACCGCCGCTGTGAGAAAGAGGGCGTCGGCATCACCGTTATGAAACCGTTCGCGGGCGGACAGCTTCTCGACGCAAAACTCTCCCCGTTCGGACAGGCACTGACGAAAAACCAGTGCATCCAGTACGCCCTCGACAAACCGGGCGTCCTCACCGTACTCCCGGGCTTCCGCGGACCGGAGGATTTAAAGGATGTGCTCAGCTATCTCGATGCATCCAAAGAGGAGCGTGATTATTCCGTCATCGGCAGCTTCACCCCGGCGGAGGCAGCCGGCCGATGCGTTTACTGCAGCCACTGCCACCCATGTCCAAAGGGACTTGATATTGCAATGATCAACAAATACTACGATCTTGCAAAGGCCGGCGATGAACTCGCCAAAGACCACTACCGCAAACTGGAACTCCACGCCGGAGACTGCATCCACTGCGGCCACTGCAACAAACGCTGCCCATTCCATGTAGACCAGATGGCACGGATGGAGGAGATCAGCAAATATTTCGGAGTATAATTTTTGTTCTAAAAAGGGGAACTGTCGTACGGCAGTTCCCCTTTTGATACTTTTTGATTTCAGTTCTTTTCTTTTTCCTGCTGCTGCAGATAAAACATTGCTTTCTGCGTCTCAATTTCCAATTTTAATTCTTCCTTGGTCGGAAGATATAATTTATATTTCGAAGCAAAAAGCTGTTCATTTCCATGCATAATCGAATAACGTGCAATATCATCATCGGTATCTGCACACAATACAATTCCAATGGTTGGATTATCACCTTCGCTGCGTTTTAATTCATCGTACATCCGAATATACATATCCATTTGTCCTACATCCTGATGTGTTATTTTCTCTGTTTTAAGATCAATTAAAACAAAACACTTCAATATGTAGTTGTAAAACACAAGGTCGATATAATAATCCTGCTTTTCCGTATGAATGTGCTGCTGTCTTGCCACAAAAGCGTAACCTTTTCCCAGCTCCATCAAAAATTTCTGCAGATTTGATAAAATGCTTTTCTCAAGGTCACTTTCTGTAAAATCTGTATCCTGTGAAAATCCCAAAAACTCTGCAATGACTGGGTTCTTAATAAACTCCAGTTTATCGCTTTGATAGGATGCTGTTAATTCTTTCATTTCACTCTCTACAAAATCTTTCTTCTGAGTTTGTAACATACGATAATAGTACTGGGAGGAGATGTTCCTCTGTAAGGTTCGAACACTCCACGTCTGTTCCTGTGCTTCCTTTTCATACCAGTCGCGTGCTTTCTTATCCTTCACTTGCAATAATGCAGCATAATGCGACCAAGATAATTGCCCAACAGATTTTCCAGACGATGTCTGGAAAATTTCAGGATATGCTTTATAGAAGGAATAAAAACTGTACAAATTAGATTTCGTATAACCTTTTCCATACTCTGCTGATAATTCTTTTGACAGTCTTTTTATAATTTCAGCCCCATATTTCGCTCTGTCTTCCCCCTGCATCTCTTCACTGGCAATCCGATATCCTAAAAGCCAGTTTCTCTGTATCAGCGCTGTATTAACCGCACGATGCACCGCTTTCTGTGACGACTCAATAATTTCACACATATCTTTTAAGATGTCATCTGTTTTCACAAAATGATCCATAAAACTAGTTTGCTCAATTTTATCTAATTTATTCGTCATAACGTCACCTCTCGTTTCCTGGTTCTTTTATTATATCATATCGGCTCACATTTATCAAACATTTGTTCTGTTTTCAAGACAAACAGGAGCTGACTTTAAATTTTTCCAGTCAACTCCTGTTTACTTTTATTTTTCTATAAAATCTTACTCTTATCTCTGCACTCGACCGCTTCCTTTATTCTGCATGAGCTGCAGAACCTCCCATTCAGAAGTATAGTTAATATCACCTGGAATCGTATGTTTGATTGCGGCAGCAGCGATTCCGAATTCCAGAGCATCTGACGGCGTCATATTCTTCAGAAAGCCATGCAGGCAGCCCCCGGCGAAAGAATCACCTCCGCCCACGCGGTCCACGATATGAAGCAGGTAACGGCTTCCGGTATAAAGTCCCTCTTTTGTATAAATTCTCGCAGACCATCCATTATCGGAGGCACTGATACTCTCCCGCAGTGTCGTGATGATTGCTTCCAGATGATATGCATCTGCCATTTTTTTCATCTGTTCTTCGCTGACACACATTTCATAGTCACAGTTAAGAAGATCTACTTCCGGAACGGAATATCCAAGGCACTTTGCAGCATCCAGCGGATTTCCAAAACAGATATCAGTATAAGAAATGAGCTCCGCGAGCAGCTTCTGTTTTTCTTCCACTTCCGAATCCCACAGCTTCGCACGATAATTCAGGTCCATCGAAACCTTCACACCATGCTCTTTTGCCTTTTTCACTGCATACCGCGCCAACTCACCCGTTTCCCGGCTGAGTACTGGTGTGATACCAGATATATGAAACAGATCTGCTCCCGCAAAAATTTCATTAAAGTCAAACTCCGCTGGAACCGCTTCAGCAAAAGAAGATCCCGTACGGTCATAGATAACACTGGACGGCCGCACCGAAGCTCCCTGTTCCAGGAAATAGATACCAAGCCGATTTCCACCGCGTACGATATATGAACAGTCGATTCCAAGCTCCGTAAGCGTTTTCACCGCCGCATCCCCCAGTGCATTTTGGGGAAGTTTCGTCACGAATGTCACCTGATGCCCGAACTGTGCCAGTGATGCTGCGACATTTGCTTCCGCCCCTCCGTAGCACAGTTCCATAGACGATGCCTGCATAAAGCGTTCAAATCCGGTAGTAGAAAGCCTGGCCATAATTTCTCCAAGCGTTACAATCCTGGTCATAATTTGGAAATGCCTCCTGCAAATTTTAAAGGTTTTTATTGATTACTTTTTATTTACATCCATTCCATCGTTCTTTGAAATAGTATGCTGCCATTTTAGGCTTTCGATCCCTGGTAAAAATGCCCTTTTTATTTCCCTGTACGCGCATAATTCCCTGTTCTGTGGCAAAATCCGCGAAATTCCAAACTTGCTCTCCCACAAAATTTTTCAGATTGTCTATCACGCGATGATTCATTTTGTAGCACTCTATCTGATACTCCTCAGTAAACATTACCGGTACGGTATCATGAAAACCGCTGATCGTATCTGCTCCATATTCGGTAAACATAAACGGTTTTCCTACATTTTCCCAGAATTGCATCTCATCTTTCATTAACTTTTCCGCAGTCTGCAGATCTCCGCCTGATACATACCATCCATAATAGCGGTTCAAACAGATTACATCACTCAATCTGATAGAACAATCTTTTCTGTTCTCTTCTACCTGCATACAAACCATGGTACACGGTCGCTTTTGAGGATCTGATGTCTTTGCCAGCTCAAACAACGGCTTAAAATAATCGTATGCACCTTCATCCGTACAATCCGGCTCATTTGCAATACTCCACATTACTACACAAGCATGGTTTTTGTCTCGTTTTATCAGATCCTGAATAACCTCTCTATGATGTCCTGCCGTTCTAAGCCCACCCTCCTCTGGAGAGTCAAATGTATGTACCTTTCTTCCATTCTTGAAGTCTGCTCCGCCGCCAAAATTCAGATGCAGTCCAACAGCAGGAACCTCATCAATCACTACAATTCCTTCTTCATCACATAAACGCATCATTTCTTCACTGTAAGGATAATGGCTGGTTCGAAAACTGTTTGCTCCCTGCCATTTCATCAGACTAATATCCTTACAATTCATCGGCATGTTTAATCCTCTTCCTCCAGGAAATGTATCCTCATGCTTTCCATAGCCTTTAAAATAAAATGGCTTTCCGTTAATCAGAAATTTTCCGCCCTGTATCTCAACTGTTCTTATTCCATACGGAAGGCTGTAGCAATCTTCCCCGTAGGAAACTCTGATTTCATACAAATACGGATTCAATGGTTCCCATAAACACACATTGGGAATTTTAATTTCTCCACATATTCCCTCTGCTTTACCAACCAGAGTTCCATCCGGTTTCAGAATTTCTATGACCGGTCTGCATTCCTGTTTGTTTTGGCAGGCACTAACTTCTAACTCATATTTAATCTTTGCCCTTGTTCCTTCTACACGATTATCCAGTGAAATGTCCTGCAGATATGCAGCAGGTGTTGTATATAAACGAACCGGTCTTGTAATTCCACAGTAATTAAAGAAATCAAAATTCGGATGATTTTGTTCTTTTCCTGTTTCTACTGCAATATTCTTTCCTCCTACAAGCATGCTCTGACCGCTTTTCTCTTTTCCAACTGGTAATGTTGAATAATCAATTCTGTTGTCAACAGCAACGGTTAATATATTTTCATCTTCTGCAAGCCATTCTCCAATTTCAAATTCAAACGGCAGAAATCCTCCCTTATGCATTCCAAGTTTTTTGCCATTCAACCATACAACAGCGCTGTGTGTTACCGCATCAAACCGAAGCATAATTCGTTGTGTTTTTAATAAATTTGGCACAGTAAATTTTCTCTGATAGAAAACCCAGCCAAAATGATCTCTTAATTCTGCATTTTCTTTCAAATCATTATAGGAGGCCGGAACAGGCATTGTCATAGATTCTTCACCAGCAAAATCTCGTTCGTACCATCGTTCGTTAAATCCATTCCCATGATCCATACGGAATTTCCAGACTCCGCTTAAATCAATTACCGTCCTTGATTTTGTTACAATCGGATATAACATCTGTATATTCACCCCTTTACTGCTCCAAGTGCAATTCCTTTCACAAAGTACTTCTGCACATAGGGATATATTACCAAAATAGGCAGAATACCAACCACGGCAATTGCCATACGAACTGTTGCCTTCGGAATGTCAACCGCGCCGGATGCCATCGATGCAGTTGCAGAATTTGAAGAAAGATATTCAATATTCTTAAGCATGTTATTCAACAGCTGCTGTATACTGTATAGCCTATTATCCGTCACATAATATAATCCATTTGTCCAGTCATTCCAATAGCCAACTCCGATAAACATTCCAATTGTTACCGCAATTGGCTTGCTAATCGGCAGAATGATTTTTCGAAAAATGAGATATTCATTTGCTCCGTCAATATACGCTGCCTCATTCAAGGATTTTGGTATATTATTTTGAATATAACTCCTTACCAGAATTACATTCATGGACGACATCAGAAGCGACGGAATGATTAACGCCAGCAGTGTATTTTTTATATGAAAATATCGCGTATACATTGTATATGTAGGAACCAATCCACCGTTAAAAAGCATCGTAAACAAAAGTGCCATTGTAAAAAATTTTTTCCCTGGAAAAGCATCTTTTGATAATACATACGCATACATCATGGTAATTAAGAGACTCACTGTTGTTCCAATCGCCGTAACAATAATTGAAATAAAATAAGCTCTGAAAATTTGTGTTCTTTCGTTCCAAATATATGCGTATGCATCTAAGCTAAACTGTTTAGGGATGAATGAATATCCATTTAATACAACCTCTGTACTGTCTGTAAAAGACGCAGACAACAGTAAAAGGAATGGCAGTATTGTCACAATCGCAGCTATTGACATGACTACATTTCTTATGATTTGACCAGATTTTTTGTAATTATCCATACTTCCTCCTAAAACAGCGCATTTTCCTTACTGTATTTGTTCGTCAGCCAGTTTGCGAAAAGTATCAGCACAAAACCAACAATTGACTGATAGAATCCTGCCGCAGATGACATTCCCACATCTCCCAATGTAATCAAGCCACGATATACATAGGTATCAATCGTATTCGTTACATTCAGCAAAGCTCCTGAATTCATCGGCACCTGATAAAACAGTCCAAAATCGGAATAAAAGATTTTTCCTACTCTCAACAATAACATTGTGATAATTGTCGGTTTGATCAGCGGAATTGTGATATACTTAACTTTCTGCCAGCTATTGATTCCATCTACTGCAGCTGCTTCATAAAGTTCCTGATCAATTCCCAATATAGATGCCAGGTATACTACCGTTCCATATCCAACACCCTTCCAACAGTTAATAAATACCAACAGCACTGGCCAATACTTCGGTTCGGTATACCAGGATACCGGTTCCATGCCAAGTGCTTTCAGCATACCATTCAGTAATCCGGTATCTCCTGCAAGGAAAGCATATGCAAGGTAGCTCACAATGACCATCGATATCATAAATGGCAGCATAATAACGGTCTGATAAATTTTTACAGCAATTTTATTTTTTAATTCACTCAGCAAAATTGCATAAAACACTCCCATCACAAGGTTTAATACAATAAATGCCAAATTGTAACAAATAGTATTTCTGGTAATTGACCATGCTTCTGGTGTTTTAAATAAATATTCAAAATTGGCAAAACCAGCCCAGTCACTTTTCCAAATTCCTTTTGTCCAGTTTACATTTTTGAAAGCCATCACAAGTCCACCCATCGGCAAATAATTATTAATCACCAAATAGATAAAACCTGGAAGCAGCATAACATAAAGCGGAACAGCCTGTTTTAATTTCTTTTTCATCTTATCTGCCAGAAGGCACTCCTTTCGTTAGCTCATTACTTACTTGCTTTCTTCAAAAGCATCTAGCTGCGACTGCATTTCTTCGAGAATAACCGGCATTCCCGCAGTTTCCAGTTCGCGGTTAAATTCTGCAACTGCTTTTTCTGGATCAGACTCTCCTGAGCATATCAATGCCGTGTATTTATCCAATACATTCTGAACTGCAGTAATTGCTGTTTTTACATTCGCTGTATCAAAAGTAAAACCGTATGCACAGGACATCAATGCATCCTCATTAAATTTTTTATAATCGTCCCAGATTGTAGCCGGATCTGTCTCCCATACATAACCAATAGATGCATTTCCGCACAGCCATACTTCATTTGACCATCCTACATTGCTGCTGTCAATTCCGTCCGGATATCCTGCAACACCATCTTCTTTCACAACATAATCTTCTCCTTCAATTCCAAAGTGAAGTAAATTCTGAATTTCAGGATTTGTATACACCAGATTTAAAAATGCCAGTGCCTTTTCCGGACAATCTGATCCTGTCGGAATGCAATACTGTACCGTATTAACATTCGCCGTTCCTGTAATTGCTTCCGTGATCGGTATTGTAGTAACATCAACTCCCGCATTAATGCTCTCCTGCGTTGCTGTTCCCGGATGGATCTGTCCGATATATCCGAAACAGCTTCCTGCCTTTAAAAAGGTCTGTCTTGTATCCGTAATCGTGGTAGAATCCGCAATAAAGTATCCTTTCTGATTCCATTCATATGCCATCTTGGCCACGTCCATAAATTCATCCGATGCATAAATATTTTCTGCTTTCAATCCCTCTCGGCCATCAGCATATACACCGGCCATATTAGAAAGCAATACATCAAAATCTCCACTCATACAATATCTGAGTACGCCGCTTCCTGCATCCGCTGGAATCAGTAAATCCAGTTCTGGATGAAGCTTCTGCACTTCCGCGAGCAGTTTATCTACGTCATCCCAGGTTTTTACCGTTTCTGGATCGACCCCGGTTTCTTCAAGAATCGATGTCAGGCAAACCAGTCCTGTTTTGGTTGCAAACTGTCTATAACATGGAAAGCCGTAAAGAGCATCGCCTACATAGCAGGCATCCAGATATTCCCCAAGAAAATCTTCCGTCTCACCGGCATAATCCCCAACAAGATTCGAAATATCACGAATTTGTCCACTGTTTGCACTGGACTGTACTCCGCCCATCAGAAGCATAATGTCTACATCTTCCCCACTGGACCGCATTAAATTTGTCTGCTCCGTGTAAACACCCCACTCCAGAATTTTCAGTTCAACTGTACAGTCAATCGTTTTTCTGGCAATTTCGGTCATTGCCTCCTCAACCTTTTCCAAACTTCCCGGCGCTGAATTGTTTCCCGGAAATACCATTGTGATTGTCGTATTTTTTCCATCTTTCAATACAGAGTCTGTCTGACCCTCTGTGTTTTCTGCCTGTTCCTGGGATGCATCCTGACGGTTCTTTTCCTCCGCTCCGCTCTCTGCCGTTTTTCCACAGCCCACCGCAGTCAGAACCATTGTCGCCGTTAATAATAACGAAATTAGTTTCTTTTTCATTTGAGTACCTCCAAAGTTTTAATTTACTATATTTTATAAAATCTGCCTTCAAAAAGAAATTTCATTTCACACTTTGTTTTTCACTAATCAAACTTATCTTTTCTGGAATTATTTGCTTCCTCTATTCCCTCCTGAAGTTCATCATTATCAATTGCCTGATGACTATAGACACAAAATCTACGTAAACGCATATTATTTGCAAATTCATCTTCTTCAAGATATTCTTTTTTCAAAAAGCCATTTTCATCTTTTATAGAATTTTTTAATTTTTCCTTCCATTTCTGAAAAAGCACTTCTCCTTCTCTTGTTTCTCTCAATGCCCTTACTTCTGACCAGCCAGACAACACTTTTTTTCTTTTCTTTTTTGGTTCAACATGAACTTCGCACACAAGCCGAATATCTTCCGCAGAACTTCCAGCCATAAGCTGATATTCGCCTTCATCCACCTGCCATTCTGCATAATTTTCATCATAAAAAGCAAAATCCCTTTTCGTTAAAATAAAATGCACGGTCTTTTCTTCCCCCTGTTTCAAAAAGATTTTCTCAAATCCTTTCAACTCTTTTACAGGACGCTTGATTCCCGTCTGCGGCATACCAATGTAAAGCTGAACTACTTCTGCGCCATCTGCTTCTCCTATATTTTTCACTTTCAGAGAAACTTCCAGTTGTTCCTCATTTTTTTCAAAGACCTCAGATGGTATTTCCATACCGGAATACTGAAAGCAGGTATAGCTCATTCCAAATCCAAACGGATATAAAAGTTCCGTATGTTTTACATCATAATATCTGTAACCATTAAAAACACCCTCACCATAAACAACCTTTTTCTTATTTCCGGGGAATGAAATCCATGCCGAAGTGTCCTCCAGTCTTTTTGTAAACGATACCGGCAGTTTTCCGGATGGATTCACTTTGCCATAAAGAAGATTTGAAATTGCTTTTCCCATTCCCTGGCCTGCAAAAAAACATTCAAAAATTCCTTTTACCTCATCTCTCCACGGCATTGCTACTGCTGATGCATTCGAAAGTACCACAATAATGTTAGGATTCGTCTGAATTAATTTTCCCAGCAATTCTTCTTGATAGACAGGCAGGTTTATATTTTTCCTGTCATGTCCCTCTTTTTCAACCCCGTCCGGCTGCCCCATAAAGAAAATTACCTTATCACTTTCTTTTGCTAATGTGACCGCTTCTTCCTGCAGTTCTTCCTTTCCTTCTGTTTTGCAATAACCCTGTGCAAATTTAACATCTTTATTAAAATTTCGAATTTCTTCAAGTGGAACGTCATATCCTGTACAAATTACTTTTGCACTTCCATCTAGCGTAAATCTCGGATGTTCCGCATAATAACCAATAACGCAAACCTTTTCTTCTGGTTTTAACGGCAGAATTTTGTTCTCATTTCTTAACAAAATAATTCCTTCCTGCGCAATTTCAACTGCTTCTCTATGGTGTCTTTCCCACATTTTTTCTCGGGATTCTTTTTTCCTGTCGTATCCTGTCTTTTTTCGTTCTGCACACTTTCTAGCTGCATTTATTAT
This sequence comes from Tidjanibacter massiliensis, assembly GCA_963661155.1. Lineage (GTDB taxonomy): Bacteria > Bacillota > Clostridia > Lachnospirales > Lachnospiraceae > Fusicatenibacter > Fusicatenibacter massiliensis_A. The sequence goes on along the minus strand of CAVLAW010000004.1, from coordinate 10,021 downwards.
ATGAGCACAGCAGACGTCAATCTCCTCTTCTGTCAGATCTCCTTTTTGCAGCGCATCTTTTATCCTCTGTGCCCCCACTTCTTCACTGTAGGGCATTTCCAGATCCATTCCTGCCTTTACCGCCTCGGATGCATGCACAACGCCAAACCAGTCTGAAACGGTTATTCCGTCAAACCCCCATTCCTCTCTTAAAATATCTGTCAGTAACTGTTTATGCTCCGCTCCGTAAACACCATTAATCTGATTCAGTGCAGCCATAACCGCCTGTGGTTTTGCTTTTTTAACAGCTGTCTCAAAACCACTGAGATATATTTCCCGCAAGGTACGCTCATCCACAATGGTATTGATAAATTCCCTCTCTGTCTCCTGATTATTAGCTGCATAATGTTTCAAACATGCACCTGTACCTGTACTTTGTACTCCGTCTGTATATGCTGCCGCAATTTCTCCCGTCAGACATGGATCTTCTGAAAAATATTCAAAATTTCGGCCGCATAGAGGTGAACGCACAATATTCATTGCTGGAGCCAGCAGCACATCTACACCCTCACGGGCTGCTTCCTCACCAAGAATTTTTCCATTTTTATATGCACACTCTCTGTTCCATGTTGCTGCAAGACAGCCCCCTGAGACAGTTGCCGTCGCCGGAATACTTGGGTGAATCCCCAGATGATCATTTTCTCCTTCTTGTCTCCTCAATCCACATGGTCCATCTGCCATGACCATCGATGTAATCCCATATTGCGGATAATCAAGCGTGTCAAAAAAATTTTTTCCACTAAGCAGATGAATTTTTTCTTCCAACGTCATCCGCCGAAGTATTTCCGTTGTATTCATTTCACAAACCTCCTCATTCTGTTTTTATAAATCATACCAGTGCCTTTTCTTTAATTCTATTCGCTTTTTAAACCTTCTCTATTACAAATCGGACCAATTTCGGCCCTTCATTGACTTTCTATTTTTAAGGTGCTAATATTTTTTCATATAAAAACACCATTCATTTTGAAAGGATATTTTATGAAATCATTAAAGATTACTACCAAAATGCTGCTGCTTCTAATCATTGCTGTGATTCCTTTTAATATACTTTCCCTTTGGATATCACATTTGCTTATTCAGGATGCTACCGACTCCGTTGAAAAATCGATACGATCTACTATAACCACGTTCAGTAACCGTACCACACTTACTGTCGAAAATACGGAATATTTTTTCTATCAGATTCAGCATACAAATGTAGATGGTTCTATCTTTTTTCATAATGATAACGATCTGTCCTACCAGCTCGCAAAAAATCAGGTTGCCCAAACCATCTCTGACAAAAGGATTGGTTCTGCTCTCGCCGATTATTTTGTTTTTTACAGATCTGATCTGGATGACTTTTTTGTCGTGCCACACAATAACCATATTTTTGATACCATTCTCTTTGATCACAATTATTTTAATCCAGAAAATGTTTATCAGAATTCTGGATGGCATTTAATTACCATTGAAGACGAACCGTATCTTTTTCGGATCATGCTGGATGATACTATGTATTTCGGAGCCTTTATCTCGCTCTCTGAAATTCATAAAAATATAGATACGTATTTGGACTATTCTCTTGAGCAAATCCAGTTTACTGAGACTCCCCCGACCGCTTTTGATGCAAATGGATTTTGTGTTACTGAAAAATATCAAGATCTTCCTTTATATGTGACTCTCACATTTTCACACTCTATTTTAAGTTTTATTCCTCTGCAGCGATGGATTCTTTATCTTGCTATTGTTACTTATATTTTACTGATTCCAGTTCTCTATCATTTTATGAAAAAATGGTTAATTCAGCCCCTGCAAACTCTTAATCAGGCACATGCACATTTGAGTACCGGAGACCAAAATTATCGTATCTTATCCTCTGCCTCCTCACACGAGTTCCAGGCAGCATATAATTCTTTTAATGATATGGCCGATAACCTTCAGTTACTTCGTCTCGAAAATATCAATAAAGAACTGCGTTATAAACAAATGCTTCTTGAAAATCTTCAGCTGCAGATTCGGCCTCATTTTCTGCTGAATTATTTTAATCTGCTTTTTACTGTAGTTCAGGCAGGAAAAAACGATCTGGCAAAGAAAACAATTTTATATTTATCACAATATCTTAGATATCTGTTCCAATATGACCAGGCTCTTGTTCTTTTTGCAAAAGAATTACAATTGATTGAACAGTTTCTTGAAGTTGCTGCTATTCAATATCCAAATTCTTTTACTTTTTCCTATGAATCTGATCCAGAGGTAAATTTATGCCGGATTCCACCTCTGTTAATTCACAACTTTATAGAGAATGTTGTCAGTCATGCATTAATTCACAATCAGATTATTCACATTTCTCTTTATTGTTTTTACGAAAAGGGACTTGTCACATTTCAGATTGCCGACGATGGAAGAGGAATGGATCCTGAAACAGTTCAGCAGATTAATTCTGGCAACTTTGCCGATTATAAAAAGGGAAAACATTTGGGAATTCGTAATTCACTAAAACGACTTCAATTTTTTTATGATGGAAAAGCAACGGTTCATGTTGATTCAACACTGAATCAAGGAACTATCTTTACCATTACTATTCCGTATAATTTAGACGTGGAGGAAGATGCTGATGAAACTACTAATTGTAAATGATGCCGTTCTGGCAGTTACTTCTATGAGAGATGGGATCGACTGGAAGTCATATTCTATAGAAGAAGTCTCCATTGCTTTTGATGTCTCAGAAGCGAAAGCTTCCATTTTAAAAAACACTCCTGATATCCTGCTCTGTGATATTGAAATGCCTGGCGAAAATGGAATAGAACTTATCAAATGGATTCGCGGGCAGAATTATGATATCGACTGCATTCTTTTAACTTGTCATGCTGATTTTTCCTATGCCAAGGATGCCGTCAGTTTATCTTGTGAGGAGTATCTTCTGCTTCCGGTCGATTATGATACAATTGCTGAAACAATTCAAAAAGTTGCTTCTAAACGCCTGCAGCGCCTAGAAAATCAAAAACTGCTCGAATACGGAAAATCCTGGCTTTCAAAAACGCAGGAGGATGTAACTGTCCCACCTGATACCAACCGTAATCCTGCCGATGTTGTCCAGCAATGTACCGAGTATATTCTTTCTCATCTGGACGATGAAGAACTCAGTGTAAGTCATTTGGCTTCAAAATTCTATTTGAATCCTGTATATCTTAACCGGATTTTTCACAAAGAAAAAGGAAGTTCTCTCAGCCAATTTATTATAAAGGAACGTATGGCACTCGCAGCTCGACTTTTAGAAGCTCCAAACAGCTCCGTAACGTCTGTTTCCTGCAAAATCGGATATCCTAATTACTCCTACTTTTCTACTTTATTTAAAAAATATTATGGCTGTACGCCATCTCAATATAAACAGTCAAAAAATATTTTTTAGCCCTCATTCAAGACCATAATTTTCAATTAAATTCGACAGATTTTCCTCGAATGGGTTTTTCTCGAATTTCTCCTTGAGACATAAAAAGGACAAACTCCAGAAAACAGTCCTCTCTGTACTTCTGGAATTTGTCCTTTTCTATATTTTTACTGTTTTATTTTCCTTCATCCATCGCCCTGCACTCACGCTCGCGTGCTTCCCAGGGCTCATATGGCTCTTTCAGTTCTGCAATCAGATCGCGTCCCTGTTTTTTCAGGTAGGAGATGCGGATCAGAATGTAGATCACGAACAGTACAATCGCGCCGAGAATCATCAGCCACACGGTGGTTCCGAGGGTACTGATCATCGCGTAAGCCAGGTACGCTGCTACGACAAACGCAAAGGCGGATAAGGCGTACACTAGTCCGATCGCCATCTTAAAGGTGGAATGATTGCATGCGTGCGGGTACTTCTTACGCAGGAAGAACGGCACCATACAGAGCACGATATCGGACAGGGCGTTGACGAACGAGAATACCGTCATCAACACTCCGAAACTCGAACCGGTTGCCACGCAGCAGATCGAGAAGATCATAACGAAGCAGAGGATCACCGGGGACACGCCGTTTTTGTTTTTCTTTGCGACGAACGCCGGGAACAGCTCGTTGTCTGCGGCTGCCTGAATCTGTGCACAGGTCAGCATGATGACCGGAACCATCGAAGTCAGAACGCCGAAGAGCGGACCGCCTACGATGAAGAAGGTCAGAAGGCCGGATGGAAGGAAGGTCTTTCCTACTTCGGAAAGTGTAGTCAGCTCGCCGGCCGGCATGCAGCCGATCGTAACAACACCCATGGCAATATAAATAAATGCCACAATCGTCGGCGACAGGAGCAGCGCCAGCGGAATGTTGCGGTTCGGATTTTTGACATCATCTGCAATCTGCGAAACAGCACTTCCGCCGGAAAGCGATGAGGCCAGAACGCCGACGGCTGCTGCAAAGCTTGTCAGTTTCACACCCGGGCTGAAAATTTCGCCGAGCGTCAGTCTGGAAGTGTCGATGCTCGGCATTCCCACGAAAATATAACATCCCATGGCCACCATCAGCACGATCACCATGATGTTGTTGACAAACGCAAAGGTATGGTTGCCCTGCCATGCGATTCCGGTGTAGATGATCAGAATCACAATGCTGATCAGCGTCTTGTATCCCTCAAGCGCCGGAAACAGGGCGACAAAGTAATCGCCGAACAGTACCGCAAATACCGAAATCAACACAGGCTGCAGCAGGTTCTGCGCTGCCATGAATACGCCGACAGCCGGATGGATCAGCTTCGTCGGTGCGATGAAAAAGCTGCCGGAGGCCGGTGCCACGGAAGACAGGTAGACGTTTGGAATCGTCTTTGCCAGCGTATAGACAATCGTCGCCAGCAGTGCCAGCACAATTCCCGTTCCGATATCATTGATGACCGTAGGCAGGGAGCCGAAAATTCCGGAGCCGATGATCGCGCCGATTCCCGTTCCGATGCAGCCCAGAAGGCCTATCTTCTTTTTTGTATTCGTTTCCACTTCTCTTTCCTCCCCTGATTTACTTCTCTGCATCCGGGTTCGGCTTCACCGGCACAAATTTTGCACGGTTCATAACCGGATGCTGCAAGCGGATCGCGCCTTTTTTCGAACATACCATGACGCACGCGCCGCAGTAATAGCACTCTCCCGGGAACATCACGATCGGATGCTTTCCTTTTTCCGGATTCGGAAGGATGATGTCGCACTGGCAGATCTCTGCGCAGGCATTGCATCCGATACATTTTTCTTCATCGTAGATCAGCGGTGTGGCACTGCATGGAACTACTTCAACTTTCATCTGCTTCATTTTGCCTCACCTCCGATATAATCCTGATTTCTCTTCTCATATTCCGTTTTCAGATCGCCGAAATAGTCTCCCGGGACAGTTCCGCGCACCGGAACGCCGTTTTCCTGACGGATCGTGATAAAGCAGTGATCTTTTTTCGGGTCCATCTCCGGATAATCGCTCCGGTAGAAGCAGAGCTGTTTTGAACTCGATTTCCGCATCATGCAGGCGTGAAGAATCATCTCGGAAACGTCGAGGATGTCCAGCACCTCGTGGGTACGCATCAGCTCGTGCGGGTTATTGCAGTAGAGCTGCGGAACGATCTCCTCGCGGTAGGACTTCAGCAGATCAATTCCCTGTGCCAGAAGGTCATCATTTTTCACGCCGCCGCAGTAGTTCTGCATCGCCTTCGAAATCGCCATGTTCAGCTCTTTCCAGGTAACGCCCTCGGTGCGGTTCATCGGCGCGTAGAGACGTTCTCTTTCTGCATCGACCTCGGCCGGATCAATTTCAGCCAGCTCTTTTACGGTATCGCTGTAGTCTGCCGCTTTTCGTCCTGCATAGTATCCCGTTGCACATGCAAATCCGGCGCAGTCCGATGCAAAGAGCTGATCGCCTGCCGCATAGATTCCGTCAATGTTGGTCTTCAGATCCCAGTCATGCATAATGCCGCCCGGCGCTCCGAACAGCTGCCGCTCCTGATCAAGGAACGCTGCGGACTGCCAGCCGTTTCCATAACTCTGCAGCATATGTTTTTCCGGATCGAAACCGCGCTCGGTGTAATACTGGAGAATCGGGATTTTCGTCTTTCCTTCCTCTCCTACCATCATGCCCCAGATAACTTTCCGCTCCATCTCCGGCATTCTGCTTAAGTCTGCGTAAAACGGCAGTTTGTAGCCGCGTTTGATCAGCTCGTCAAACGACATCGTCTCCGGTCCGCGGTACTCGTATTTCGGCTCATCGATAACACCGCCTTTTAAGAAGAATTTCTGGCCTTTCACCGGGTAATACCGCTCGGACACGGTTTTCAGCACGTTTCCGTCGCGGTCCAGATACGGGATTTCCACGCCTCGCGCATCAACCATCGTCGCCGCATACCAGGTGTTGTGGTTGTTTCCGGTTCCGTACGGCGGAAAGCTTCGTCCTGCTGCAGAGAATTCGCCTTTGACGGATTTCTCCATCATCGTGAACTCCATGCCGGCTCTCCATCCCATCGCATGGCCGCTTCCGATCGACTGCATCGGACGGAATTCGCACAGGCCAGTAAGGTCCGGATTGAACAGCCAGACGCGCGCCGGTCTTGACATCGTAAGCAGCGTTGCTTTCGCGCGGAATACCAGCAGTTTTCCAGTGTGCACATTCATGCCGATGGCACCGATGCCGCGTTTCTTACCATTCTCGATCGTCGTCAGAAGAGCGGTTGCCTCCGTTCTGTCATAGATCGTGACGCCGAGGCGTTTCAGTTCTGCGTAGAGCGCCGGTTTGAACGTGGATCCCCAGACACGTAAAGTAAATTTGTTCTTATAATCATAGGCGAACATCAGCTTTGTCTTGTCGTCGCGGAATTCCGCACCTTTGAATTCATCCTCGGTATCGCGGATTTTTCCGCCGAAGCTCTCGAGATCGAGCATACGGTCGTAGCCCTCACGGCACTCAATGTAGTGCGCAATGCCGTTGCTGTAGTGGTCCTGTTCATCGACGTAAGCGTTTGCGATCTCCTCCGGCGTTACCTCGGAACAGGGATTGGTACAGGCGGATTCCCAGTGATCAAAACCGGTTCCCGCTGCGCCGCTTCGTTTCGTTGCGCCTTTTTCTACCAATACTACTTTTTTGCCTTTCCGTGCTGCCGCGATTGCTGCAAAGCATCCTGCGAGACCGCCGCCCAGTACCAGGATCTCCGCATCGACTGTCTCGGTCTGCCCGAATTCATTCGGGTAAGGCCAGTTGTATTCTGCCATGTTGTTCCTCCCTTTCAAAACCTACAGAAAAAGCACACAAAGGAAACCTTTCTGTGCCCCTGTATGTGTGATCCTCTTTTTGATTTTGCATTTTGCAAAATGTTTTATGTTAAATAAGACTATATCACTTCAACGCGTTAATGTCAATTAGTATAATTGAGAATTTCGGACTTGTTTTTATCTTGAATGGGTTTTTGTGCCATGATAAAATATTCTATAGTTTGAAATGGACAGGAGACTTTTTCATGGGATTAAATAAATCAACATTATCTGAACAGATCTATCAGATTTTAAGAAATGACATTCTCACACAGCAAATCAAATGCGGCGAAAAGCTGACGTTAAAAGTCCTGCAGGAACGCTTTCAGGTCAGCTCCACGCCGATCCGCGAAGCGCTGACCCGCCTGACGCAGGATCAGCTTGTTTCGTATTATTCGAATATCGGCGTCAATGTCATCAGCTTTACCGCCGATGATCTCCGGGAAATTTATTCCTTCATGGGTGATCTGGACGGCCTTGCCATCCGCTATGCCGCAGCTTCCCCGGATCAGGAAAAGCTGCTCGCCGAGGTCAGAACGATTCTGGAAAACGGCCGCAAAGCCGCCAATGCGGGAGATGCGGAAACCTGGAACAACTGCTCCGATGAGTTTCATCTCGTCTTTTACCGCTACTGCAATAATTCCCGCCTCACCGAATCTGCCGGACGGATCCGCAGCGGAATTTCAATCTTTTCCAATCAGTACAGCCAGGAAACGGTAATTCAGACACAGATTGATAACGAGCACCAGGCCATTTTCGATGCATACCAGAATGGAGAAATTGAAAAAGCCGTCCAGATGATGAAATCTCATCTTGACGACTCTCTCAAATATGCGCTTTCGTTTTTACCGGAGGAAGAACATTAGTATTCTATTTTTCCGCTGCTTTTTCTTCAATCAAATGATGATTCAGCCACTTTCCTGACTTAAACCGGATCGTGAAAATAATGGAGCGCAGGCTCCAGTCTGCTGCCATACCGATCCAGACTGCGATCGGGCCGAAGCCCCAGACGCGGCAGAGGTAGATGCAGAGGCTGACACGGCACAGCCACATGGTGCAGCAGGATGTGATCATGGAGAATTTTACATCTCCGGCGGCACGCATGCCGTAGCCCGGGACGAATGCCATAACCCAGCAGAGCGGTTTTGCGATCGTGATAAAGAGCACCATCTGCATGCAGAGTTTCGCGCTCTCCGCCTCCATACCGCCGATCATCGTGACCGGTTTTGCCAGTGCAAATACCAGCAGGCAGCTTACGATAATAACAATCTCGGCCAGCCAGCACAGCTTTTTAATATAGTAGATGGCTTCGTCTCTCCGTCCTGCGCCGAGGCACTGGCCGACAACGGTCATCAGTCCGATGCCAACGCCGATTGCAGCGACACCGTTCAGGTTCTCGAGGATATTGGTCATCGCCTGCGCGGCAATCGCAACGGTTCCGAGAGTGGACACCGTGGACTGGATCGCAAGTTTTCCAAACTGAAACATACTGTTTTCAATTCCCGACGGGATACCGATGAACAGTATTTTTTTGATCAGTCGAAAATCCGGCCGGATCGAAAGATACTGTTTGACGAAGATCGGTTTGCTCTCATCGCGGAGCTTCCACAGCACGACAACGGCGCAGAAGATACGCGAAACCAGCGTCGAAATCGCAGCTCCCGCAACGCCCATCTGGAATCCAAAGATCAAAATGGCATTTCCGCCGATGTTCATAAAGTTCGAAATCACCGAAATGATCATCGGACTGCGGCTGTTGTTCTGCGCCCGCAGAATGGACGCGCCGGCATCATAAAGACCGATGAACGGGAATGACAGCAGCGTAAACAGGAAATAGACCTGCGAATTTCTCATAACATCCGCTTCCACCGCTCCGAACACGGCACGAAGCAGCGGAACGCGGAAAATCAGACATCCAGCGGATAATGCAACCGACAGCACGGTCATAACAAACAGCACCTGCTGCGCCGACCGAATCGCACCATCCCGTTTCCCGCTTCCCAGATACTGCGAACAGAGAATCGCACCGCCCGCCGCCAGCGCGGACAATGCCTGGATGACCAGAATATTAATCGAATCCACCAGCGAAACCGCCGATATTGCGGCCGATCCCACATTGCTGACCATCATCGTATCAACCGTTCCCATCAGTGAGGAGAGTAACTGCTCAATGATGATGGGGATCAAAAGTTTTCGAAGATCTGTGTTGCTGTATAAATGCGTTTGTTGTGTTGTAGTTTTCATCATAAGATCCTTCTTCATTTCTATCATTTGAATTTCTTACTGATTCTTTTATTATATTCCTGATAGAAATATTTGTCATCTTCAAAATCCATTTTTTCTCTGATCTTTGTTTTCAATTTTCTTAACCGATAAGAAACGGTTGAAATCGAAATGGCTCTTCCGTCTTCTTTTTCTGAAAGCTCAGCCGCTATCTGTTTTAATGTCTTTCTTTCCCCAAAGCGAGCCCAAATCAATTCTTTTTCTTCTTCTGTCAGTGTTGATAAAATCTTTTTCTGAAAACGCTGAAACAGTTCACTATCTCCCATCTGTTCGGCATCATTTTCGATAAACTCTGTTTTCCTCTTCCTATATTGATTTTCACAACGTCGCAGTCTTTCTCTGCCCCGCGTCTCCTCATTGTCAGACTCCTGCCGAAAATCCAGTATTTCCAAAGTAACCCCTTCATCTTCCAGATGGATAACATGATCTTTGTAGTATCCATATCGACTGCCATTATCCATCCATTCCCGGTAAATATA
>CAVLAW010000003.1:0-47805 GCA_963661155.1 Tidjanibacter massiliensis | reverse complement strand
CCTCACCTATCTGCTCGGCTGCACCCCGGAGCACGTCTACGACGAGCTGGAAGTTCTGCTGAATCATCTGATCCCGAAAAAACCGCTGCATGAGTACGGCATGACGGAGGCGGATATCGACACATTTACGCATACCGTCATGACAAAACAGGGACGACTGATGGCAAACAACTACACGACGCTCGACGAAGAGACCGTCCGCGGTATTTATAAAGAGCTGTTCTGATATAACCGAAAAAACACTTCCGCAGATTTCACCGATCCGTCTGCGGAAGTGTTTTTCTATTGCAGTTATTTCTCCCCCATAATCCGCAGATACTCCCGGATCTGGAAGGCTGTCATCAGTTCGAACTGAGTCCGTGTGTCGTCGAGGTCGCGGTTCAGGAACTCGCGCAGGACCTTCATGCGGTAATTGACCGTATTCCGGTGGCAGAACATCGCGGCAGCGGCACCCTGGATGCTGCCCTGATGCAGAAGAAACTGATACAGAGTTTCGGTGTAATCGCTGCTGTGCTCCTTATCGTACGCCAGGACTTCGCCGAGCTGTTCTTTCTCATAATCTTTCAGAATCTTCTTATCCTCGATCGCAAGCAGCAATTTAAAAAATCCCATCTTCTCATACGAATACAGCTCCTCGCCCTGATATCTCGCCATCGCAGCAGCCGCCTGTGCCTGTGCGTGGCTGGCCTTTAACTGGGCGAGCGAAACCGCCGTTCCGCCGATTCCGACCGTACAGAAATCCTTCGTCACTTCCTGCCCGCAGAACCGTGCGCCCACCTGACGGATCTTTGCCAGCAGTTCCTCCATTGCCTTCCCGATCCGCTCCGGGTCGCCCATTTTCCAGATGAAGAGCAGATTTCGTTTCGTCTCAAGCATGGTAAATGCCAGCCCGTTTTCGTTTCTGTATTTTCCAATCTCATACCGCAGCCGCGCCATGCCGTTCGCCGCAAGCGCCTCGTGTTCTTCGCCGCGCGCGAACTCTGCGACTGCCACGCAGTATTTTCCGGCAATCTCATACCCGTTATTTTCCAGCGTATGGATACTCTTCGCATAATCGCCGTCCCGGTACAGCACGCTCAAAAACGCCTGCGAAATCTCATGGCTCTCCGTTGTCTCCTCGAAAATGCGGTTGTAGTAATCGCGTGTGATGTCGTAGATGTGAACCTCCCACGGCATCAGAAATAGCGGAAAATGCTCCCGGTCGCAGAGTGTGCGGATGTCGTCGGTGATGTCGTCCCGTCCGACGTACTTTCCGATGTTTAAGATCAGCCCGCTCGTCTGATGCGCGATCATCGTCTCGATAAAGCGGTACAGCCAGGTCGGATCTCCCACGCTGCTGACACCCGTTGTGATCACGAGCTCGCCGCCCTGCAGGAAATCCGCCGTGTTCAGATCCTCGGAAATATAGACCCAGTTGAAAATCCCGTCCAGTCCGTCCTCTCCCGCCGCCAGTTCCAGGCGGTATTTTGCTTTTGTCTGCTCGTAAACGTTCTTTAATTGAATTGCCATCGCTCGTTCTCTCCTGTCACATTGTTCTCATCCCACAATTTTCTCCAGTATAATTCCCGTTCGTCCCTCCTGTCAACCGTTCGTCCCACTTCTCTTATGCTTTCAGCACAAACGCTCCGATAATTCTTGTATCTCCCACATATGGAATCCTCCCCTGTTTTCCGTCATAATCATCATTGTAAAAAACAAAGCACACAAATCCATTTGATATAAACGAGGAGGAATTTATTATGCTGAGAACATCTTTACCGGAAATCAAAACCGAAACCCTGCCGGGTCCGAAGGCCAAAGCGATCATTGACCGCCGTGCTGCCGCTGTCCCGTCATCCATCCGCTGTGCTTACCCGGTCGTCATTGAAAAAGGCGAAGGCGCCATGATCGAGGATGTCGACGGAAACCGCTTCCTTGACTGGATCGGCGGTGTCGGTGTTTTAAATATCGGTTTCTCCCAGCCGGAGGTTGTCGAGGCTGTCAAAGCACAGGCTGATAAATATTTCCACGGCATGTTCAACGTTGTCACACATGAGGGCTACGTTTCCCTCGCAGAAAAACTTTCCAGCATTGCTCCGGTCAAAGGCGACCACAAAAAAGCATACTTTGCAAACAGCGGTGCCGAGGCTGATGAAAATGCCGTTAAAATTGCAAAAGCATTCACCAAACGTTCAAACATCATCGTATTCTCCGGCGCTTTCCACGGAAGAACGCTTCTTACCATGTCGATGACTTCCAAGAAAGCATACGCCGTTGATATGGGACCATTCCCGGACGGTGTTTACCGTGCACAGTTCCCGTACTACTACCGCAACCCGGCCGGCATGCCGGAAGAGGCACAGTGTGATTACTATATCGATTCCATCAAAGCCGTCTTTGAGCAGTGCGCTCCGGCAAATACCATTGCAGCCATGATCGTCGAGCCGCTGCAGGGCGAGGGCGGATTTATCCCGGCTCCGCTCGAGTGGATCAAAGCGGTTCGCCAGATCTGCGATGAGAACGGCATCCTGCTGATCGCCGATGAAGTACAGTCAGGTTTCTGCCGGACCGGAAAGATGTTCGCGTCGGAATACTGGAAAGAGGTCGGCGTACAGCCGGATATCATCGCAACCGCAAAATCCATCGCAGCGGGTGTTCCGCTCTCTGCTATCGTCGCAAGAGATGAGATCATGGAAGCTCCGGCTCCTGGAACGATCGGTGGTACCTTCTGCGGCAACCCGCTCGCCTGCGCCGCAGCATTAAAGACGATCGAAATCATGGAGCGCGATCACCTGGCAGACCGTTCCGTTGAGATCGGAAAGAAAGTCACCGAGCGGTATCTCGCGATGAAAGAGAAATATGAGTGCGTCGGTGATGTCAGAGGCCTCGGCGGTATGGTCGGCATCGAGTTTGTCACCAGCAAAGCAACGAAAGAGCCGGCAACGGCACTGACTTCTGCTATCATTCAGGAATGCGTACAGCACGGCCTGATGGTCGAGGGCGCCGGAACGTACAACAACGTTATCCGTTTCCTGGCTCCGCTCGTTATGACCGATGAGCAGCTTGCCGCAGGACTTGATATTTTTGAAAATGCAGTCGCAGCGTGTGTTGCAAGACAGTAAGACATTCCCAAAGAGAAAGACCCCGCTTTTTAAAGCGAGGTCTTTCTCTTTCTATCAATCTATTCTGTTTTCTGATCCATTCACTCCAGCGGCTCTCCCAGCCCGCTCTTAATTGCGGCAATGGCTGCCTGAAGTGCTTCTTCTTCATCTTCTCCGCTGCTGCAGATCTCAATCGTTTCTCCCTGCTTGATTCCGGCGGCGACAATGCTTAAAATACTCTTTAAATTAACCGTTCCATGCATCCCGTTATTTTCATAGGCAAACGAAATGGCAGACTTGTACCGGCTTACGCTGTTTGACAAATTTACCGCATTTAAAAGATGCAGACCTGACGGATTGACAATCGTTACTTTTTCACTTACCATTTTTCGTTCCCCCTGTCTTCTCATTCGTGTTCTGCCCTATTATACCACGTTTTTGCAAAAACGGTTCGAAAATTTGATCAGATGCTTTTCAATTCTTTCCTCTTACTAAGCTGGCTGAATCCCAGATAGTAAATAATATACGCAATCGTCGTAATGATCCACGACAGCGGATAGCAGAACGCCGCGCCCTTAATCGTATGGAAATGCGGCAACACCGCAATCGCCCACACAATTCTTACGCCACAGATACCAAATCCGGTGAGGAACATCGGAATCCAGGCATCGCCGACGCCGCGGAGGGCACCGGAGAGAATCTCGATTGAGATGTACGTAAAGTACGCCGGCACCAGGAAATGAATCAGGCTGTGGCAGATTTCCTGTACCGCAGGATCGCTTGTAAACAGAGAAATCAGCACATCGCCCACCAGGAACAGAAAGACAACGAGCGCGCCGGTCATGATCACTGCCATAACCATACTCGTCCGCACGCCGCGGTGCACACGCTTCATCTTTTTCGCACCGTAGTTCTGTCCTACAAACGTTGTCGCCGCGATACCGAGCGCATTGATCATCATCCAGAAGAGACCGTCGACCTTTCCGTAGGCTGCCCATCCGGCCATGCTGTTCGTTCCAAGGGAATTGACTGCGGACTGGATAATGACGTTGGATACCGAATACAGAACCGCCTGCACACCGGCCGGAAAACCGATGCGGACGATTCGTTTCAGCATGATCCAGTCGATGCCGATTTTGCGGATGTAAAGACGGTAAATATCTTTCGTCCGCATCAGCGCTCCCATAACAAGAAGTGCACTGATGAGCTGTGACAGAATCGTCGCCAGCGCCGCTCCCATAACGCCCATGTGAATGCCGACAACGAACAGGAAATCCAGCACGATGTTCGTCATACAGCCGATGATCAGATAGACGAGCGGCCGTCTGGAATCGCCGATCGCACGCAGGATACCGGAACCCATGTTGTAGAGCAGGTTTCCGATCGTTCCGAGGAAGAACACGCGCATGTAGACCAGCGCATGGTTCATAACATCATCCGGCGTATTCATGATGCCAAGCATCCACCGGGAACCGGCGAAGCCGACAACGGTCAGCACGATGCCGCCGAGAATGGAAAACGCAACGGCTGTGTGAACGGCCCACTGAACTTTATCTTTCTGCTTCGCACCGTAATACTGCGAGATGACAACCGTCGCACCGCTGGACAGGCCGACGAAAAATCCGACGAGCAGATTGATCAGCGTACCCGTCGTTCCGCCGACTGCCGCGAGCGCCTCTTTTCCGAGGAAATGGCCGACGATCATCGCATCCACCGTGTTGTAAAGCTGCTGGAAAAACGTTCCGAACAGAATCGGCAGGAAGAAAATCAGAATCTGTTTCCAGATGACACCCTCGGTGATCTGGTTTACTTTTGCTTCTTCATTATTTACTTTTTTCATACCCAATGCCTTCTAAAACTGCCGCCGCACGCTTTCGCATGTACGGCGGCAGTCCCCCTTTATCCTTATTTGCTTTCTGTTCTATCTTCCGTTCAGATACTCCTTCAGGAAATCAAACAGGGTCTGCATTTCTTCTCTCGTACCAATCGTAATACGCAGATAATTGTCAATGCGCGTTTTGTTGAAGTAACGCACATAAATATGACGCTCGCGAAGCGCCGCAAACAGTTCTTTCGCCGGTACACTTCTGTGGGTCGCAAAAATAAAGTTTGATTTGGAATCCTCGAAGGAGAATCCCAGTTTTTTCAGCTCCTCTTTCGACCACTCTCTCGTCTCAACAACCTTTTTCACCGTCTCGCGGAAGTATTCCTCGTCGCGGATTGCTGCTGCTCCGACGGCAATCGTGGTCTGGTTCATCGTATAAGAGTTGAAGGAATATTTCACATCATTCAGATACGAAATCATCTTCTCATTTCCGATTGCATAGCCGATGCGCATACCGGCAAGGGAGCGGGATTTGGAAGTCGTCTGGACTACCAGCAGGTTGTCGTATTTTTCAATCAGCGGCTGTGCGGTGGACGCTCCGAAATCCACATACGCCTCATCCACAATCACAACCACATCCGGGTTGTGCTGCAGGACGGACTCGATCGCAGAAAGGGAAAGCTCCACGCCGGTCGGCGCATTCGGGTTCGGGAATACGATTCCGCCGTTTGGATGATTCTCTGCAAAATACTGCTCCGGCACGATGCAGAAGTTCTCATCGAGCGGGATCTGCTCATACGGAATCCGGAATTCCTCTGCCCAGACGTCGTAGAAGGAATACGTGATATCCGGGAAAAGAATCGGTTTGTCGGAGTTAAAATACGTCATAAACGACATGGCCAGAACATCGTCCGAACCGACGCCGACGAAAACCTGTTTCGGGCTTACGTGGTAAACATCCGCGATGGCCTGCACCAGCTCGGCTGCGGTCGGGTCCGGATAGAGACGAAGGGTATCCTCTTCTGCCACTTTTTCCAGCGCTTCGGCTGCGGCAGGTGACGGCGGATACGGGTTTTCGTTCGTGTTCAGCTTGATCATATCGGCCTCATGCGGCTGCTCGCCCGGTACATACGGCACGACTTTTCTTACGTTCTTTTCCCAGTTACTCATAAGTTCCTTCCTTTCTGCTTGCGCCCGAGATTTCTCTTCCCGGGCTTCTTCTAGTTTCTCTTTTTCAGCCTCTCTTCTTCCAGGTAGAAGGATAGAAAAGGATCATCATCGGGAACAGTTCAAGGCGTCCTGCCAGCATGTCGAAGATCAGAACCAGCTTCGAAATCGGGCTGTATCCGAAGAAGTTGCTGGTCGGTCCTACCTGGTCGAGTCCAGGTCCGATGTTGTTCAGCGTCGCGGCAACTGCCGTGAAGTTTGTCTCGAAGGAAAATTCGTCAAAACTGATGATCAGCATGGAGAAGCAGTAGATCACCAGATAGACAATCAAAAATACGTTGATCGCCCGCAGAACATCATGCTCTACCGGGTGATCATCGAAGCGGATGCGCTTGATGCTGCGCGGATGGACGATCGAAGCGAGTTCTTTTTTGACGGTCTTTAAGAGAATCAGGATTCGCGAAACCTTGATTCCGCCGCCGGTCGAGCCGGCACACGCGCCGATGAACATCAGCATCACCAGAATGCATTTGGAAAGCTCCGGCCAGAGGTTGAAGTCTGTCGTGGCGTAACCCGTCGTGGTGATGATGGAGCCGACCTGGAAAAAGGCGGTCCGCACGGTCTCACCAAGGGATTTGTACATCGGATATGTATTCCAGGAAATCACACCTCCTGCCAGAAGGATGATCAGGAAATACGCTCTTACCTCCTGCGACAAAATCGCCGCTTTTCCCTTTTTGCAGAGCATCAGGTAATAAAAGTTGAAGTTGACACCGAACGCGATCATCGCAATCGTTAAAATCCACTGCTGCACCGGTGTGTAGACTGCGCAGCCGCTGTTTAAGACGGCAAAACCTCCGGTTCCGGCAGCACCCATGGCAAGGGTAATGGAATCGAATGCCTTCATGCCCGAAAGCAGCAGGGCAACGGTGGTGAGGATCGTCATGCCAAGGTAAATCTGATACAGAATTTTGGCAGTTCCGCGCACTCTCGGCACGAATTTCGAGACAGTCGGTCCCGGGCTCTCCGCTTTCATCAGGTTCATGACCGAGCCACCCTTCATCGGGAGCAGCGCAAGGATGAACACCAGAACACCCATACCGCCGGTCCAGTGAGAAAAGCTTCTCCAGAACAGGCTGGCGTGGGAAAGCGCCTCGACATCACTCAAAATACTGGCTCCGGTTGTCGTGAAACCGGAGACGATCTCAAACAGTGCGTTGATGTAAAACGGGATTTCTTTCGTAATCACAAACGGCACAGCGCCGAAGATACTAAGAACAACCCAGCTTAAAGATACGCACACAAATCCGTCGCGGGAATAAATTTCCATGTTGGACGGCTTCTTAAAGCAGAGTGCCGTACCGGCTGCGATGCAGACGAGCCCCCAGATGAGGTACACAAAGCCTGCTTTTTCCTGGTACAGGGCTCCGACCAGCGCCGGAAGCATCATCAGGATGCCTTCTACTCTCAGCACCCAGCTGATGACAAAACGAATCATTTTATAGTTCATGATCTGCTCCCCCCGTTACTCTGCCAGAATCTCGTGGATGTCCTGAAGGCCCGTTTCCGTCGTTACAATGATGACGGAATCTCCTGCCTCAAAGGAATCCTGTCCACCCGGGATGATGACTTTTCCCTGGCGGGTGATGGCTGCTACCAGAAGGTTCGGCCGCGTCTTCATATCCTGCAGGCGGATGCCGATCAGACGGCAGTTCTGGCTGACGATAAACTCAAGGGCTTCCACACGATCCTCCATCAGCTTGTACAGCGTCTCAACGTTGCTTCCGATGGAATTTTTCATCGCGCGGACGTACTGCAGAATGTACTCGGCGGTGATGTGTTTCGGATAGATCAGGCTGTCCAGGTTCAGGCTGTGGATGACATCGTTGAACTCCAGATGGTTGATCTTCGTTACGACCTTCGAGGACACTTTTTCTTTCGCATACAGCGACAAAATGATGTTTTCCTCGTCCATGTCGGTGCAGGCAACAAAGGAATCCATGTCCTGGATGCGCTCCTCTTTTAAGAGTTCCTGATCGCTTCCGTCTCCGTAGATGACGGTCGCATCCGGCAGAGTCTCGCTTAAGACTTCACAGCGGTCTTTGTTTTTCTCGATGATCTTGACATCAACGTTCATGTTCGCCAGTGATTTTGCGAGGTAATACGTAATCTCACCGCCGCCGACGATCATCGTGTTGCGGACTTTGTTTGTGTGGACGCCGATTTTCTTGAACAGGTTCTCTGCGTTCTGCGGTGTGGTGATGATCGAAAGGCTGTCGTGCGCCTGGATCACAAAATTTCCGTCCGGGATGTAGACCTCTCCGTTTCGCTCAACGGCGCAGACCAGCATACCATACTGGAGTGCTCCGGAAAGTTCGTGCAGCGGCATGCGGACGATTTTGGATGTCTCCGGCACTTTGAATCGAAGCATCTCGATCCGGCCGCGGGAAAAGCTGTCGATCTCGATCGCAGACGGGAAACGCAGCAGTCTTGCCATCTCCATGGCGGCCGCGTGCTCCGGGTTGATGATCATGGACAGACCCAGTTTTCTGCGGATAAATTCTCTTTCTTCCCGATACATCGGGTTTCGAACTCTGGCGATGGTGTGGCAGTCTGCCGCCTGTTTGGCGATGACACAGCAAAGC
Source organism: Tidjanibacter massiliensis (assembly GCA_963661155.1). GTDB lineage: Bacteria > Bacillota > Clostridia > Lachnospirales > Lachnospiraceae > Fusicatenibacter > Fusicatenibacter massiliensis_A. The sequence continues at coordinate 39,088 of CAVLAW010000003.1, read as the reverse complement.
AGGTTCATTTCATCACTTTTGGTTACGGCAATCATCAGATCCGCGTGCTCGATGTCGGCCTCCTGAAGCACCTGATAGCTTGCTCCATTTCCAACGATTCCCATGACGTCGTAAGTGTTGGACACGTTGCGGACCACGATACTGTCTGTGTCGATGATCGTCACGTTGTTGTCCTCACGGCTCAGCTGAGCGGTCAGTGCGGTTCCGACTTTTCCGCATCCTACAATGATTATTTTCATGTTCTCTCCCTTCAATGCAAAAGCATTTCGCGTAAAATAGTAAAGACCCGCCAGGCGGCATCTGAAAACCATTTTTCGATGCTCTCCCAAAAGCAGATCCCGTACCCCTATTGTACGATGGCGATTATATCATATTTCCCGGAAAAGCGGAATAGATTTTAACAACATTTTGGGCGGAGTTTTTGTGATGATTGACCAAAAAAGGGAAAACCTGCTGAACCTTGCACTCGATGCAACGGAAGTCGAACGGCGGCTGCTGCCGGAGCTGGCGGCGGGGTATAACGCGTCGGACCGGACGTGGGAAGTGATTGTGCAGTATCAGGGGGATCTTTCGTTTCTTCTGGAACAGGGGGTGCGCGTCACGCTGCTGCTGTTTCAATATGCGATTCTGCTGGTGCCGGAGTCGCTGATGGATTATGTGACGGGGCTGCCGCAGATTACGTATCTGGAAAAGCCAAAGCTCCTGTTTTTTGCAGATGCGTTTGCGCGGAGTGTGTCCTGCATTACGCCGATGCAGGAGGGGATTTCGGGACTGTATGGGGACGGGGTGCTGCTCGCGTGCATTGATTCGGGCGTGGATTATGCGCACCCGGATTTCCGTGATGCGGACGGGACAAGCAGAATTGCACTTTTGTGGGACCAGACGGTTCCGGGGAATCCGCCGATGGGGTATTCACTGGGGTCGGTGTATACACGGCGGCAGATCAATGAGGCTCTTGCGGCGGATACGCCGGAGGAACGGTTTTCGCTCGTACCGTCCCGCGATGTGACAGGGCATGGGACGGCGGTGCTGGGGATCGCGGCGGGAAATGGGCGGTCCTCGGCGGACGGCTCGATGCGGGGAGTGGCACCGGAGGCGACGCTTGTTGTCGTGAAACTTGGAAACCCCGATCCGGCGGATCTGCCGCGAACATCGCAGTTGCTGCAGGCGGTGGATTTCTGCGTGAGGTATGCGCTGCTGGTGGAGAGGCCGCTCGTCATTAATTTAAGTTTCGGAAATAATTACGGGTCGCACAGCGGGGGATCACTGCTTGAGACGTATCTTAATGCGGTGTCGAATCTCGGACAGAACGTGATCTGCATCGGGGCAGGGAATCAAGGGGATGCAGGAAGACATTATGCGGGGAATTTGAAGGCGGATCGTGGAGCGGCCAGTCAAACGCAAACGATACACGCGATGTCTGATCTGGTTGCGTCTTCTGCGGTCTCGACAATTTCTAATCGAACGATCCACACAATATCCGCACTGCCCAATCCGACTGCTCAGTCTGCAGTTTCGGCAACGGCTGACCGGGCTCTCTCCGTCGAATTTCAAGTCGGCGCATACGAATCTTCGTTCAGTCTCCAGCTCTGGAAAGTTTACGGGGATGAAATCTCGATCGAGCTGATCTCCCCCGGCGGTATCCGCTCCGGCGCTCTCTCTCCCGTCCTCGGCACGGCGCGCCTGACGCTCGGTCCGACGGAACTTCTTCTATTCTATGGCATGCCTTCCCCGTACAGCCAGGCGCAGGAAATCTACCTGACCTTCCAGGGCGCAGGAAACCAGCTCTCCGTTGAGAGCGGCATCTGGACCTTACGCCTCACCCCCGGCCGCCTCATCTCCGGCTCCTTCGACCTCTGGCTCCCCGGCGGAAACGCACTCGGCACACAGACCCGCTTCTTCTCCCCCTCGACCGACACCACCCTCACCATCCCATCCACTGCCCGCTCCTCCATCACCGTCGGTGCCTACGACCCGCGCCTCTCCTCCTACGCCAGCTTCTCCGGCCGCGGCTACACCCGCCTCCTCCACGAAATCAAACCCGACCTCGCCGCCCCCGGCGTCAACATCCCCGCCCCGCGCTCCGGCGGCGGCTACGCCTCCTTCACCGGAACCTCTTTCGCCACCCCCTTCGTCTCCGGAAGCGCCGCCCTCATGATGGAATGGGGAATCCTCCGCGGAAACGATCCCTTTTTATATGGAGAAAAACTAAAAGCCTACCTCATCTCCGGCGCCAAACCCATCGCCTCCGAAACCGAATACCCGAACCGGCGCGTAGGATGGGGCGCACTGTGCCTTGGCGCAAGTCTGCCGGAAAAATAGTCCAAATAAAGTGGTCGAATCCGGCCACTTTAATCTTCAAAACAGATTTTTAATTTCTTTTCATCCCTTGACAAAAAGCGTGTTTTTATGTAGTATAAACATTAAGAAATGGGTTTTCACCGTACAGTCTTATGACTCAAGCGGGCTGCTCGTTTCTTTTTTTATTCCTAATAAATCATATAAGTACTTTTTCCCATCCGCATCATGGCGCACCAGCATTCTGGCAAAGAAAACATTGTATCGAATCACCTCGCCGCTCTTATCATCGTATACGGGCAACGCAAAACGAATATCATATCGATACCATCCCAATTTAGCATCTTTTGCATGTTTCTTCTTTACATTCTCCGAATATTCCCTGTTTGATGCAATCTGAATCAACTCTGGAATTCCCTGCACCGCATTTGCTTTCGCTTTTGCTACAGCCCCCTTTAATGCAATTCTGCTTTCCGAGCCGGCATATTCATCAGGAAAACTGCTGGATATAAATATCTTTTCAGATGTCTCGGCAATTTCATAAAATTCCCCAACATACTCTTTTAAATACTGCTCCACTGCTTCCCAATCTTCGCGTTTCTTTCCTTTAAAACGCACATCATGAATCAAAACAATTTTTCTTCCATCCAAATCCGTAACAATATTTACGTTTCTATTCATCCGCATCCTTCTTTCTCAAATATTCTTGAAACTCAATAGCGTTTTACCAGTATATGACAAGCTGTTTTTAAAAGCAATCAACTATAACGCTAACAATGCAAGCCACAAAATAACACACTGTTTGTTTGACACCAGTGCTATACTGAAAGTAAGAAAATTTTCAGGAGGTGCAACATGGAGATTAAAAAGATTGTAGTAGCCGGTGCTGGTACGATGGGGGCTTCGATGGCGCAGATTTTTGCGCGGTATGGATATGAGGTGACGCTTTATAATCATCGACAGAAGACGCTGGATAAAGCGACGGGAAAGATTTCGGATAATGTGAAAACGCTGGTGGAAACGAAAGCGCTGACGGACGCAGAGGCGGAATCGCTGCGGGCTGCGCTTTCTTATACGGTGGATTTGAATTGTTTTCAGGACTGTGATCTGGTGGTAGAAAATCTGACGGAAGTGTTTGCTGTCAAAGAAGCGTTCTACACTCAGATTTCAGAACTGGTCCGCCCGGATACGATTGTGGCGACGAACACGTCCGGGCTGTCGATTAATAAGCTCGGGGCTTCGGTGAAAGATCCGAGTCGTTTTCTCGGCATGCACTGGTTCAACCCGCCGCATCTTGTTCCGCTGATTGAGATTATCAAAGGCGATACCACAACGGATGAGGCTGCGCAGACGATTTATGATTTAAGTCTCTCTGTCGGCAAAAAGCCGGTCATTGTTCAGAAAGATGTCCCAGGTTTTGCCGGAAACCGTCTGCAGTTTGCTGTTCTGCGCGAAGCACTTGATATGGTAGAAAAAGGAATCATTTCGCCGGAGGGCATTGACGATGTGATGAAATACGGTCTCGGATTCCGCTACGCCTGCTTAGGACCGCTCGAAGTTGCGGATTTCGGCGGACTCGATACGTTCTATCATATCAGCGAATATCTGATGAAGGACCTCTGCGACTCCAAAGAGCCGCCTGCCCTTTTAAAAGAGCATTTTGAAAATCAGGAATTCGGTGTAAAAAACGAAAAAGGATTTTATGATTACAGCGATGGAAAAGCCGCCGAAGCGACACAGAAACGGGATGAAGCATTTCTGAAACTCTTCCACGCACTGTACGACTAAATGCCGGATACCAAAAGCCTCTGCCGATCAGGATTTTTCAATCCGTTCCGGCAGGGACTTTTTCTTTATTTCTGCACGTATTTATGAATCGTCGCTTTCACGGCTCCAGGGCCGGCGAGCATTTCGCGGAACATGGTTTCTATTTTTTCTCCTACGCCATCCTGATAGAGATTCGTAAAGAACAGGCGCTCATTGGAAAGGATCGGGCGGAGCTGGTTGGTGAAGGTTTCCTGTTTTCCTACCACGATGTCTTTGAACTGCTCCTGAAGTTCCTCGTTCATCGGATCTGGGGCGAGTTCGAATTTTTCTCCGTTGTCATCTACGCCGAGCATGTAGCGCAGCCATCCGGCGATTCCGAGCGGAATGGCGGTCAGGCGGGAGGCGTCGCCGAATTTCTTCACGTATGCTTTGATGGTTTCGCCGAAGCGGATGCCGACCATCTGGGAAACATCGACGGCAAGGCGGAGGTTGGTGTCGCCTAAGTATTCATTCAGAAAACGGTCGTTAAACAGCTCGTCGACGAATGCCTGCGGAGACAGGATGCCCGGGTCTGCCACAACTGGAAGTCCCTCGTCGTAGGCGATCATGCGCGCCATTTTCATCATATCCTCGTTGGTGTTCAGCATATGGGCAAACAGATCATAGCCAAGTACCACACCAAGCGGACCGGTTGCAGAGTGTACCGGATTCAGGCAGACGGTTACTTTCATACGCTCGGACAGATTGACTGTATTGCGGTCTGCCATGTAAACGCCGAATCCTTTTTCCAGCGCCGGGCGGCCGTTCGGGAAGCTGTCTTCGATGACGAGGTACTGCGGTTTCTCTGCATTGACGAACGGTGCAATGTACGTTTTCTTTCCGGTGATGACCGGCTGCATCTCTTCCACGCCAAGTGTCTCCAGATCTGCGGCAATCTGCTCGCTTGGACGCGGGGTAATTTTATCGATCATAGTCCATGGGAATGCAACGGTTTTCTCATCGCTTACATATGCCATGAAGTCATCATCCACAAAGCCAGCTTTCTTCCACTCTTCTGCCATCGTAAGGACAGACTCGCGCAGTTTTGCCCCATTCTGCGAACAGTTATCCATGGAGACAAGTGCAATCGGATATCTTCCTGCTTTGTAACGGGTCAGCAGCATCGCAACGAGAACTGCCATCGCACCAGTAGCTTTGTCCGGTCCGTTCTTAATATCTGCTTCAACGAACGGGAACCAGGTTCCGTCTGCTTTCTGCAGAGCGTAGCCTTTTTCAGTAATAGTGAACGAAACCATCTGCAGGGACTTGCTTGCAAAGATTTCTTTCAGACGGTTCCACTGCACCGGATCGGAGGACTGTGCCTTTACTGCCTCTGCAAGTGCGCCGAGTACCTTGTATTCACGGGTTCCGTCGCCATGCAGAATGACGTTCAGTCCCAGATTGTCATATGGTTTATAGATTTTGTCTACAACATCATAATCAAACGTTTCCACGCAGGTAATGCCACGGTCCAGAACACCTTCTTCCAACAGTCCATCTGCGATTCCTCCGATGAAAACGCGGAAAATGTTGCCGATTCCAAAATGTACCCATCCCGGTTCCTGTTTCGCTTTTTCAGATACCGCTTCCACATCATATCCCGGAAGGTCAATTCCTGCCTGCTCCCATGCTGCACGGTCTTTGATTCCGTCTCTTGTTAATTTCATGTTGATTCCTCCTTGTTTTTCTTTTCGTTCTACTTTTGTCTTTGACTTATGTTTATATCTAAGTTGTAAGCGAATTATATATCTATGAAACACAAAATTCCATTGACAAAAAATACAATTTTGCAATTTCGTTTTTAGCTATTTTTACCAGACTTTGAATTTCTCGCTTTCACGATTCTTCTTGTTCGCTCATGTCAAATCAAGTATAATAAGTCTTATCATGCACATATTTTCAGCATACGAGGGAGGATCTTCTCATGGGAAAACAATCCACCAGAGAAAATAAGAACATTTACCAGATCTGCCGCGAAGAAGCCGGCCTGACCAGAGCGGAGGCGAGTGAGAAAATGACGGCTGTCTCTGATTCGAAAATTGAAAAGTTTGAATATGAAATGCAGGAGCCTGCACCTTACGATATTATCCAGATGGCAAATGCCTATCACCGGCCGGATCTCTGCAATTATTACTGCTCACACAAATGCGAAATCGGCCAGCGCTACGTTCCGGAGGTGGAAGTCTCGGATCTCCCCGACATCATTCTTGAAACCATCGCCAGTCTGAACGAGATCAACCCGCTGACCACGCGCCTGATCCAGATCGCACGCGACGGGAAGATCAGCGATGACGAAATCAAAGATTTTGCCTTTATCAGCAACCACCTAGATGAAATCTCTCTGGCGATTGATTCCTTAAATCTCTGGGTAGAGAAAACCGCCAGTGAACAGGGACTGAATATGGAACTGCTCCGGGAGGAAAAAGAAAAGCAAAAATAAACGCAAAGAAAGGCAGTGAACCTTTACCTTTTTCTTCGTTCACTGCCACATTTCTTTTACATCCGCTGTAACTGATCTACGATAGATTCAATTCTCCGGATCGCCTCTTCGACCTGGCGTTTTGCGGTGGTGATTTTGTCCTGGACCATCCAGTCTACGAAAAAGCCGTCGAAGAAATAATCTGCGAAGGTGAGAAAATCACCGATGTCAAAATTTAAGTCGCAGGCCATATTCACATCTCGCAGTTCTCTGCTGAAATTCCGCAGATCGTATTTGGCCTGCTCCATGTTTTCTTTTGCCTGGTCGATTTTGGAATGTTTGATCATGGTGGTGAAAAATCCGCCGCCGAACATATCAACCAGGCCCCAGTTCTTTGCACTGTTTAAATTGTCTCTTGCTGTTTCAAGGCTCGAGATTGCTTTTCTTCCTGCATCAATCGCTTCTCTTTTTTCTTTTTGAATATCGTATGCCATATGCCTGTCCCCCTTATCTTCTGGAACTTGATGCTGCAATTGCGATCACGCCGCCGATCAGTAATAACGGGAATGCGATATGGATCAGTCCGCCGATTACCATTCCGACTAAGATGAGCGGTAATAAAACGATCGTGCAAAGCAGCTTCAGGATTCCCCAGGATGCTCTTAAACCAAATACAAAAAATTTACCAACGAAACCAATCATACAAATAGCAAATAATAACGATAACATAACGTTCTCCTTCTGGCTTTATTTTATCATAAGCCCTTCCTTTTTTCTGTTGTTTTTTACAAATCCGGATGTATTTTTCACGCCAATCTTATTACTGAAATTGGGATTTTTTTCTATCTTTTCGATCATCCGGATTCGCCTGATTCTCTGTGCTGGATCCATCTGCTCACCTCTTGTTTCATGTAATATCCTGTCGTTGCCCATTAGTATAGCCGAATCGCTTTTTAAAATATATATCCTTTATAAAGAATTGCGGCTGTTTATTTCCCGGATTTCGAGAAATAGAAAAAGCCCAGAAGGGAATGTTCCCCTCTGAGCCTGTCTTTCTTTTGTTTCGTTTATCGAATATAATGCACCCGCGCCTCCTCGAAGCGGTCCTGCTGTACGCGCTCCTGTGCTGGGTAGCCGCATGGGACGATTGCGAAGGCATCGAGTTCCTCCGGGATCTGCAGAACATCGCGGACAGCGTCCATCCGTTCGGTGAGCGGTGCGATGCCGAGCCATACAGCGCCAAGTCCCAGGCCGTCGGCCTCGAGCAGAAGGTTTTCAATGGCTGCACTCACATCGATCTGTGCGTACTCCGGCATCCGGCATTCTTTTTTCGTGCAGACAACGAACGCGAGCAGCGCTCCGGCAGTGCATCCTGCATATGGACTGGTTTTTGCAAGGCGCTGCAGGGTTTCGCTGTTTGTCACAACGTAGAATTCCCACGGCTGCTGATTTCCTGCGGATGGAGCCGCCATGGCTGCGCGCAGCAGTTTCTCAATTTTTTCATCCTCAACGGGTCTGTCCTCATATTTTCGGATACTGGTTCTGTGAAAAATTTCTTTCATGTTCTGTATTCTCCCTTCTGTTCCGCCGTCGCAGACTCAAAGAAAGCGTGAAACTCCAAGGGAGCAGCACTTCCCTTAAAATTTCACGCTTATGATCAGCCGGCTTTTCTTATTCTTTCTTTACTTTTTTCGCTCGGTATCTGTCGAATGTCCGAACAGTTTTATTATAATGGATTTGTTTCTCTTTTTGCAAGCTTTTTTCACAGATCACCACTGCCAGCGCCAGCAGAATTCCGATCACGCTGCACCAGCCTCCCGCTGTCCGGCCCGGCGCGTGGTATTCGAGGACAATCTGATGCTCGCCGGATGAAATTTTAGCCCCGAGGAACGCGGTATTGGCGCGGAACAGCGGTGTTTTCCGTCCATCCACTTTCAGTACAAAGTTCTCATCGTATGGAATACTGGTGATGAGGTATCCGTCTCTTTCTGCGGAAACCACACCTGTGATGCCGTCGCCGCCGTATGTCGCTGTCGTTCCCCCGATCAAGGTAACGGCCTGGCTGTACAGCCGTTCTGTTTTCTCCGACGGCTGTGCAGTTCCGGTCCAGACTCCCAGGTTTTTCAGCACGTAGTGGCCTTTTCCCAACCGGAGGGATGCCGTTCCATCCTCGTTCATCGTGACGAGATAATTAAACTCTGTATTTCCATTCGCATACGTATGATTGATGCCGGTCAGGCGGTTGGTCTGGCCGTTGATGCGGATGAACATATCACGACCGGCTTTCTGGTTCTCCACATGGAAGGAAACAGCAAGCAGTGTCGCTCCCTCTGCGGTATCCGGCAGTGTTGCTGAGACTGTCACAGATTTTTTCGTCTCAATCTCATAGCCGTCCGCTGTCTTCTGAATGCGCAGGCCTTCCTGATCTGTCTCCTGAATTTCGAGTGATGTCTCCTGGAACCGACTGCAGAACAGGGATTTCAATGTATTATCTTCTGTCTCCGCCTCATCCCCATCATTTTCCGCATGCCCTGCCGTCCATTCCCGGTTCGGGATCACCGCGGTTGTCTCCAGAAGTTCCTGATTCTGCGGATAATTCAAAGACTCGTATTCCGACTCCGAAACCACCTGATCTGTCACGTAGGCGATTGGTGCGGCGGATGCGGCACGGTAAACCTGGAAGGTTCCGTAATCGCGGTACAGTTCGTACCCCTCCGGCTGGGTCTCTGATAAAATATACTTCACTCCCATAAGCCGCCAAAACAGCGGATCATCGGAAACTGTCTGCATCATGCGGTTGCGGAAGGCTTCGTTGATGCCGTACGTCTCGTCGCGGAAATTCTTGTATTCCGCATTATATGCCGAGGAATAAATCGTCGATATATTCTGCCCGATATCCCAGATCCGGTTGACGTTCGCAAGGTTCTGCCCGCCGTCGCCGTACTGCTCGATGCGGTACCAGCCGGGATCTTCCGCACGGATCTCGCGGATTGCCTCTGCAATTTTGCTGTCCGTCAGAGAAGCGTACGTCTCACGCGGGATCATCACATTCTTTTCCTGATTGATTGCTTTTCCGGCGAATACAAGAATCACGGCGCTGAAGACGAGCGGCAGAAACGGAAGCTCTCTGCCCCGCAGCAATTTCTTTGCCGGAATCCATCGCCATACCAGATAACACACCATCACGCAGATCACATCCAGCATGCCGAGATGCCAGTATTGATCAAAATACGTCTCGTATTTTGCATTCCACATCAGAACCAGAATGATAAGATACGGCAGCAATTCGCGCAGCTCCGCCATGGCGTTCCGTTTGAAATTTCCGGCGGTTCGATTTTTTCCACACTCCCGTTTCCGGGCGAGCTGGTTTTCCACATAAAATCCGACTTCTGCACAAAGACTCGGGAGAAACGGGATGAATACTTTATCTTTGCTGTACAGACCGCCGTTCAGCAGATAGCCGAACAGGGGAATACAGAAGATTACCAGCAGAAAGAGCGAGAGCAGTTTCTCACGGAACTTAACTTTTCCGAGCACTCTGCCAAAGAGCGCCGCCGCGGCAAATGCGGAGAGGCCGATGCCGTACGGCGTATAGCAGAGACGCAGGATCAGAAACTGCGGTTTCCACATCTTCGGATCGGTAAAGAGTCCTGTGATGCCGCCCTCTGCCGTTCCGCGTCCCCCGCCGCTGCCACCGAACAGTGCGGCTGCTGACGGGATCAGCAGAATGCCGGAAAGCAGAATCATCGATGCGGCGAATCCGAGGTAGCTTAAGAAATCTTTGTTTCGGATATTTTTGAACAGGCGCATGACGATCATCGTGAGGACTGCGGCGTAAACGAGCGGCACGACCGGGTAGATCAGGCAGGCGAGGGCGACACAGATCCAGTAGAGGACTCCCATTTTGGCGCTGATGCCGTAGCCCAAAAGGAATGGGAAGAGCATCAGCACGACGAGGTAGTATTCGTTCAGCAGGCAGCAGAAGCCTTTTGCGCCGACGATCTCGACCGGTGTGAACGGCAGCGGCAGGAGTTTTACGAGGTCAGAGTCCATGTAGTACTCGCTGAGGAACAGCGGCAGGCCGTAAAAGAAGGTGACCAGCATGCCGATTGCGCAGACGAAATCGAGCATCAGGACTTCCGCGCCGAGCGGCTGCAGAAATTCATAGCCGAAATAGCCCATCATGAACATTAAAACCGATACGGGCAAGAGGCAGATGGCGAGCAGGATGTAGCGGACGATCCGGCCTGCGCCTGAGAATGCTTTCTTTTTTCCGTTCTTCTGATTGCTTTTTCCTGGTCCGCTTTATTGTAAGAATCTTTAGAATTCATTCTCCGGCAGTCTCTCTTTCAGAAACTCCAGAAACCGTTCTGCCGCCGGGGCCAGGCGCTCGTCGTAGGCCAGGCCGATTTCCACCAGATACTCCGGTTCGAGCGGGAGCTGGCACACGCCGGGGTAGCCCTGCACGCTGTTGATATGATTGTTCATGCTGATGCCAAGGCCGGCATCCACCATCGCATACGATGCCTGGATGTCGATTGTCGTGAACTGGGTATTCGGTTCCAGTTTTTCCTGCCGGAAAAAGCGGGCGTTATCGGTATCCATACCCGGGCAGGTGTCAATGTAAGGTTCTTTCGTGAATTCCGCAATCGGCACCTTTTTTCGTTTTGCCAGTGGGTGATGTTCCGGTACGAGGGCGGTCAGCGGATCCTCACAGAACGGAATCCACGATGCGATTCCCTCCCGTCTGCTGATGAGACCGAAATCCAGCTCGTGCTCCTGGATTTTTCCGGCAAACTCTGTGCTCGTCCCGGTAAAAATGCGGAACTGCACTTCCGGGTACTGCTCCCGGAACTCTGAGGTCACGCGCATGATCCATCGGTAATACGGGCGGTATGCCATTCCGATGCGGATCGTTCCGCAGACGCCGCCGCGCACGGATGCTGCCGTCTGTTCCAGCCGTTCTGCCGCAAACAGCAGCTCGCGGATAGCCGGAAGAAGCTGGCGACAGCCGTCTGTCGGCGTCACGCCTTTTTTCTCCCGGTGGAGAAGTAAAATTCCCGTCTCTTTTTCCAGTGCCGCAATGCTTCGGCTGATGCCGGACAGTGTATAGCCTGTCTTTTCCGCCGCGGCTGTCAGACTGCCGCATTCCAGCACCTTCAGCAAAATCTCCCATCTCTCAATTTCCATTTCTTTCTCCCTCTTTCAAACGCTTCCTTGATTTTTACGCAAGGGTAACTTGATTTATTTTCGCTTTAATCAAGGATAAATCCGCGCTATACTTTTGTCAATCGTTACAAAAAAATTCTGATCAAAGGAGTTTCTCATGCATACACAGGATCTGACCCAGGGAAATTTATCCCGCCATCTTCTTCGTCTCGCTCTGCCGCTGATCTTCGGCAATCTTCTGCAGCAGTTTTACAACACCATCGATGCTTTCGTCATCGGCCGCTATGCCGGCCAGCAGGAATTTGCCGCCATCGGTATTGCCGGAACGGTTATGAATCTTTTTCTTTTTGCTGTTTTCGGCGCCTGCACCGGACTTTCCGTGCTGTTTGCCCGCTGTTACGGACTTGCTGACCAGCGTGCTCTCCGCCGCCAGCATTTCACGGCACTGTATGCCGGGCTTCTTCTGACATTGCTGTTGAGCGCCGTCGGTCTTTTCGGAATGAACGGGATTCTCGCTCTGATTCAGACACCGACCGAGCTCTCCGGTTTTGTCCGTCATTATCTGTCCTGGATTTTTCTCGGACTGCCCGCCGCGTTTCTTTACAATATGTACGCTTCCGCCCTCCGCGCCTCCGGCGATACAGCCGCCGCGCTTTATATTCTCGCCGCCTCTGTTGCTGCCAACTTAGGACTCGATCTTCTTTTCGTTGCACGGTTCGGCATGGGAATCGCAGGTGCGGCACAAGCAACGGTCTTTACACAGATTTTTTCCGCGGTGCTCTGTATTGTCTATCTGTTTCACTCACACCAGGAACTTCTGCTCTCCCGGGAGGACCTGAAGTTTAACGGTTCCCTTCTGCGGACGACTTTAAAATGCAGCATCGTCACTGCCCTTCATCAGACCAGTGTCTATATCGGAAAAATGCTGGTGCAGGGCATTGTAAACACCGCCGGCACGGAAGTCATTGCCGCCTATACGGCTGCCACACGGATTGAGGGATTCGTCAATTCGCTCGCCGACAGCGGCTCCGCATCTACTTCTGTCCTGATTGCACAGAATTACGGTGCGGGAAAAAAAGACCGTGTCCGTAAGGCATCGTTCTGCAGTCTTCGGATTCTCTTTCTGCTCGGACTTCTATGCGCTGTTGCTCTCTTTTTTGCGGCTCCGCCTGCCGTAAAACTGATGCTCGGCCATGCAGAGGGAACTGCTTATGCAAGCGCTGTTCGGTATCTGCGGGTGATCTCGTTTTTCTATTTTCTGTGCTATACAGGAAGCTCGTTTACCGGCTATTACAACGGCCTTGCGCGCGTCGGTTTCACGCTGTTCGGTTCCGTTCTGCAGATTTCGCTGCGTGTCATTTTTACCTGGATTCTGTTCCGGCGCTTTGAGCTTGCCGCCGTTGCCGCCGCTACTGGAATCGGATGGTTCTGCGCCAATCTGTTCTGGGCATTTTCCCGGATTCACAAAAGTAAAAAGTCTCTGTTCTGATTTTTAATTTGGGGGCATAAAAAAGCACCTGCAGTCATGCTTGATTGGACTGCAGGTGTTTTTATTATGCTTATTTTTTCAGAATAACGTCAATAACTGTATCCACCGCATCCGGCAGTACCGGGTCTTCGCCGAGGTCGGCGAATGCCATGGTCGGGTAATCGCTGTGTACCCAGCTGGTGGAAACCGGAATTTCTGCGCCGGTTGCGACGTAACGGATCGCCTGGATCTCTTCTTTTTTCACGCCGGGCAGAGGCAGCGGGCCGACGGTGTTTTCATAAACATGGAAATAGAGATGGTTTCCGTGGCGCGTCACACGGCCGAAGTCCGGTTTTTCGATGCCGGCTTTTCCGCAGCCGTAGATGCTCTCGCTGTTTTTCTTCATCCATTTTCCAATCTCTGCAAGGCGCTCTAAAGACTCCTCCGGGATATTTCCTTTCGCGTCCGGGCCGACGTTCAGCAGCAGGTTTCCGCCTTTTGATACGCACTCAACCAGCTTTTTGATCAGCATCGGGGCCGGTTTGAAGAAGTGATCGTTCGCGCAGTAGCCCCAGTGATTGTTCATCGTCACGCAGGATTCCCAGGCGATGTCGTTTCCGTTTACATCCTGGATGCCGTTCGGCGGGATCATCTGCTCCGGGCTCACGAAATCGCCGTGATACGGAGTCGGATTTCCGGCTGCCAGAGAGCCGTAGCCCTCGCCGCTCACCTCGAGGCGGTTGTCGATAATGACATCCGGCTGGAGGCTTCGCACCATCTTGATCAGTTCGGTCGCTTTCCATGCCTCGCCGCGCAGCGTTCCGTAGGAGAAGTCAAACCACAGCACATCGAGTTTTCCGTAGTTCGTGCAGATCTCACGCACCTGATTGTGCATGTAGGTCAGGTAGCGGTCGAAATCGCGGTCATCGTTTTTGTATGCCGGGTTGTTGCGCATCGGGTGATTCTGGTCGCCGTAGTGCGGGAAATCGTCGTGGAACCAGTCGAGCAGGGAGAAATATAAGCCGACTTTCAGGCCTTCTGCGCGGACAGCCTCAACGTATTCTGCCACGAGGTCGCGGCCGCATTTCGTGTTTGTCGATTTGAAGTCTGTGTACTGGCTGTCGAAGAGGCAGAATCCGTCGTGATGCTTTGCCGTCAGGACAACGTATTTCATGCCGGCCTCCTTTGCCGCTCTCGCCCATTTGCGCGGGTCGAAATCGACGGGATTGAACTCCTCGAAGTATTTCATGTAATCTTCTTTCGGGATCTGTTCAATGCTCCGCACCCATTCTCCGCGCGCCGGGATCGCGTAAAGCCCCCAGTGGATGAACATGCCGAAACGTGCATCGCGGTACCATTCCATCCGCTTGTCGTAGGCTTCTCTGTCAAATTTGTACATAGTTTTGGTTCCTCCTGTTTTTCTTCTATTTTTAAATCTGGATTTTCACCCATTTTCCCTGTTTAAAACGGATCGTCGCAAAGATAAAGCGCGACATCTGATCCGCCAGCACGCCGAACCAGATGCCGACGATGCCAAGACCCAGTGTGTAGCCGCCGAGGTAGGAAACGATCGTGCGAATAAACGTGACGCTGATCATCGAGGCAACTGCCGTGTAGAGTGTGTCACCGGCGCCGCGCAGGCAGCCCATGTAGATGACCTGGCAGATCTGGAAAATGACGACGAAGATAATGACATGGATGATGCTGACGCCGATTTCAATGATATGCTGCTCTTTGAAGAACAGGCTGTACAGCCATCTTCCGCCGAAGAGATAGATCGCAACGAGGCACACTGCGATGCCCGCGCCGAGCAGACGGCATGTTCTGCCGTATTCTTTCGCAAGATCCGGCTTTTTCGCGCCGAGGCTTCGGCCGATCAGAGCAACCGCTGTGGACTGCAGGCCATCGCCGAAGGCAAACGAGAGCGACATGATGTTCATGCCGACCTGATGTGCCGCCATCGCATCGGTTCCCTGTTTGGCTGCCATGATTGCTGTCATCATAAAGCCGATGCGCATGAACAGCTGTTCAAAAAAAACGCTGTAGCCGACTTTGATCAGGCTGATCAGGGATTGGATCGTCGGCTTAATTTTTCGTTCCATAATATAGCCAATGCTCAGGAATCCATCTTTTTTCGTGATGGAAAGAATGCTCATCACACATCCAACCACCGTTCCTGTGACGGTTGCCAGCGCTGCGCCCTGAATACCGAGCGCCGGAAATCCGAAATGACCGTTGATCAGAAGATAGTTCAAAATGATGTTGATCGTATTCGATGTCACATTCGTGCGCATCGTGATTTTCGTATTACCTGCGCCGCGCTGTGCCGAGTTGACACCCATCTGAATGCAGTTGAAAATCATGCCGCCCATGATGATCTGAAAATACGTCACGGCTCCGTCATGTGTCTCCGCCGTTGAACCGCAGAGGTTGATGATCGGACTCGCCAGCGTCACAAAAACAATACTGAATCCGATTGCCGCAAGTACGATAAATACAACCGACGTGACCAGGATCTCATTCGCCGCATCCTGCCTCTGCTCCCCGCGCCGCCTTGCGACGAGTGCGGAAATCGACACATTCAGCGCAAAGAAAAACGCCAGCCCCATGAGCTTTGGCTGTGTCGTCAGACCGACCGCCGCAACTGCATACGAGCCGAGCGAACTCACCATCAAAGAATCCACAAGACCTGCAAACGCAATAAAAAACGACTCCACAATCGCGGGCCACGCCATATTGACGGCGGTCTGGAAGGTGTCTTTGTGGTATTTACCCTGTAACTTGTTTCCTAAGTACCCCATTTTTCTCTTCTCCTCTCTTTCGTCCCAATGATTTTATTTTACTTTGTTTTTACATGGCGGTCAATATCACAGCACAAAAAAACAGCCCGCTCCCGGCGCCAAGGTTTCCCCTGACACCCAAAGCGGGCTGTCGTTTTATTCTTCTATATTACTCGCGATACATCTTTGTCGCAAAGCATTTATATTTGTGATAGAATGCCGTCATCGCCGCTTCATCCTGCAGCTTCTCCGGCTGATATTTCTGGATGGATTTGAGATCCTCGAGCATGGCCATAAGATGCGTTTCTCCGCCGTAATCGTACAGCTTTGTGTGCTCCAGAACACGGATGGTATGTGGATGGAAATTCGGGATATGCACGAGGGTATTCGATCCTGCGACGAACTTTTCGCCCATGACTTCGACTTCCAGCGCGCCCTCTTTTACATAGTACAGCTCCCAGTTGCAGTGCGGGAATGCGAACTCGACAACGAGTCCTTTTTCCAGCTCGGCATGCCATACTTCCTTCACGCCGTTCGTTTCCCAGCGGCCGATTTTGAGCTGCAGTTTGTATCCATCACCTTCATACGTCGTGTAAGCAAAATCCGGTGTGCGGACTTCGTGCATTTCATGCTTGTCCACATCCTCGCAGACCGGCGTCTCTCTTGTAAGATTCAGAGGGTCGCCGCGGTAAATACGCATGAACTCCGGATCTTCTTTGATTTCCGGAAAATTCTGGTTGACGGTGTTTTTCTCCCAGATGCCGCCCGACATATCAATCTCCTGGAACAGCTCGCGCCAGATCGTCCCCTCTTCCAGAAAATGGAATCCGTGCGGTGTCCACGGTGCGATGTGAATGATATCGCCTGCGTGTGCGATGAAATGTTTGCCGCGCATAAAACACTCTACGCTTCCGGCTGCAATTTCAAACGTCTCAAAACCTTTCCGGTGCTGATGATACGGAACGGTTGCATCTTTGTGATAGATCGTATCACTCATCTCGTCTTTCTCATGCGGGCCGCGCGGCAGGATAAAGTCGTTGACTACCTGCGTTCCCTCATCCCAGTGACGAATCCAGTCTTTCGGGTCATTCATGTCAATCAGATATTTTTCGTACATTGTAAAAACCTCCCATTTTCAAAATTATTCTGTTACATCTTTTTTCATCAGAAGCGCCATTCCCAGTTTGCCCGGCAGTGGCAGATCCCCCGCCTGTGTAATGTTTTTCTCCATCGGCTCCCGCGTCATCTCCCAGGTATCAATCACCTCTGCTGTCCATGTTTCCCCCTTCGGCACTTCGACCGATACCGTCGCCGGACATCTCTGCTCAAAGTACCAGAGCTGCCATCCCTCACCATTCAATTTGCATGGCCGGTCGGCGTACATCCCATATTTTGCCTCCTCCGGCGCTGTCTGCATCAGACTTACATAGCGGATGGATTTTTCATTCACATGATTTTTCCGCAGTTCATTCGGGTTTGGCGGCGGAAGCAGTTTTTCCGCACTCCCATAACCCGGCAGTTCTTCTAACAAATCTTTCAGGAAACGGATTCTTGGTTCGCTTTCTCCGTGAAGCGTTCCTCCTTTGCTCCACCAGAGAACCTCATCTTTCTGATAAAACGTTTCTCCGTGCGTGCAGTAACCGCCCCGGGTTACCGTTTTCCAGAACCGATCCGTCATTCCTCTCGCTGAAAGATTTCCCCAGTGAAAGGAAAGATCACCTTCGTAACCACATTCGTCGATCACAATCGGCATTTCATATTCCTGCTTCCACAGTGGAATCCGGTTCAGATCGCCGCTCTGGATCGAGCAGTGTGTCATCCACGGCTTTTTCGGATACAGAACCATAATGTCATGAATAGAAATCAGATGATGATAGGGATCTGTTCTGGAAATCAACGTTCCGATTTCATCCCAGTCACTTTCCGTCTTTTTCACAACCATCTCATACTCATTCGCCAGACTCCACCAGATATGGTGAAATGCACCGAACCGTGCAATACAGTATTCCACGTACGTAAGGGAATCCTGCTGCGGAAGGTCTGCCAGACCCCATTTATCATACGGGTGAAACAGAATCAGATCTGCCTCAATCGCCAGTTTTTCCAGTCCCAGCAGTTTCTCATCAAGATGATCCCAGAAGGAAAAAGATAACCGGCGCACCTTCCATGTTCCGCTTTCTTTCTCAAACGGAAAATACGGCGGTTCCTCTGTATTAAACGGCATGTATTTTGGAAAGACCAACATACGCATTTTGTTAAAACAGGTATTTTGCAGCGTTTCCACAGTTTTCTGCTGAACTGCCTCCGGCTGATAAATCCATGCATAACAGGTCGTCCCAAATGGAAAATACCGCGTTCCATCCTCATACACAAACTGATCACCGGAAGTTTTTACCACCCCATGCCGGTTCGGCTTTGCTTCCACACAGAGAAAGCTGCCGCGAAGCTCTCCGTTTTCTCTGTGAATCCGATATTCCCAAACGCCCTCTTCCTCCGGCATAAAACGGACTGCAAACAGATCCTCTCCTTTTCGAAATGCCGAAATATTTTTCTGAACTTTTCCCGTCTCATGCACAAACTCTGCGCAGTCTCTTAATACGATTTCCTGTTTTTCTTTTTCCGAAAGCTCCGAAAAGGAACATTCAAAAAAATCATATTTTGCAGTCTCTTTCATGCTCTTCCATCCTTTTTCTTTCCTATCGCGGAATTCCGTCCCGGTACGCTTTAGGCGACATCCCCGTCTTTGTCCGGAAAAAACGTCCGAAATATCCCTGACTCGCAAATCCAAGCTGTTCCGCAATTTCCTTTACCGACAGCTCCGAACCTCCCAGCAGCTTTTTCGCCGCATCCAGTTTGATATCATTGATATACTGCAGAATGGTAATTCCTTCCTGCTTTTTAAAGGTTCGCAACAGATATTCCTGGCTGAAATGTACCTGTTCTGCCAGCACATGCAGGGATGTATCCTCACTCAGATGATCCGCAATATAGTTCTTTACCTGCTGAATGACATCTTCCTTCTGTTTTTCTACTCCCTGATTTTTCAGCGCAAATACATGCTCTGCTACCCGGCGCAGATAACCGAAGGCTTCCTCCCAGTTTTCATGCAGAGAAACATTGTACAGCTGCATTGTCCCAATTCGAAAAGCAAGTTCTTCATTCAGATCCAGCCGTTTAATCCATCCCAGCATTTTTGAACTGATTCTACAGTAAATTTCCAGTGCAAACAGATCGTGCATACTCCGAATGCTCTGCAGTTCCCCCTGAAGATCTTTCAGAATTTGAAGTACATTTTCCTCCTCCATCCCTTCCAGGTAGTATTCCAGTTTTAAAACCGCCTGCGTCAGTTCCAGTTTTTTATTCTCAGATAATACTTCTTTTTCCGCTTTTTCTTTCTGCACACCTTCTGCAACAATTTCTCCGTCAGAAAGCCACGCCATACGGTCGGCAATTCCCGGAAATTCTGTAATGAGTTCCCGAATTTCCATTGGCTCTGTACCGATTACCATACTGTTTGAAATTTCGAGATTCTTTTTCAACGCTTTCTGAAAAATTTCTGCTGTTCCGGTCAGCATCCGTACGATGCTGTTTTCCATCTGCAGTTTTTTGGGCTGAAGTATCGCAATCATATAGTTGCGGTTATACTCAAAAAATGTCCCTCGCATGAAATCCAGAAAATATTTATCAATTAACTGATAATACATTCGAATGCTCTGCTTCTCTTTTTCATAATCATCGAGCAGAAATACATTGTGCCGGAAAATGACATAATACACTTTTTTCTGAAGATCCAGGTCAATGCCAAATTCCTCCACCCTCTCCTCATTCAACTGCTGCAGCGGCCGGTATCCATCGAACAGTTCTTCCAGAAGAATCGTCCGTCCATGCAGTACCGCCTGCTTTTTCTGATCCTCATGAAAATCAGACAACTGCTCCACCAGAAGATCATTTTCCAGTTCGGCGATGGTTTCATGCAGCGCCTCCAGGATTTTTTCATCCTCTTCGGCTTTCAGCACATACTTCGCATGTTTATAGACTTTGTAAACATAATCAAAATCAGCGTAACCCGTCAGAAAAATAATCTTGCAGTGCGGCCAGTTTTCGCGAATGATATCATACAGTTCCAGTCCTGACATCTGCGGCATATTGATGTCCATGATGGCGATGTCGATTTTTCGCTGCTCCAGAATCTGCTTCGCCTCCACACCGGAAGCTGCTGTCGTCAGATCCAGTTCCAGATTTTCCTCCATAGAAAGAAGACCACAGAGATCATCACGGATCATTTTTTCATCGTCCACAATTAACACATTATACATTGCACTTTCCTCCCTTTTCCCTGTAGTTTAGTTTAAAGCGAAGGATTTTTTCCGTCAAGACTGGCTGCTTTTACACTCTTCTTTTAATTTCTCCCGTTGTCTCATCCCGGTAAAACGGCTTTAAAAATTCCCAGGTCATTTCCACAAGTGCGCGGGACGGCCAGTGCGCTGATTTTCCCATGCAGATAAAACGCGCCAGGTTTTCGCCCTGCGGATTAATACAGTCTCCGATAAAATGGCTTCTGCCTTCCCGCTTTTCTACCCGTGTCTCTTCGCACGGAAATCCCAGTTTTTCCACTACAATATCCGCGCTGTATTTCGCTTCCTCACGCACAGTTTCTTCCGGGATTCTCGCACATCCGGCGATCTGCCGCCAGTTGTTTACAGAGGCAATTTTATTTTTTCCTGACAAATCAATCCGATCCGCCTTTTCTTCGGAGGTATCTCCTCCCGGCGGAGCCACGATCGGCTCATCTTTTCCGACCGGCACAAGACCCAGAATCTCATTTTCACCCATGCAGACGCACACGGGAAGTTTTACTTCTGCCGCATGTTCCACCATCTCCGGGGTGATTGTCTCCGCAGGCCATTCCACATCATTCTGTTTATGCAGTCCGGTCGGACCATTTGCAAACAGCATACCGCCGATGCCGATTCCCGCAAAACGCTCCGGCCAGCGGATACCATGGCGTGCGGTCATAAAGCCGCCGAGGGAATATCCCACCATATAAACACGGCTCCAGTCCACCGGATAATGCTCTTTTGCATAACCGAGCAGCTCTTCAATCTTTTTCGGTGTTTCCGTTTCCGGAATGATGACTACCATTTTTTCCCGTGCCGCGATATGCGTATATCCATAAGACTCTGCCAGATAGATCGGATTTCCTGAGCCGTGCATCACAAACAGCAGCGGATACGTTTTTTCCGGATGCTCTGCCGCTTCTGTCGGCACATAAGAAGCCCATTTTTCTGCAATCTGATCTGCCTGATGCAGTTCTTTTACGAGGCCTTTTTCTCTCCAGTAGGACAATGCGCCTTCGCCGCCCTCATCTGGATGGTTCATCATGCATTCCTGATTTTCCAGAATGCCGTCGATACTTTCACTTCTTGCATAGCTTTCTGCATCAAATTCCGGGGAACCCATCATCTGCAGCAGATGTATCAGACCTTCTTTTCCCATTTTTTGTTCTTCCATATCATTTTCTCCTCTTTACTCTTTTACACTTCCCAGTGTCATACCGGTAATAAAGTATTTCTGCAGTGCCGGATAAACCAGAAGAATCGGAATGATAGCGACAAAAATCTGAGCCGCGGTTACCGTTTTCTGAGAAACGTTGCTCATCGCACCGACGTTGTTCATATCAATATTTGCAACATCAACGGACTGAATAACATTCCGCAAATACGTCTGCAGTGGATATTTGGAAGTATCGCTCAGATAAATCATACCATCGAACCAGGAGTTCCAGTGATTGACCATCGTGAACAGGCCGACGGTTGCAAGTGACGGTTTGGAAATCGGCACCACAATTTTTGCCATAATCTGGAAGTGATTGGCGCCGTCCAGCAGTGCGGATTCGGTTAATGCATACGGCAGCCCGCGGAAGAAGTTCAGCATTAGAATGACGTTGAACGTCTGTACGGCACTTGGAAGAATCAGCGCCCAGATTGTGTTGTAAATTCCAACGCTCTTGATGACGATGAACAGCGGAATCAGTCCGCCGGAAAATACCATCGTGATCATAAAGAACCAGACATAATATTTTCTTGCGTGGAACCGCTCATCTGGCTGTGACATCGCATAGGCACTGATGATGGTAAGACCAACACTGATGATGGTTCCCAGAACAACTCTTACAACGGAAATGCCGAAGGATTTGAAAAATTCCGGTTTGGAAAGAATATATTTGTAGGATTCCAGGGTAAATCCTTTCGGGATTACGGTAACAAGACCGGCCTGCGCTGCGGCGTTGGAACTTAACGAAAGTGCAAAAATATGAACCAGCGGGAACAGTGAAATGCAGATGACAATCGTCAGAAAGATGTAGTTAATTACCTCAAACACCTTTCGGGACGGAGATGATTTTATTTTCATAGTAAAAACCTCCTAGAAAATCTGATAGTTTGCAAATTTTTTGGCGAGCGTGAAGGAAACTGCGATCAGAATAAACGAGATCACGGATTTGAACAGGCCGACTGCGGTAGATACGCTGTACTGCAGGTTTACCATACCAAGACGGTAAACGAAGGTATCAAGAATGTCTGCTTTTTCATAGACGATCGGGCTGTACAGGTTGAAGATCTGATCGAAGCCTGCATTTAAGATGTTGCCCATTCCAAGAACGGTTACCAGAACGATCTGCGGTAAGATTCCAGGAAGTGTGATGTAAAGCATCTGTTTGAAATATCCTGCTCCGTCCACTTTCGCTGCTTCGTACTGGCTCTGGTCGATGCCGGTCAGTGCTGCAAGGAAAATAACCATGTTGTAGCCGCAGTTTTTCCAGACTTCAGAAACGATTAAGGTTCCACGAATGGTTTTCAGACTGCCGAGGAAGTAAACCGGCTCATGTCCGAAAAGGCCGAGGAACGTATTGACAATACCATCGGTCGGAGAAAGAATGTCGACCAGGATACCGCCAAGAACAACCCATGACAGAAAGTATGGAATATAGATCAGTGTCTGTGTTGCTTTTTTGAAGTGTTTGTTTCTTACTTCATTTAACAGTAATGCAAGGATCAGCGGAACGATGATTCCTGCGATAATTTTCAGAATTGCGATCACCAGTGTATTGATCATAACCTGGCGGAAATCTTTCATTTCAAATACGTATTTAAAGTTGTCCAGTCCTACCCATGCGGATGTGAAGAATCCTCTCATTCCGCCGGATGGAACAAAATCCTGAAATGCAATGACAATTCCTACCATCGGAAGATAGGAAAAAATGAGAAGCAGAATGACAGCCGGAATCAGCATCACGTGCAGCGGCCATTCTCTTTTTAAGTTTTGGATCCCTTTCCCTTTTTTCTGTTTCATACAAAATCCTTCCCCGTATTCACGTTTCGATTACGTTGTTTTCTTTTTAATTCGGGGAGTGAAGCCCCAATTCTCCACTCCCCGCCTGTTTTTCATTTTATTCTCTGTTTGCGTTCCACTCGTTGACTTCTTCTGTCATTTTTTCCAGTCCGAGCGCATTGATTTCATCAAGGAAGTCGTCATAGGTATCTGTGGTTTCAATTCCCATAATGACCTTTGTGTAATATTCCATGATCTTGTCATTAACTGTGGACAGTTTCTGTCCCATAGTCTCTGTCGGAGCACCGGTAAATGCGTTCATCATGAATGCGTCTGCCTCACGATATTCGTTGATTACCCCAAGGGATGACATATCGTTTCCGAAAATCTTCATACCTCCATAGCTCTCTGCTGTATCGCCGGAGAGATATTTCTTGCAGTCCTCATAGCTTACCATCTGCTCTGCATTCAATTTGGACTCATCTCCTGTTTCCAGCGCCTCGACAACATTCAGATGATTATTCACATTTTTCAGTGGATAGAAAGTTTTCAGCATTACCCAGTGAATTGGGAACTGTGTTGCACCGGAACCGTCTTTTATAAGATAATCATTGTATTCATCACCAGACCACGCATCACACCAGAAATTCAACATTCTGACAACTGCTTCCGGATGCTCACATTTCTTGCTGACTACAACGTAACCGCTTAATTTCAGGCTGATCTGCGGATGAATCTGGCTTCCATCAACGGTCGGCATCTGGATGGCTACCCAGTCTGCATCTGGATCGTTTTGAACGGTTGCATTCAGCGGCCAGTTTGCATTCCACATCTGTCCATACTGGATACCTGCTTTTCCTGCTGCGGCTGGTTCGGTTCCTTTTGTCTCATCGTTCGATGAGAAATCCTGCTCAATCAAACCTTCCTGATACATTTTGGCAAGATAGTTAAGTGCTTCTTTATTCGCATCTGCATCTGCCACGCCGTATTCCAGTTTTCCGCTTCCGTCATCAATCCACTGTTCCGGATAAGCACCGAATCCATTGAATACACCTGTCGCATCGCCAAGTCCTGCGGATAAGAAATTGTTGTGGAATACCATTCCAAGAGTATCGTTCTCTCCGTTTCCATCCGGATCCTGGTCTCGGAAAGCAATCATGACATTATATAGATCTTCCATCGTTTTCGGCATTTCCAGACCCAGTTTTTCGAGCCAGTCCCGTCGGATCCACAATACATCAGCAAGATCGATCGAAGAATCCACCAGCGGAATTGCGATGATCTCGCCTTTATCTCTTGCGGATTCCAGCGCCGCATCGCCCTCTCCGGTTGTCCAGTCCATTAAGGTATCACTTGCATATGCATCAAAGATTTTTCCGATATCGCGGTTGATCAGATCACTCTTTGCAAGCAGTGCGAGCTGGGAACTGTTGACGATCATGAAATCAGGGATATCACCGGATGCGATGGCTACGCTCTTTTTCTGTACGGAGTCATCTGTCGTGTTGGCTGCGAACCATTTCCAGTCGATGGAAATGTTGGTGCGCTCTTTCAGTCTCTGGTAATAAAGGCTGTTTACTACAGTTTCCTGATCGAAATCGGACATAATCGTCGGGGAAATTTCGAAGAAGGAAGACAGTGTGACCGGTTCATCATACTTGAAATCCGGATCGGCATTCTCCAGTGAAGATGCCATTGCGGTGGATGATCCGCCTGTGCTGCCGGAGCTGCTTTGGCTGCTTCCGCAGCCCGCGAACATTCCGGTCACCATGACCGCTGTTAACAGTAACGCAATTTTTCGTTTCATATTGTACCCTCCTGTTTTTGCTTCACCCCTGAAGCATTTTTCCTTTGCTTTCTAAACGCAGTATACCGCGCGAACGTCCGATCAACAATGAAACAATCTTGATTTACCGTGTCAAAAATTGACCTGTTGCAATTTTTTATCAAAAAATGGTCAACTTCGGATCACGTTTTCTCCTCCGTGCAGGGCAATCGTTTCTCCGGTTTCTGTCACAAGGATTCCGGTTAATCCCTCCGGCAGTTTCAGGCGGTACTGTGTCTCTTCTCCTTCTTTTCGATAGGAAAATGCCACTGCTCCGCGCTCGGATACCGCTTCTCCTTCGAGATCCGGCAGGGCGCCAAGGTGCGGCTTTACGATGATTTCATCTGCCTTTCCTGTTTTCTGGCGGATGCCTGCCATCACGCAGATCAGCTCGTACATCGGCAGCGCGCTCCATGCGTGGCACTCGCTTCTCGAATTGGACGGTGTCTCCGGGCAGGTGGTGCAGTGTTCGTCCAGAAGATGCCTCCACCATTCCATCTGCTGACTGGTAAGTTCGTAACAGTCCGCCTCCTCGCAGGCGCGGAACAGCTCATAGCAGGTGGAGAAATAGCAGCGGAGAACATCCTTTTCTTCAAAAGTTTTCCGCATCAGCTCTGCCGCGTCCGTTCCCTCTCTCAGATGATTCAGGACGGCCCAGCTCTGCGCGTGCTGGCTGAACTCCGGATAGGACGGGCCCTCACGGTACATGCCGCGCGTTTCATCCCAGCAAAGCGCTTCAATCTGATGCAGAATGGTCTGCTGGCGGGATTTATACTCTTCTTCCAGCGCAGTTCTTCCGCTTTCCGCACAGATTTTTGCGCCCGTTTCCAACGCAAGGGCATACATCAGATTGATAATCGTCGACGGACCGTTCTTCACTGCACCCGGCCGGCCAAACGTCGGATTCCACTGCTCCTGCCAGTCTACAAAATCCCAGAAACCGAGATTTTCCACCAGCCCCTGCGGTCCGATATGGCGGTCGTAATATTCGAGAATCTGGTCGACGTCGGCGCGGTACCGTTTCAGCACTTCCACATCGCCGGTGCGCTCATAATATTCCTGAATCATAAAAATGTAATAGAGAGAGAACGTTGATATAATCTGCTTTGGATTGCTCGGCGCTCTTCCCTGGATCAGGCCGTCCGGCAGCATGGATTCATGGAAATCACGCAGTGCCTTTTTTGCAAGCAGCGTGTCCGTGCTGCAGCTGTACGTAAACAATGCCTGCAGACGGGTGTCCATCGGATACTGCATCTGCTCCCAGAACGGGCAGTCCATGTAGGTTTCCATCATACAGCTCTCGAGTGTGCGGACGCACATCTGATAGACCTGCTCCACCCAGCTCTCCGAGGAGGATACCCAGGTCGAGGAATGCAGCGGATAGCCTGTTTTTCGGAATCGCGGACGGTAAAAGCATACCGTCTCTTTTTTCGCGTCAATTTCAATTTTCAGGAAACGCATCGTCCGGTACCAGAACGGCTCGTATACGAGACTGCCGCCGCTTAAAACAATCGTGTCCTCCTGTCCATTTTTTCCGATCTCACCGTTTTTGTAGTCATCGCGTTTTACCTCGTCGACGCCGCGGGTAAATTTTTCAAAGTATATAAATTTGATCTGCGCATCCTTTCCGCCTTCGATCTGGTAACGGAAGTAAGCGTTGAACACGGCGTCGCCGTCAAAAAGAAGTTCACAGTGTTCGCCCGGTTGTACCTCGATTTTTTCCTCATCTCCAAACACCGGCGTTCCGAGTTCTTTTTCCAGCATGCCCTCCGTCTCGTACAGCAACGGAATCGGACGCTCCTCCATGCGGAACGTTTTTAAAATGCCGAACATCATCTCAAATCCCGTTTTTACTTCTTCCAGCGGCGCGGCTTTTCTCCAGTTTCCGGTTTCGTAATTCAGTTTCTTATAGCTGCTCTCTGTTTTTCGGAAATCGATTTTTTCGGTCAGCGCACCCATGTTTCCGTTGACATGCGGCTCTTTGATCAGATACCAGGTGTTGTCGAGCCAGACACGCCAGTCGGCGGTTCCTGTCGTAAGGTCGGCAAGCACTTCCCCGTTTTCTTTTCTGACGGCACCCTCCATGGCAAACCGGTGTCCCGCCGGAAGTGTCGCAACACTATGCAGCGGTGCACGGTTATCGTCCGGCCGGCCCGTTCCATACATGCTGTCGCAGAGCAGAACCTGTGCGGTGCATACTTTTTTTCCTTTTTTCAGATACGAACTGACATCCACCGTCTCATAATACTGGCAGAACTCGCTGCTCCGGCACGGACCCGAGAGCACTGGCTGTTCATTGATCCAGAGACGGTATCGGGAATTGGCTGAGAGATCCACCGTCAGAGTTCCGGTCTCCTCCAGATCAAATTCCAGACGATACCACGCGAACCGTCCGTTCATATCCCCCTGATAAATTTTTTTCTCCTCAATTTCTTCCCGCGGCACCCCAAGCCACACTGCTTTATCCCACATAAATTTACCTCCTGTTTTACTGCCGCTCTGCCTCGTGCAGATTCCGGCTATCGTATCTTAAGTATAAAAAAACAGGAGAAGATCAACAATATTCCATTCTTGATCTTCTCCTGCAAAAATTGACTTTTCTTCTGGGAAATTTTTATTCCAGTGTTTTCGTGAGATCCAGCCGCAGCACCATCGCGACTCCTCCCAGCTCGCTTTTCTGTGCCGCAAGCCCGCTGCTGTCTCCGTAGGCGAGTTTCAGTCTCCGCTCGATATTCGACAATGCATGACCCGCCGCGCGTCCTTCGTAATCGCGGATGTTTTCCTGCATTTCTTTCAGGTGTTCTTCCGTTCCGCCTTCGCCGTTGTCTTCGATCCAGATCTCGAGCTGTGTCTCTGTTTTCACATAATGAATCCAGATTTTTCCATTCTCAAGGATGTCTTTCATTCCGTAGTTGTATGCATTTTCCACGATCGGCTGCAGGATTAGCTTCGGCACACGATATTCGCTCACACCTGCGGGCAGCGCCTCGTGTTCCACCACAATTTTATCGCCGAAACGCATCTGCTGAATGTCGATGTAATTCTGCATATGCTCAACCTCACGCTGCAGCGGAATGTTCTGGTTCACTTCTTTGTTGATGAAGCGATAATATTTCGCCAGCGAAGTGACGAACTGGGTGATCTGATCGTAATCTTCATTCTTTGCCATAATGCGGATCAGGTAAAAGCTGTTGTACAGAAAATGCGGGTTGATCTGCGACTGCAGTTGAATCAGCTCGGCGTTCTGCAGCAGACGGCTCTGTTCCCGGACATTTTCCATCAGCTTGGTAATTCTCTGTACCATGCGGTTGAACGCCGCGTAGATATAACCGAACTCATCATGTGGTTCGTGATAAATCCAGACATCGAGATTGCCCTCCTCCACTTTTCCAAACGCGTTGACCACTTCATGCAGCGGTCTGCTGACAGCATTGTTTGTCTGGTATAAAATAGCGAAGAACAGAATGGTAATGCAAAGCAGCACGATTCCCATAATCGCCAGCGCCCAGGCAGATGCCCCGCCCACAGCTCTCTCGCTGCAGTATGCACCGACTGTCACACCGTAGTCCGGAAACTGCCGCCGCACCAGCATATATTTTGTTCCATTGCTCCGAAGACTTTCCTGTTCCGTATCCGGCTCACTGTCGTCTGCCGCATCGACTGTCGGATTCTGTTTCTTCCAGTCCTGAAAAATCTGACTGGCCTCCGCATCGGTCTGCAGAATCACACCAGGAACTCCGCTTTTCTGTTCCAGCGCCAGAAACGCTCCGGTATCCCCTCCGCCGAGTGCCTCCAGAATTTCCCGGAAATAGCTCTGGGAAAGCGTGATGATCACACCGCAATCCGGGCGGTACTCCTCGTCTGTGGAGTAGGTCAGCGGATACAGCAGCTCCATATATAGCTTCCGCCGCTGATACACCAGCGTACTCGCAAGATCATTGCCCTTTCGGTCCAGCGCTGTGTACGTTTTCACGCCCCACCCCGTCTCCGTGCTGATTTCCCGGCTCTCTTTCGGAAACACGATCACAATTTTCTCGATACTGCTGTTCGCCGCACACAGCTCCTGAATATGTGACTGCAGGGAACGGATCAGCTGCGAACGTTCGTATACATTCAACGCATCATCGTACGCCAGCGACTGCAGACGGCTGTCCGTAATCAGATTCTGCTCCAGCTTCTGAATCGTCTCAAACTGCTGCTCCATCATCTGCGTATTGTGATACACCCGGTTCTGCAGCTCCTCCACAACATTTTCCCGCTGCTTCTGTGCATACAGTAAAAATACAGCCGTCAGACTGATATAAATCACCAGCATGCTCACCCCGAACAGCACGTACAGACGGCGGAAAACACTTCGGTTTTTCTTTTCCATTGTTTGTAAAATCCCCCTCCCGATATGCATGTATGGTTCCAGTATAACGCAAAAAAGGATTCCCGCAAGAGGAAAAAACGCCAGCCTTATCCAGATATGCCCGGAAATGGCAGCATCTGCATAAGACTGACGTTTTATTATTTCTTATGTATTTTTATTTTTTCAGCACAAACTCCGCCTTATTCTCCGTCGTGCTGTCGCTTCCAATAAATACTTCGAAGGCGCCGTTTTCGCTTTCCACGCGCTCATTCTCTGTCAGGAATCGGAGTTCTTTTTCGGTGATGGTAAATGTTACCGTCTGCTCTTCTCCCGGCTGGAGGGTTACTTTGCGGAAATCTTTCAGCTCTTTGACCGGGCGTACCACGGATGCGGCTACGTCGTGGATGTAGAGCTGTACGGTTTCGGTTCCTGCTGTGTCGCCGGTGTTTTTCACGGTTACGGAGGCTTTGATTTCGTCCTCCATGCCAAACTCTGCTTTGTCCAGTGTCACATCAGAAATTTCAAAAGTCGTGTAGCCAAGGCCATATCCAAACGGGAACAGCGGTGCGTTCGGGATGTCGAGGTATTTGGAGCGGAAACGGTCTTTATCCTTGCCCGGTACGTGTGGTCTTCCGGTGGAATACTCGTTGTAGTGAACCGGCACCTGGCCTACGGAGTACGGGAAGCTCATGGTCAGTCTGCCGCTCGGAGCGTATGCGCCGAATACAACGTCTGCGATGGCATTCGCACCTTCGGTTCCCGGCATCCATACTTCGAGGACGGCTTTTGCTTTCGATACGACATCGCGCAGGTCGAGCGGGCGGCCGTTGAAGAGGACAACGACAATGTTTTCATTGACTTCCGAAACGCGGTCGAGCAGCTTCTGCTGGATTTCCGGAATGCGGATGTTTGCGTTGCTGGTTGCCTCGCCGGACTGCAGGCGGTCCTCACCGATCGCGAGGACAACAACGTCTGCCTCTTTTGCAGCGCAGACTGCTTCGAGAAGCATAGCCTCCTCTTCCTCCAATGTATGGGACTGCTCCATCGCCTCGCCGAAGCCCTCCAGGCGGATGGCAGATCCGAGAATCGGGGATCCCGGATGGAAGCTCATGTTCTTTGTATCAGCCTGTGCTTTTACCGCTTCTTCCAGATTCGTTACATCTTCGGCATCGCCGATGAAGGACCAGGAGCCCATCAGGTTTCTGCTGTGGACATACGGTCCGACCCAGGCAATCTTTTTCTTTTTGTCGAGCGGCAGAATCTTCTCTTCGTTTTTCAGCAGAACAAACGATTTTCTTGCCGCCTCTCTTGCCAGATCACGGTGCTCTTTGCAGAGAATGATTTCTTTCTCTTTCGTCTCATCTGCGTCTTTATATGGGTTCTCAAACAGCCCCAGTTTGTTTTTCAGTTCCAGAATGCGCATGCAGGATTCATCGATCAGATCCTCGGAAATTTTGCCCTCTTTGACGAGACGGCAGAGATTCTCGCAGTAAATGCCGGTCATCATATCGATATCAACGCCTGCTTCGGCGGAGCGGATCGCTGCCTCCTCGCGGTCTGCGCAGTAGCCGTGGTAGATAATCTCCTCGATCGCTGCCCAGTCAGAAATCAGAACGCCGTCGAATCCCATTTCATCGCGCAGAATGCCGCGCATCAGTTTTTTATTTCCCGTTGCCGGAACGCCGTTGACAGTATTGAACGAAGTCATCACCATCGCTGCTCCCGCGTCGATGCCTGCCTTGTAGGACGGCAGATAGAAATCGCGGAACGTATGCTCGGAGAGTTCAACGGTGTTGTAATCTCTTCCGGCCGTCGGCGCACCGTAACCTGCGAAATGTTTCACACAGGAAGCAATTTTGTACGGCTCTTTCAGATCATCGCCCTGGAATCCGCGCACCATTCCTGCGCAGAACAGGCTGTTCAGATACGGATCCTCACCGGTGGACTCCATGACACGGCCCCATCTCGCATCGCGGACGAGATCGGTCATCGGTGCGAAGGTTACATGAAGGCCGGAAACGGCTGCTTCTTTTGCTGCGACTGTCGCACATTTTTCCGACAGCTCCGGCTCAAACGTTGCGCCCTGTCCCAGCGGAATTGGGAAAATGGTCTTGAAGCCATTGATGACATCCAGCATAAACAGCATCGGAATGTGATGCGGATGCTGCTCCACGAAATCCTTCTGGATTTTCTTTAACGTCTCAGCGCCCATCGAACCTAAGATAGATCCCGAAAGCGCCACATTCTCCGGTGTAAAGCCTTTCTCCGCCATCGGTCCCATCGCGGTGATGTCCATGTCTTTATTAAAAAACGCACCCACCACCTGACTCATCTGGTTTACTTTTTCTTCCAGCGTCATATCTGCCAGAAGCTCTTTTAATTTCTGCTCGGTCATTGTTTCTCCTCCATACCCTGTTTTTGCTCATCCGTTTTTCAGAATCTTATGCAGAAATTTTACCATGGCATCTTTGAAAAAAATATCACCTGTACAGACTTTTTTCTTTCACTTTTCTGACTTTCAAAGCATCCGCAGCTTACTTCTTTTCACTGAAATTTCTCCGGTATTCCAGCGGCGCATATCCGGTATTCTCTTTGAACATCTTGGTAAAATAAGAAAAATTGCTGTATCCCACATACAAAGACACCGTGTTGATCGGCAGCGAGCTCTGCGTCAGAAGTTTCTTCGCTTCTTCCACTCT
Source organism: Tidjanibacter massiliensis (assembly GCA_963661155.1). GTDB lineage: Bacteria > Bacillota > Clostridia > Lachnospirales > Lachnospiraceae > Fusicatenibacter > Fusicatenibacter massiliensis_A. The sequence goes on along the minus strand of CAVLAW010000003.1, from coordinate 6,944 downwards.
CTTCTGAATAATATAGTTGCTGATGGAAATTCCCTTTTCTTTTTTGAAAATCCGGGACAGATAGTCCGTATTCAGAAAGACAAGCTCTCCGAGTTCCTCCCGGTGGATTTCCTCCTGATAATGCGCATCAATGTAAGCGCACACCTGGCTGGTGACCGAATCCGACTTGTTGATATACTGTTTGTACTGGACTGCTTTCTGAACCAGCACTTTTGCATATTCCATCATTTCGTCTCTTCCATAGAGGGAATTCCGGTGCAGCTTCTCCATCTCACCATCCGAAAACAGTGCATACGCCTTGATCTCCCGGTCAGAAAGCCATGCGTAAACGACCTGCGTCAGATCGGTTCTAAGTGCGACAAGAAACTCCCTCGTAATCATGCCCTCCTGCTCCGTCCGTTCGAGATATTTCCGGAGACGTTCCAGCAGCTCATCCGGCTTTTCCTCCGAAAGCAATACCTTCCAGACGTCCAGCTCCTTATTTTCATAATTCGTCTTCGGTGCCTGAAATCCCGAGAGGAACAGCACTTCATTCCACACCGAAAGACTGCTCTCCCGCATCTTCTGCAGATCCCGGCTCTGCTCCTGCATCTTTTCCACACGTTCCCAATAACCAACGCCGCACCACAGATCCGGGTAAATTTTTTCATTCATCCACGCAGCAAACCGGTGCAGAATTTCACGATCCCTCTCACCGTCCTCAGGGAATGTTCTTTCTCTTGACTGCATGACAATCCAGTAAATCCCCGGCTCCTGATAAAACACGGTGTCCACCGCAATATCCGTCTCCTCGTACAGCTCCGACAGCACATTTTCAATCACAAATTCCATCGTAGCGGTATCCCACATTTCCCGCTTGCTGCTCTTTAATTCCGGCATCAGGCTGATCAGACGGAAATAATGTCCCGGCCCGTAAGGAAGCTGGCGCTGTGCTGCCGTCTCACAGAATTTTTCTTCGGAAAAACCATCTTTCAGCACATTTTTCCAGATATCCTGCTGCAGAATTTTTTTATTCTGATTCCACTTGATACTCTGTTTTCGGAGATCCTGTATTTTCTTCTCCTTGGAAACGGATTCCGCCGCACGCTGCACTGCCTCTTTCAGCTTTCCAAAATCAATCGGCTTCAGCAGATAGTCGACGCTGTTGAGCTGAATGGCTCTTCTCGCATAATCGAACTCCGCATAGCTGGTCAGGAAAATGACCTGAACCTTCAGCTCCTGCTCCCGCACCCATTCCACGAAATCGAATCCCGTTCCGCCCGGCATCACAATATCGCTGATGACGATATCAATGTCCACCATCTGCATGATATTCTGTGCCTGCTGTACCGAGAATGCGGTGTAAACCTCGCTCACACCCGTATCCTCAAGATTCAGATTTCTTTTGATACTCTCAATCACGTACTCTTCATCATCCACGAGTAATAACTTCATCTTTTTTCTCTCCTGTCCAGTATGGAATATGAATATCTACAATTGCGCCGCCGAGCGGACTGTTGTCGAAATGGATCTCCCTTTTATCTCCATAGTAATAATGGAACCGCTTCAGACAGTTTTCAATTCCAATGTGTTTTCCGTTTTCTGAAATATCTTCTCCCGTCTGCAGTCTCTGAAGTGTCTCCTTCGGGAAACCATTTCCGGTATCCGAAATATAAATGTTGACATACTTCTCTTCTCCACGATCCTCCGGGTAAACGGTCACGGAAATCAGCGGAATCTTTTCCAGCGTCAGCGCATGCTTCGCTGCGTTCTCCACGAAGACCTGAATCAGGAACGGGAAGATCACTGCGTCCTCGACTTCCTCATGCACTTCGAAATAATAGGTAAATTTTTCCGGATAACGCAGCAGCAGAATTTTAAGATAGTTCTCACAGTGATTCATCTCTGCCGTCACCGGCACCATCTCGCTTGTATTTCGGAAAATGTACCCAAGATAATCGGAGGTAATGCGGCTCATCGACTTTGCGTTGTCGTACTGTCCAAAATCGATCATACTGTAGATGAAGTTCAGGCAGTTCATGTAAAAGTGCGGGCGGATCTGACTTTTCAGGTAGTCCATCTCGATCTTCTGTTTTTCCAGTTCCTGCTCATACAGCGTGATTTTCAACCGCCGGATCTGATGAATCATGTTGCGGAACTTGTCGTCGATCTGTTCCAGTTCTACCAGATTGCCCTCGGACATCTCAAACGTGTAATCGCCATTATCGTATTTCTGAAGATTTTCCGTAAACAGGCTGACCGGCTGAAGAATTCTTCTCTGGAGATGAAACAGCAGCATCGCACCGGCAATGACCATTAAAAAGGCGACGCCGAGAAGCGCGAAAACACTTCCCGTCATCAGATTCAGAACGCCTGTCCAGGAAATTTTGATCCGGATCTCGAACGGTGCCTGGGAGAGTTCCTGGCGGAAGGTATAATCACTGGTATCAATTTTGGAAGTGTCGGTTATGATTCCCTGCTCTGTCAGAGTTCCAATGTTCTCTCCATTCTGCCGGACGAGACTGACATAGCCGCTCTTTCCCAGAGACAGACTGGAAAACGGTTCCAGGATTGTCTTCAGATTGACATAACAGCCAAGCCCGACGCCCTTGCTCTGTGCTACTTTGAACATGTAAACATCATTGCCCTGACGCATTACCGTCCATTTCTTCTTGATCGTATAGGTCTGATGATCCAGACTTTTGACCCGGCGTCTGATGGATTCCTTTAAATAGGGGTTGATCGTATAAAGACCTGTAGACGGAATACTCAACTGATATAAGTTTTCGTCACTTTTTGTATAAAGGAAAATATTGTAGTCTGTACCAAAATCCCATGCAGCAGATACATAGTTATTTCGAAGCTGTGTAATAATATATTCCGTATACTGGTCTTTCTCCATCAGATCCATATATTTCCAGAAAGAAGAATCCGGGTTGGAACTGTCCATGATTGTAGCGAACAGATTTCGGCTGATACGAAGGAAGCGGTTATCCAGCTCATCCGTATACAGGGTCGAAAGTTCTTCCATCTGTTCATACACCTGCTGTTGGGTCCGGTTTAAAATCAGTATACCCCCCCCCAGAAAAAACAGGAGTATTGCAAGCAGCATGCACAGCAGGTAGCGGCTTTGCTGTGCAATCGTCGTTTTTCTTCTCTTTTTCGTATTCGAAATATACATGAATTCGTCTCCTTTTTCCTGTTTTTATAGTCAGAATACTTTACACACACCATCACCTTTAAAAACGCCGAAAGCCACCTACAGACCCTGCCACTGGCAGGGTCCTTCGGATGCAATGCAACAGAAAACAGTACACCTCATGTTTTCATGAGTCTGTACTGTTTCTGTGGTTTTATGTTAGAAACGTGAAATATTTCTCTTTGTTCATTTCTGCGCGTAAATCAACCTTTTACCGCACCAAGTGTAATACCTTCTGCGAAGTATTTCTGCAGGAACGGATAGATGATAAACAGCGGCAGCATCGCAATGAATGCGATCGCCATACGAATCGAGGTTGTCGGCAGTTTTGCTACCTCCGAGCCGATATTTCCGGTTACTTTTCCGCTTGTCAGATACTGAATATCGGTGATCATCTGATTCAGCAGGTTCTGGATACTGTAAAGTTTCTGACCTTCATTTCCTGACAGATAGTATAAACCATTTGTCCAGTCATTCCAATAGGCAAGTGCAGAAAACAGACCCATCGTTACCAGAATCGGTTTTCCAAGCGGAAGGGTGATGCTGGTGAAAATCTTCATGTAGCCGGCGCCGTCGATTTTTGCTGCCTCAAACAGCGCATCCGGAATGCTGGTGCTAAAATAGCTTCGGATCATCAGCACGTTGTTTGCACTTAACAGAAATCCCGGAACAATCAATGCCCAGATCGTGTTTTTGATATGGAAGTAATTTACATACATCAGGTAGGTCGGTACCAGTCCGCCGTTGAACAGCATCGTGAAGAATACAAAGAAAGTGATTCCTCTGCGGTACGGCAGTTTCTTAATGGACAGCGGATATGCCAGAAGGGAAGACATGGCAAGGTTCGCTGCGGTACCTACGATCGTTACAAAAATGGTAACTCCATATGCACGCAGGATTTTCTGGCCCTGACGGATAATGTAGGAGTAAGCATAAAAGCTGAATTTCTCCGGGAAGAACGAATATCCGTTGCGGATCAGTGTGTTTTCGTCGGTCAGTGATGAAATAAATACGAGTAAGAACGGCAGTACAATGGACAGTGTAACGATAATGAGTACCACATTAATCCAGAACTGGAAACGTTTTGCTTTTTTTGAATTTGTCATGATTCCACCCTCCTAGAATAATGCCTGGTCTTTGTCTACTTTGCGGACAATCCAGTTACTGAACATTACGACACAGAAGCCAACCAGTGACTGATATACACCAGCAGCAGATGACATACTGATATTTCCCTGTTCAATCAGGGCACGGTATACATACGTATCGATGACGTTTGTGGTCGGGAACAGGACACCGGAGTTCATTGGTACCTGATAGAACAGACCGAAATCGGAGTAGAAAATTCTTCCGATGCTGAGGAGCAGTAAGGTGATGATCGTCGGAACGAGGCACGGCAGCGTGATTTTCGTGATCTCCTGCCATTTGCTTGCGCCGTCCAGTCTTGCAGCCTCATAATAAGAAGGATCAATACCGATCAGGGATGCGATGTAGATCAGACATCCGTATCCTACGCCTTTCCAGCAGTTCGCGATGATCAGGATCGCCGGCCAGTATTTCGGTTTCTGGTACCACTGAATCGGATCAATGTGGAAGAACGGAAGGATCGAGTTGTTGACAAGACCGTTTTCTGCACTTAACAGTGCGTATACGATGTAGCTTAAGATAACCATGGACATCAGGAACGGAAGAAGGATTGCACTCTGATACAGTTTTTTGAGTTTTTTGTTTTTTACCTCTGTGATCAGAATTGCAATCGCAATGCCGACTACCATGTTTACGATGATAAATGCAACGTTGTACAACAGTGTGTTTCTTGTGATGATCCATGCGTCCTTGGAAGAGAACAGGAATTTGAAGTTGTCGAGTCCTGCCCACGGGCTTGCCCAGATACCTTTGGCAAAATTCAGCTTCTTAAATGCGATCACCATACCTGCCATCGGAAGGTAGTTATTGATCAGCAGATACAGAAGTGCCGGAACCATCATCAGATAAAGCGGCCAATATTCTTTCAGCGCGTTTTTCTTTTTTCCTTTTTTAACCTCTGCTTTTTTCATAAAGCGTTTCTCCTTTTATAAGGCTGTTTTACTATGTTCTTTTACAGCGAAAGCTCCACATCTTTTTGTGAAGAGTGGAGCTTTCGGTTACTGTTTCACACCGGCTTTTTCTTTCTCACCCCGGCTGTGTCTGTTTACAAATTATTTATTTGCAAGGAATGCATCCAGCTGCTCCTGTTTTGCAGCAATGACATCGTTGATTCCTGCATCATCCAGTGCTTCGAGGAACTGCGGAATCAGTTCTTCCGGATCACCGGAACCGCTGTAAAGTGCGCCGCTGTACTGTTTTACAACGTTGGACAGAGCTGCTACCTGATTGGTGTAGTTGCTGTTGTCAAAGACAAATCCAAGTGCTTTGGATTCTTTACCGGAAGCGTTGAAGTCTGCCATCTTGTCCCAGAGCTGCGGGTCAGATCCATCCCATTTGTATGCGATGAACTGGTTCGGAAGCTCCCATCCACAGTTGAAGCTGTAACCTACGTTGTCTGCTGTTACGCCGTCCGGATAGTTGATGATTCCGTTTTCTTCGTCTTCTACTACGTAGTCCGTTCCCTCTTCGCCCCAGTTCAGAAGGTTCATAACCTCCGGGCTGCCGTAGATGTAATCGAGAACCTGCATTGCTTTGTCCGGATTCTCGGAGTTCTGTGCTACAGAGAAGATAATATTGCTGTAAGAAGAAGAGTTGATGATCGGTGCGTCATAGAACGGAACGATCTCAAACTCATATCCGCTAGAACTCTGGAACTCAACCGGAGTACCTGGATGATAAGAGAAGAACAGGGAGAACAGGTTTCCTGCTTTGCATACCGTTCTCCAGTTTTCTGTGTTTGTTCCGGCATCCTGGCTGATGTAACCTTTCTTGTACCAGTCATACAGCATTGTTGTGGTATCTTTGAACCAGTCGGTTGCGAAGAAGTTTTCTACGGTTGTGCTGTTTACCTGATCCATCAGAACGCCGCAGTAATTGGCATCACCAAGGGAATCTCCGCGGAACAGACGGGTCAGCGGAGTGTCACCTTCGTTGATGGAATACAGCATAGTCATATCAGGCTCGCCTGCCTGTACGGTTTCAAATACTTTTTCCATATCCTGCGGCTCTTTGATGTCATCGGTGTTGATGTTGTATTTTTCTACCAGGTCTTTTCTCATGAAGATTGCCGGGATACTGCCTCGCTCGAGCTGATTCGGAACACCGTATACGAATCCGTCAACGTTGTTGGATTTTACGATATCCTCGCCATAGATATCCTTCAGGTTTGTTCCGTAATTGTCGATCAGTTCAGACATATCCATGATCTGTCCGGAATGCATGTACTGTACAGCTGTTGTTGCATTGGTGTACAGAAGGTCGATTTTCTCATCACCGGAAAGCATTAACTGTAACTGCTGTGTTGCACTTGCCCACGGAAGAACAACGATATCCAGTTTTGCATTTAATGCCGGCTCCAGAATCTCATTGATTTTTTCCTCGATTCTTTCCTCATCCTGCTGCTGGCTGCCCTGCAGTACCAGTGTTACGGTATATGGATCGCCTTCGTCATTGGATGCTGTGCTTCCGGAAGCTGCGGATGAACCAGAATTTGAACCAGATCCTGAGCTGCCGCACGCTGCCATGGAAAACGCCATGACTGCTGCAAGAACACCTGCTAAAACTTTTTTCTTCATGCTTCTCTCTCCTTTTCACGTGTCGTGTTGTGTGATCTTTGATG
>CAVLAW010000002.1:0-50529 GCA_963661155.1 Tidjanibacter massiliensis | reverse complement strand
GCATAAATCACTATTTTGTTAGCTGAAATATTGAATTTTCAAGGTGCGAAGCCCTATCATTTAGAAATTCTTCTATGCTTCCTTCATAATATCCATAACGTGGGGAGTGTAGTCTATTTCTTCTAGCATACTGATATGCTTGTATAAAATTATGGTTATATTCATTAACGAACGCTATATCAAACCCCGCTTCTTCGAATCCTAAATCCATGAAACCTAGTCCAGAGAAGAAAGAAAAAACTTCAATTGACATTTTAATCTCCCGAATTAAATTCTACTAATTTCTTCCAATCAATACTTCCGTCGTCTTGGCAGAAACTATTCGCAAACTCTCTAACCAGTCTATTGGCTGCTCTGTTATAGCTTTCTTTATAATCGGCAACATATTTCTCTGGCATAGTTCCCATGTATCCAATAATCTTTATATAAAAATCTTCATCTCCTGTTAATTCTGCCCAAAAACGTTTTCCAGCCAATTCCTGATACATTTTAGGCTTTCCTCTTCCAGATTCTTTCTTTTTACCATAACAATATCCAATATAAGCTTCATATCTTGCTTTTGCTTGCTGTGCCAATTTAGAAGCAGCCGTAAAATTCTGCTCCTGTCTTTTCTTACTGTCTGCATTAAATACAGACGGCCCACTTTTAACAGCTATTGCTGAAATTGTATTTGTCTCATTGTTTTGAATCATAATGTCAATGCCTTCTGCCAAAGCCTTGTTTCCACCACTCGCTGCAATAGCAATTGGTTCAAAAAAGCAATTGCCAAAAATAGTTTCTTCACTGGAACTTACAAATGCGGTAAGTACCGAATCCACAATTTCAGTTGCACTCTGCATAGCTTTTGCACGATATAAATACGGATTTTTACGTTTCATTACTTTCTGGATGTTTAATCCATCTATCTTTTCAATTAACGTTCCATAAAATGTTTCCAATGCAGATGCGATTGCCTGAATCACCGCCTGTTCATCATATGAATTATTTAACGGCATATAAACTTCCTCCCAATTCTATTGCATTTCTAATCTTATTATGCACATTTGTCCCTCTAAAACGTTTTGTTTGAACAACAGCCGTATTATCAGCTACAGAAAGTACCGTTTTCCCAATTGCTTCAGCTAATCCTACCGGAACTGCATTCCCAATCTGACGATATTTTGCTGCTGTTGTTCCAGTAAATACCCAGTCATCAGGAAATTGTTGAATCCTTGCATATTCTTTTACACTTAACGGTCTATTCTGCGTCGGATGACACATCATGGTCGCCTTCTGAACCGGAGAAGTAACTACTGTTGGCGAAGGCTGTTCATACGATAATCTTCTATAAAATCCAACCTTTCCTCCTCCTGATTTATATGCACCACCCATTGCAATTGGAATAATGTCCTCCGGTAAATCTCTCCAGTTGCCACCTTCTGGAACCATTTTTAAAAATTTCAGTCTTTCTTCACTTAATGTTGCACATTCTCCATAATCAAATTCCAAATCTTTTATTACACTTCCAACAGTTTGCCACTGATATTTCTTATCTTGATGCATTTGAAAATGTGTTGGAATTGGTAAAAAAATATTTTCATCATCACGACTTCCAATTAGTACAAATCTTTCTCTAAATTGTGGAACACCATAGTTTACAGCATCAAGCACCCCATATACTGTCTTATATCCTAATTTGTCAAATTCAGATAAAATCACATCAAGCACTGTACCTAGTTTTTGTTCAGGGTCACTTTCATCTCTTTCCGATAAAGGTACATATTTTAACGGTGACGACATAATTCCTTTTACGTTTTCCATTACAAAAAATCGAGGCCGTATGTAATCTATCATACGAATAAAATCCATAAACAAACTTCCTCTTGGATCATTTATGCCCAATCTTTTTCCCGCAGTTGAAAAAGGCTGGCATGGCGGTCCCCCGCAAATCAAAAATGGCTCACCCACTGATAAACCAGTCATATCTAACAGTTGTTGTGGTTGTATTTCTCTAATATCTCCTCCCAACACCTTATGGCCATTAGCTTTCATCGTTTTCACGCATGCTGCGTCAAAATCTTGTCCAATCACTACATTTAAACCTGCTTTTCCCAATCCAATATCTAACCCCATTGCCCCAGAAAATAAAGAAATAACATCTCTATTAGCAGCATATCTACTATAATTATTCTGTTTTATATTTTTATACATTAAACTTTCTCTCCGTTTTTTAATACGAACTTTCTTTCAAAAGAACTGTTTACCGCATCTGCTATATCTTCTAATTCAGCTATGGTAAAACTCTCTCTTTTCATTTTCCCATTAAAATTCTGTGGTGTTGTCCCTATTCGCCGTGCAAGTTCAGCCACACTGATATCTGATCTCACACACAGCACCTTGATTTGTTCAGAAATCGTCATTTCGGGTACCTCTTCATTTAATCAACTTTTACTTAATCAGTATAAAGCATAACATTTATATCGTCAATCAAATACTTCATCCTATGCAGACATTGGTACTTGTATCTTTTTATTTAAATTGTTAAAATACTTTATACAAAAGGTGGTGAAAATAGTTATGTCTCGTAACCCCGAAATTGTGTCTAAAAATATGCGAAAAATCCACAGTAAAGATACCTCCATTGAAATCCAACTAAGGAAAGCTCTGTGGCACAAAGGATACCGATACCGTAAAAACTATAAAGCTTTACCTGGCTCTCCTGATATTGTTCTTACTAAATACAAGATTGCTATTTTTTGCGACAGTGAATTTTTTCATGGAAAAAACTGGGAAATCCTGAAACTTCGTCTTGAAAAGGGCAAAAATCCAGATTACTGGATCAAAAAAATTGAACATAACCGTTCCCGTGATTTTGAAACCGATAAAAAACTTCTATTTCTGGGCTATACAGTTGTACATTTCTGGGGACAAGACATCAAAAAGCATACTGACGAGTGTCTCCAGGCCATTGAAGAAGCTATATGGGATACTATCTTCTCCAATGATGCTATTGATATTGATCTTTCGGACGAATGACAAAAAGTTTGTGGCCATATTTTTGTACAATACAGTCACAAACTTTTTCTCTGTAAGAACAATACAGTTTTTCGTTCTCTTATCTCACTCTTTTTCAGCCCCCAAGCTAGGCATTCCTGGATGCTTCCCTTTAACATTTTACCCACCTACTGCTTCTTTTCTTGTAATAAATCCGCTTTTACATTTCTGTTTTTGTCACTTCTTTCCGATCCTGATAGCGAATCATCACATACCAGTTTCCAATAGGGTACGCGATGCTTCGACGGAGCGAATGACTTCCGTCCAGTCCATTGTGCTGATTGCGTTGATGTATTCCTGGGATACTTCGCGATTTGGAATGGATACGGTTTCTTTTTCGTTGTCGTATGTCAGATACCCTAAGTGTACCAGCAGGGTCAGGACATCATCTCTGGTGGCAAATGTGGTCATATCGTTGCTGAAGGTTCCTGTATTGATTCGAATGCTTCCGCCCGCCAGCATTTCTACTATGGCATCCTTCAATCCATCCATGTTCATCTGGATATAGACTTTCAGTGCTTCGTACGTTTCTGTCTGATTCCAGTATGTTCCAAACTTGCGTCTCTGCATTGCTTCGACAACGGATTTCGGACTGTACATGGAATAGACTTTTCGGTTTCCATCCTCATGTGAAATCAGATGATATCCGTTATACCAGGCTCTCGCTTCTTCGAAACTCATGGTATACCTCTCACACAATTCCTGCACTTCCGTCTCAGTAAAACCGAAGTATTCTGCCAGATCTCCGGCATCTGTCATGGAATACTCGGTGAACATATTCAGTGCGGAATGGGAACCGTATTTCTTGACCGGCAGAATTCCTGTCATGTATGCCAGTGCAATGTACTCTTTGTCTTTCAGCCAGAACCGCAGGAAATCCAGATATTTTTTCTGCGCGTCCTGATCCTGCTGATATTCCCGGAACAGGCAGTCCCACTCATCAATCAGAATCACAAAGGAATGACGCGTGCTGGCGTACACATCTTTCATTACCTGCACCAGATTCTTTTCATCACGAAAACGCACCTGACTGTACTGCTCTCTGAGATCAAAAATCAGGTAGTCGTTCAGCATGCGCAGCATTTCGTCAATTCCATTTGTTGCACTTAAAAATTCCTGCATATTGATTTTGATCACATCGTACTGATTCAGATGCTTTCTGTAATCCTCCGTACTGCTGATTTTCAGCTTTTCAAACAGTACATCCGTATCCACACTTCTGTCATAATAAGCAGCCAGCATGTCCGCCGCCATGGACTTTCCGAAACGTCTCGGGCGGCTCACGCACAGATATCGCTGGAGTGTCCGCACACAGCGATTTGTTTTTTTCTATCAGACCGCTTTTGTCCACAAAAATCTGCGACCGAAGCGCCATCTCAAAAAGATCACTTCCGGGGTTCAAATAGCTTCCCATATTGTCCGTACCTCCGTTTGATTTTCTTTTTCTATCTTATCACGAAAGCCCCCTTTCATCCATACAAAAAGTGCCTATCGTAAAGCGTGTTTTTACCAAATTTTCCCTTGACAATTACCGTCCGTTTCTTTATAATTTTAGATGTAATAAAAACTGTAATATTTTATTTTTTACTTGTTTTTCTGGCGTTGTACTTTTGAAAGAGGGATGGGATGATGGAGGATGGAATGGAGCGTGCTTTATCAGAGGAAAAGCGCTATTGTGCCAATGAAGATTACATACTGAGAGAAATTGCCGGGGAAACGATTCTTGTGCCGACGGGGGCGAGTGCGGATCATTTTAATGGGATGATGACGCTGAATGAGACTTCGCGGTTTTTGTGGGAATTGTTTCGGATGCCGCATACGTTGAAAGAGACGGTGGCGGCTGCGCAGGAACGGTATGACGACGATTCGAGATCTTTGGAATCGGATATTTATGATTTTATGAACGAGAGCGTAATGCTCGGGTTTCTGAAAGAGGAGGAGTAAATATGGAAAAAATGAAGTGGACACGACCGGAAGTGACTGGGGAACTGTTTGAGGCGAATGAGTATGTGGCCGCCTGCATCACGGGGACGATTCAGTGTGCGTATCCGGGTGATGGAACGACCAATGGACGAACAGACCGATTTGATGATTATAATGGAGAAAAAAGCGGCTATTTCACCGACAACAAGGGCATGGTGCATGGTCTCTGTGGTTACGATGCGAAAATTTCTTTCAGTGAGTCTACCGGAAGTGGTTTTGAATATATCGGAAACCAGATTCAGCGAAATCGACCAATTTACAATATTAAAGGATATAAAGCAGAAACTGGCATTTATTACGTAACCTGGAACAGCGATGACGGAGATAATCACAGCGGTACTTATTCTCATGTCGGTCGTCTTGTCATTACCGATATTGACAGCAACCATCCAAACCATTCCTGATCACCCATTCTTCAACGAAAACAGAAATCTTCTAAACCACCCGAAATGCGGTCAACTCCCCAGAAGTTGGCCGTATTTCCATATCCACAGCTTTACAGAAAGGACCCCCATGGACAATCTCACCTACGAAAAACTCCTGATCTCCAAAGCCGCCCGCTCCCACACCCCGATCAACGGCAGTCTCGAGCTTCTTCCCTTATGTAATATGAACTGTGACATGTGCTACGTCCGTCTCTCGCGTCCGGAGATGGAGTGTCAGGGGCGTCTGCGGTCTGCCGCGGAATGGATTTCGCTGGCGCGCCAGATGCAGAAAGCCGGAACGCTCTTCCTTCTTCTGACCGGCGGCGAGCCTCTGCTCTTTCCGGATTTTAAAACGCTGTATCTCGAGCTTCGCAGCATGGGGATGATTCTGACGATCAACACGAACGGAACTCTGATCGATGAAGGCTGGGCGGACTTTTTTGCACAATATCCGCCGCGGCGCATCAATATCACGCTGTATGGGACGTCGAAAGAAACCTATCGCGATCTCTGCCATTACGAAGACGGGTTTGAAAAGGCACTGCGCGGAATCCGCCTGTTGCGGGAGCGGAAACTTGATGTGAAAATAAACGGCAGTCTCGTGCAAAGCAACGGCACGGATGTGGAGTCCCTGGTGACGCTCGCCCGTTCGCTCGACGCTCCGATCAACATCGACACCTACATGTATCCCGCCAGGCGCGAGCGCGCCGCTGCGTTTTGTGAGCAGTCCCGTCTTCTTCCGGAGGACGCCGCACGGGGAAAGGTTCAGTTTGAAAAAGCTTCTCTCGATCCCGAAGTCTATCTTCAGCTGGCGCAGAGCATCGTAACCCGCGCCGCAGAAACCCCGGACACGCCGGAACCTGGGTTCCAGAACATGCGCTGTCAGGCGGGCCGCACCTCTTTTACGGTCAGCTGGCAGGGGAAGATGCGTCCCTGTGTGATGATGTCGCAGCCGGAAATTGATGTCTTCGAAACGGGCTTTTCAAATGCCTGGGAGTTGCTGCAGAGCGGCGTCGAAAAAATCACCTTAAGCCCTCACTGCTCTTCCTGCTCCCTCCGCCGCATCTGCCAGACCTGCGCCGCCTGCGCAAAGCTCGAAACCGGCTCCTATGACGGTATTCCCGACTACATGTGCCGCTACACCCGGGAACTCTTTCGCTGCTATTCCGCAGATTTTGCCGCCTCACAAGTCTGAAGAATCTGAGCCATAAAGAAACCAACAATCGCTGACAGCATTCCGCGTAGACAGCGAAAATCCCTGCCAGACAGAATCACACGCCTCCGTCTGACAGGGATTTTTCTATTATTTCTTCCGAAGCGTCCGTCTTATGCCTTCACCTGCAGTTTCTCATCCAGCACAACCGTCTCGCTTTTTTTCAGTTTTACCACTCGATGGATCTCTCCATACACAACTTCCCCTTCATACGCCTGATCCGCCGTGATCGCGCACTGCGTCATTTTTCCATCTTCCCACGCAAGCGCAATCGCCGCATTTCCAACCAGCCGCAGACCTTTCACCTCACCGTGATCCCACGCCTTTGGCAGTGCCGGGAGGAGAATAATTTTGTGTTCTCTGCTCTGCACCAGCATCTGTGCAATTGCCGCGGTCACGCCGAAATTTCCGTCGATCTGGAACGGCGGGTGGCGGTCGAAAAGATTGGCATACGTGGATTTCGCCAGCATCTGGCAGATGTTGTCCCATGCCTTCTCGCCGTCCCACAGCTTCGCATAGAAATTGATGATCCACGCCCGGCTCCAGCCCGTGTGGCCGCCGCCGTTGGCGAGGCGGACGCGCAGGGTTTCTGCGGCCGCCGCGGCAAGCTCCGGTGTTCCGTCCATCGTGATCTGCTCGGACGGGTACAAGCCGTACAACTGCGATACATGGCGGTGTCCCGGCTCCGCCTCTTCGTACTCTTCCATCCATTCCATGACTCTTCCCGTGGAATCAATCCGGATCGGCGGCAGTTTTTCAAGTGCCGCGTTGATCTCCTTCTGCAGTTCCCGCACATCCGAAACATCCGGAATCTCCACCGCATCTACATCATCCCCGAGAATCTCCGCCGCCTTTTTGCATCCCGTAAACAACTCGCGCAGAATCTCCATATCCATCGTCGCGCCCATACAGCAGCAGCCCTGCTCGCCGTTCGGCAGAATGTAGACATTTTCCGGCGACAGCGACGGATTCGTCACAAGATATCCGTCCTTCTCCTCCAGAAAATCCACGAAAAACAGCGCAGCTTCTGCCATCACCGGATACGCCTGTTTTAAGAATTCCCTGTCCTGCGTGTAGGAATAATGCATCCACAGATGCGTGCAGAGCCAGGCAGCTCCCACAACCCACACCGTCGCCGGAATCCAGTTATCCTGCGGTGCGCAGTCCCCGTAGATATCGGTATTGTGATGCGCCATAAAACCGCGGCAGCCATACATCCGCCGCGCAATGCTCCGTCCGTGTTCCCGCATCCGCCCGATCAGGTCGAAGAGCGCCGTATGGCACTCCGGCAGCGCGCAGACCTCCGCCGGCCAGTAGTTCATCTCCGTGTTGATGTTGATCGTATACTTGCTGTCCCACGGCGCCATGAAATCCTTATTCCAGATGCCCTGCAGCGTCGCCGGAAGATCGCCTGGCCGGCTGCACTCAATCAGAAGATACCGTCCGTAATCAAACAGCATCTGTGCCAGTCCCTCATCTGTTCCGCCGTCGATGACCCGTTTCAGCCGCTCGTCCGTCGGAAGTACCGTATTTTCCTCTTTCTCCGGCAGAGTTAATTCCACGCGGTCGTAAAAATTCCGGTAATCCTTCTCATGCTCCGCAAGCAGTGTCTCATACTCCTGTGCCATCGCCCGTTCCAGCTTCTCGCTGATGCGCTCCACCAACACATCCTGCACGCGCGGCTCCCATGCGGCGACTTCCTCTTTTGCACAGCGGAACGTACTGTCCGCCGCAAAGTACAGCACCGCCTCATCGGCCTCTTCCACCACCAGCGTATGTCCCATGGTATACACCCGTCCGCCCTCTGCTTTCGCTGACAGGCACATGGCAAACTCGGATGCATTTTTTCCAAGATTTCCGCTCAGATAAATCGTATGATCGTTGACTTTGCTCGTCCGGTCAAAATATTTTGCACGGTTCAGCATCACCTCGACCGAGACTTTCCCTTTCGGCGCGCGAAGATGGAGTACCATACAGTCCGCCGGCCGGGAAATAAAGCAGGTGCGCTCAAACGCCTCCTGTTCTGCATTCTCATACTGCACGCAGCAGACGGCGCAGTCCAGATCGAGCTCGCGGCGGTACGAAGTGCATTCCTCCTGCGCCGGATCATTCAGAAAGTTCAGCTCAATCTCGCCGAGCGTTTGATATCCTCTCTCCCCATCCGGTCCCGAGACAAAGGCGAGGCGGATCAGACGTTCTGCCTCCGAAATCCGTCCCTGCCGGATCAGCTCGCGCAGCTTCGGCAGATTTTCCCGCGCATCCGGGTTCAGGCGGTCTTCCCAGCCGCCGTACCAGATCGTCTCCTCATTGACCTGAATCCGCTCTTCGCGTGTTTTTCCATATACCATCGCACCCAGACGGCCATTGCCGAGCGGCAGTGCTTCTTCCCACTCGACGGCCGGTTTTGTATACCATAATGAACTCATATTAATACTCTGTTTCCTCTTCCTTTCCTTCTTTTTTGACGGTCAGAATTTCTGTCTCACGTCCCGTCAGCGCACGGCTCCGTTCGCCCGGCTGCTGGCCGCCGACCGAAATCTCATATTCGCCCGGCCGTACCACGCATGCACCTTCTTCGGTGATGACGGCAAAATCTCTCGCATGCAGCGTCACGGAAACTTCTTTTTCCTCACCCGGCTGCAGCTCGACACACGCAATGCCCTTCAACTGGAAACCAGGCTCGCCCGGCTGTGCGTCTTTATATTTCACATAAACTTCCACACTCTCATGCAGCGGATATGCACTCTCGTTCTTCACGTTCGTGCGCACCGTCACATCGTCGAGCACCGCGCTCTTCTCCTGATCGGCTTTCGCTCCGCTGTAGGAAATCGTTCCGTACGTCAGTCCATATCCAAACGGATACAGAATATTTTTGTCGGTATAACGGTATGTGCGCCCCGCCATGCTGTAGTCTGTGAACTCCGGCAGATTTTCCGTTCCCTGATAGAACGTCACCGGCAGTTTTCCATTCGGTGCGTAATCACCGAACAATGCCTCTGCAACGGCTTTTCCGCCGCGCGCGCCCGGATACCAGCTGTCCAAAATGGCAGGCACATGCTCCTCAGCCCAGGACAGATCGATGGCACTTCCGGCGGAGAGTACCAGCACCACCGGCTTTCCGACTGCCGTGATCGTCTCGAGCAGTTCCTCCTGCAGTCCCGGCAGATTGAGACCCAGCTTGTCGCCGCTTGCGTACTCGTTTCCGGTGTCGCCTTCCTCGCCCTCGATCGTCGCATCAAGACCGAGACACAGGACAACAACATCCGCGTGCTCTGCTGCAATGACGGCCTCCTTGAAGCGGTCTTTCTCCTCTCCGAGTCCCTCGACTTTATCTTTATACAGATGGCATCCCTCGGCATACGTCACTCTCACATCATCACCGACATACTGCTGAATACCCTCCAGCGGCGTGATATAGCGGGATGAGGTTCCCTGATAATTGCCGACCAGCGCATCTCTTGAGTTCGCGTTCGGTCCGATGACTGCAATATTGCGGATTTTCTTCACATCGAGCGGCAGCATGTGATTCTCATTTTTCAGCAGAACCATACTTCTTTTCGCCGCTTCCACCGCCAGGTCAACGTGTTCTCTGCACTCGACGAGATTGTAAGAAAGATCCTCATACGGTGACGGATACTCTTTCATCATGCCGAGACGGATGCGGATCTCCATCAGGCGCTCCACCGCAGCCGTGATTGCCTCCTCGGATACCAGACCCTGCTCGTATGCTCTCGGCAAATGCAGAAAGGCAGAACCGCAGTTCAGATCACAGCCGTTGGTGACGGCAAGCGCCGCGGACTCTTCTACGGTTTTTGTCACGTTGTGATGCGTATGGAAATCCATGACAGCCCAGCAGTCGGAGACAACGTGGCCTTCGAAGCCGAACTCATCGCGCAGAATGTCTTTCAGCAGCGTTTTGCTTCCGCATGCCGGTTCGCCGTTGACGCGGTTGTAAGCACCCATGACAGCCTCGACTTTGGCATCTTTAACGCAGCGCTTGAATGCATACAGATACGTATCATATAAATCATGCTTGCTGACTTTCGCATCAAACTCATGGCGGATCGCCTCCGGGCCGCTGTGGACGGCGAAATGTTTCGCGCATGCCGCTGCCTTCGGATGATCCGGGTCCGGTCCCTGTAAGCCGCGGATATAGGCACAGCCGAGTTCTCCGGTCAGATACGGATCTTCGCCGTACGTCTCGTGGCCGCGGCCCCATCGCGGATCGCGGAAAATGTTGACGTTCGGCGCCCAGAATGTCAGGCCTTTGTAGATGCCGCGGTCGCCTTTTCTGGAAAACTCGTTGAATTTGGCGCGTCCCTCGGTGGAAACAACATCACCGATCTCCTGCAGCAGCTCTTTGTCAAACGTTGCCGCAAGACCGATGGCCTGCGGGAATACGGTTGCCACGCCGGCTCTCGCTACGCCGTGCAGCGCCTCATTCCACCAGTTGTACGCCGGAATGCCAAGCCGCTCGATTGCCGGCGACTGGTATACCATCTGGCTCATTTTTTCTTCCAGTGTCATCTGCGAAACCAGTTGTTTTGCATACTCTCTCGTCTCTTTGCTCATGTGTAATAACCTCCCGAATTTTGCTGTCTCTATTGTATCGTCAGGAACCCCTGCCCGGCTAGTCAAGTATTGCTCTTTGCTTCTCATATTGTGCGATTTTTGCAAATGACGCGGGTGAACGTCCGATACATCAGGAAAAGCCCCCGGCGGAATTTCTGATCTGAGATCTTCCGTCAGGAGCTTCTTCGTTTTTACCCATATGAAATTTTACTTCTGGTACTCTTCCTCAATATTCTTCACCGCGCGGAGTTTGTTCGCATATTCCAGCATCTCTTCTTTGGAATACTTCTGTTTGCGGCACCAGGTGAGGATTTCTTCTTTTACCTCCTCCGGCATCTTGTTGTTCATGCGCAGGCAGTCGCAGAAGGTTCTCTTCGGAGAATAATATTTGTAGGATCCGAACTCCGTCTTCTTCTCGCAGACCTCGCCCGGAAGGTCGGCATTCTGGAAATAAAAACGTCTGATTTCAAAATTTTCCAGATCCATTTTCTTTCGGTCTGTCCGTGCTGTGGCAACCGCGATCGTTTTCGGCTCTTCTTTTAGCATGCCTGCCAGCCATGCGGCGCTGTCCATGCAGATAACTGCACGTGGGTTTACTTTTGCAATTTCGATATATTGATAATCTTCCGGCTTTTCATAACCACAGTCTTTGCACCAGTACCAGCCGCGTGCAAATCGTTCCAGGCTTCCTTCTTCTTCCATTTCTGCAAGCTGCAGTACCGTCACCTGATGATCTCTGAGGTCTGAGAAGCTCATATATCCATGATGTTCTTTAAATAATGTCGTGATCTTCTGGTATGTTTTAAAAAGCATATTTTCTTTCCCCTTTCAGGATGTATCACATCGAATTTCATCTATAGGCGTTTGCACATATAATATTCCAATTTTTATGGAATGGCAAGCACTAATTTGCAAAAATCATGTTTTTTTTAATTAATTCCGTCCTGAAAGGTTCACCGCAAAACCTTTTTTACTGCTCTTCGTCCAAAATTTCTTTCAGCATTTTAATATACCGTTTACATTCTTCCATCGTTCCCACACTGACGCGGCTCATCTCAAATGCGCCGATGCGGATGCCCTTGTCCATCAACTTCTCCTGGATCCAAGCCGGGTCTTTTCCGGTGTCAAAGTAGATGAAGTTGGACTGGGATGGATAGACTTTGCAGCCAAGTGCCGCCATCTCTTTTTCGAGGTACTCTCTTCCCTCCACAATCTTTGCTTTCTGCTCCTGATAATATTCCTGATCCGCCAGGCCTGCCACTGCCGCTTTCTGTGCGCAGACATTCAGGTTCCAGGAAGCAGAACATTTCCGCATCGTGCCGATCAGCTCCTCAGAACCCAGCGCATATCCGACACGGAGACCGGCCATCGCATAATATTTCGAGAAGGTACGGAGAATCAGAATCGGTTTTTCCGGGTGCGCTTTCATGTACTCGACCATGCTGCAGCAGTCCGGTTCGGTGGCGAACTCCATATACGCCTCGTCCATCACCAGCAGTACGTCGTCCGGCAGTTCATCCGCGAATGCTTCCAGCTCCCCGATCGGCACATAGGTTCCAGTCGGATTGTTCGGGTTGCAGATAGTCACGATCTTCGTCTTCTCCCCGATCTTTTCTTTCATCGCCGGAAGATTGAATTTCTGCTCCTCCGTCACCGGAACGGAAACCGGCACGCCGCCGTTCAGGTACGCCATATCCGCGAATGCGCCGTAGGTCGGGACAGAAAACAGCACCTCATCTCCCTCGTCCAGGAAGGTCAGTCCGATCATGTCGATCATCGCACTCGATCCGGCACCGGTCAGCACGTTTTCTGCCTGCAGGCCGTACAGCTCCGCCACTTTCTGTTTCAGAAGCGCTGCCGCAAAATCAGGGTAAAAATGACTGCCCGATATGGATTCTTCCAGCGCCGCCGTTGCTTTCGGCGACATGCCGTAATTGTTTTCGTTCAATCCCATGTGGATCAGCTTTGATGTATCCTTTGCGAATGCTTTCTGCCGTTTGCTCGGCGGCATACTCTGTAATGCATGACTGATGATTTTATTTATTTCCATATCCATTCCCTCCTGTTTTCGCGGCTTCTTCTCTTAAAGTTTCTCAAACCTGTTTTTCTGTTCAGGAAACTTTTTTCTCTGCTTTCTCTTTCATAAATGCTTCCACGATCGAGATAAACTTCTCGTTATCCTCCGGGCGGCCGACGCTGACACGGTTCAGATCAAAGTTTCGGATCATAATGCCGTTCTGCATCAGCAGATCGTAGAGTTCTGTCACACTGTATCCTGTTTTGAAGTAGACAAAGTTGGTATCGGAATCGTACACTTCGCATCCGATTCTGCGGAGCTCCGTCATCAGATAGGCTCTTCCGGCGGAATTGAATTCGTACGATTTTCTGGTATGCTCTTCATCTTCAAGTGCTGCAATCGCTGCGACAATCGCCAGGCGGCAGGCTCCCGGTACGGTGCCGCCTCTTCCGAGTGCTGCCAGAAGCTCCGGGCACGCCGCTGCAAAACCGAGACGCATACCAGCCATGGCGTAGATTTTGGAAAACGTTTTCGTCACGATCAGATTGTCTTTCTCCGGGATCAGCTTCATCATCGATTCGGTGCATCCCGGTGTCTCTGCAAAATCGAGATACGCCTCGTCGATGACAACGAGAACGTTTTCCGGTACTTTTCGGATAAATGCCTCCATATCCGCCGATTTTTCCGCCACACCGGTCGGATTTCCCGGGTTGCAGACGATCACGATTTTTGTTTTCTCCGTGATGGCATCCAGCATGCCGTCGAGATCCTGATGCAGTCCCTCTTTCACCGGAACCATCACACTTTTTGCTCCGTTTCGAAGCGCCATCATTGGGTACTGCATGTAGGGGATGGAACTCATGACGATCTCATCACCTACGCCAAGAAACGTATCGGCAATTCCATTCAGCACGCCGGTGGCTCCTACATTGATCTGCACGCAGTCGGACGGGATGCCATATTTCTTTCCGATCTGTTCAAACAGCTCCTGGTTCCGGTCTCCGGGGTAGCGGCAGATGTTTTCCATCTCCGCGGCAACCACTTCCTTCACATGATCGGAGACACCAAACACGTTCTCATTCGCCGCCATTTTTTCGATGTGATCGACGCCGTATTGCTTCATCATATCGCTGATCTGCGGCGGAAGCCGGTATGCGGGCATGTGTAACAGTTGTTTCTTCATCAGGGCTTCGTAGTTCATAGTGTTGTGCTCCTTTCTGTGACGGCCCCGCAGACATCTGTGAAAATTTCTGCGGAGCCTGTTGTAATATAATTACGGTTCTCAGGATTCGGATGAGCTGTCTCCTAATACCAGATATTTGGTACGGATCATATTTCTGGATGGATCAATTTCAAAGTTGGTGATGTTGGTATTCACCAGATAAATATTGGAAGAGTTCAGCACCGGTACGCCGAAGCAGTAGTCATTCAGCAATACATTCTCTGCCTGATGCAGAAGCTCAAATCTGACGGTCGGATCGCTCTCCTCATTAGACTGAGCCATCAGTTCGTCGTACTCCGGACAATTGGTATTGTTGTCGTTGTAGCTGTCATTGGAACGGTACATGGAGAGGAAGGTGAACGGGTCGGTAAAGTCTGCGGTCCATCTCATGCGGGCGATCTGGAAATCACCGGATCTTCTCTCGGCTACCTGTACCTGCTGCTCCTCTGCCTGAAGTTCTACTTCCACACCAAGGTTTGTCTTCCACTGTGCCTGCAGCGCCTGTGCCATATCGCTGTCGAGCTGGAGGCTTGGATATTTGTAGGTGACGGCCGGGAAACCTTCGCCGTCCGGGTAACCTGCCTCTGCCAGCAGTTCTTTTGCTTTCTCCGGGTCGTAGCCGATCGGATCTTCATCCACTTCATCGGCCCAGTCTTTGCCGCTTGCGGAAGATTTCAGATGTTTTGCTACAAAGAAGTCGCTTGCTTCATAAGAAGAACCGCACGCGGAAGCTACCTCATCACGATTGACTGCCATGGAGAATGCCTGGCGGACACGGACATCATCAAACGGTGCTTCGTTGACATTAAATAGAACGTAATAGCTTGTCATCGCTGCGGATGTAATCAGCTCGTCGCTGTCTTTGTACTCATCCATGACGGTATAGTCAGCGGTGATAAAGTTCAGCTCACCGGATTTGTAGGCGTTGATGATGGACTGTGTATCATCCATAACCATCTTTTTGATCGTATCGGTCTTGATCCGGTCTGCCTGAACGTAATTTTCATTTTTCTTGTAAATACAATACTGGTTCGGTACATACTCTGCCAGATAGTACGGGCCGCAGCTGACCAGTGCGTCCATATCATTTCCCATCGCCCAGTCGCCGTTTGTCTCGGTCTGGAGCTCGTGATGGGTCGGCATGTAAACCGGAAGAACGAAGAGCTGTTCAAAGTAAGCACATGGCTCTTTTAAGTTGAATACGATGGTTTTGTCATCACTGGTATCAACGCCAAGACCGCTCTCATCGCCGGTGCCGTTGTACATTTCCTCGGCTCCCTCGATCGGGTAGAGCATCGAAGAATAACCGCTCTTGCAGTTCGGATCGAGTGCACGGACAATGGTGTTTTTGAAATCTGCACTTGTCACATCATCACCGTTGCTCCATTTTGCATCGCTGCGGAGATGGACGGTGTACTGTGTCATATCGTCGTTGACATCGACGCTCTCTGCCAGAATGTAGTCCCAGGAGCCGTCCTCCTTCATTTCCATGATCGGCGCCATGCAGACATCATCGTAGGACCACCACCAGAGGGCGCTCTCTCCTGCGCTGTCAAGCGATCCCGATTCGGTATACATCGTTGTCACGATCATATCCGAACTGCTGCTCTTTCCTCCTCCGGAAGAACTGCTGCTTCCACCTCCGGAACTTCCGCATCCTGCCAGAGATCCTGCAAGAAGTACGGCGGCTGCCAGTGACGCTGTTGCTTTCCACAATTTTCTCATAATGTTCTCCTCCTCTGTTGTTGCTATGCTCTGCCCTGAAGCAAAGGTTCGATCGCAAGACCTTCCCTCTGTCTCAGATACCTCGGGGAATATAAGAAGCAAGCCACTTTCCTGTCCTCGATTTCATACGTCGCCGGACGGGCCTGGCTGCATTCTTCCATTGCGTAAGGACATCTCGTATGGAACGGGCATCCTTTCGGCGGATGGATCGGACTTGGAATTTCGCCTTCCAGTAAAATTCGTTTTCTGGTTCTGGCGGTTTTCGGGTCCGGGATCGGCTCTGCGGAGAGCAGTGCCTTCGAATACGGATGAAGCGGACGGCGGTAGACCTCGTTGGATTCTCCGATTTCTACCATGTGTCCCAGATACATCACGCCGATCCTGTGGCTGATGTGTTTGACCATGCCAAGATCGTGTGCGATAAAGAGATAGCTGATGCCCTCTTTTTTCTGAATATCCTCCAGCAGGTTGATGACCTGTGCCTGGATCGAAACGTCGAGCGCCGAGATCGGCTCGTCGCAGACGATAAAGTCAGGTTCGAGTGCCAGCGTTCTCGCAATTCCGATTCGCTGTCTCTGGCCTCCGGAAAATTCATGCGGATACCTTCGGATGTGGTCGGGCTTTAAACCAACTGTTTCCAATAATTCCTGTACCCGTTCTTTCCGTTTCTTCTCATCGTACATATGATGAATGACCATCGGCTCCTCGATGATTTCACCGACGGTAAAGCGGGGATTTAACGATGCGTACGGGTCCTGGAAAATCATCTGCAGTTTCTGCCGGTACGGAAGCATCTTCTTCCGGGACAGCTTTGAAATATCCTCTCCCTCGAAAACGATTTCTCCCTTGGTCGGCTCATAGATCCGTAAAATCGTGCGGCCCAGGGTACTCTTTCCGCAGCCGGATTCGCCGACGAGTCCGAACGTCTCTCCTTTTTTGACCTCAAACGAAATGCCGTCCACCGCGATGACCTTCTGTGCGCCTTTCATTCCGCGGTTCACATCAAAGTATTTACACAGGTTCTTTACTTCCAGTACGTTTTCACTCATTGGCAGCCGCCTCCTCCCCGGAAACTTTGATATACTTCTCATCCATGCATTCCAGCCAGCACCGGCAGCAGTGGGTTTCGCTGTACGTCGTTACCGGGGACTGCTGCACCTCGCAGATCTTCATCGTGTAAGGACAGCGGCTCATAAATGCACAGCCCTTCGGAAGTTTTAAAAGATCCGGCGGTGTTCCCGGAATCGGCACGAGCGGTTCGTCGTTGTCTTTTGCTGAGTTGTTGATGCTGTTCAGCAGTCCTTTTGTGTACGGATGATGCGGTTCGTAGAAAATCTCATCGACGGTTCCCTCCTCCACGATCTGTCCTGCATACATGATCGCGATCCGGTCACACATCGAAGCCACAACGCCGAGGTCATGGGTAATCATGATGACGGAGGTTCCATTCTCTTTCGTCAGTTTCTTTAAGAGTTCCAGGATCTGCGCCTGCACTGTCACATCGAGTGCGGTTGTCGGCTCATCTGCAATGATCAGTTTCGGATCACACGCCAGCGCCGTCGCGATGATAATTCTCTGCCGCATGCCGCCGGAAAATTCAAACGGATACTGGTCGAGCCGCTTTTCCGGGCTTGGAATGCCGACTTTGCGCATCAGCTCAATCGCTTTTGCCTCTGCCTCCTGCTTCGAACATTTCTGATGTTTCCGGATTCCTTCTGTCATCTGCGTTCCGATCTTTAAAATCGGGTTCAGAAACGTCATCGGGTCCTGGAAAATCATGCCGATGCGGTTTCCGCGGATCTGCTGCATTTTCTTCTCATACGCCCGCCGTTCCTTCCTGTCTTTTGTGTGCGGCGGGGAGATGTTTTCTCCATCAAAGAGGATCTCTCCCTCTTCGACTCTTCCGTTCGATGCCAGAAGTCCCATTAAGGTGAGCATTCCGACGCTCTTTCCGGAGCCGGATTCTCCGACGATTCCAAGTACCTCGCCTTCCTCCAGATGGTAGGAAACGTCGCGGACTGCGCTGACCGTTCCCTGCTGCGTTTCAAATTTTGTTGTGAGATGGCTGATTTCGAGTAAACTCATACGCTTCACCCCCTGGTTTTCTTTGGATTAAAGGCATCGCCGATTCCCTCGCCGAGGAAGTTCAGGGAGAAAATGGTGATACAGATACAGATGGTCGGCAGAAGAAGCTGTCCCGGATGCATCGTGAGCACCTGTCTGGCATCCTGTGCCATGGAGCCCCAGCTCGCCATCGGAGCGGAAATACCGATTCCGATGAAACTTAGGAATGCTTCTGTGAAGATGGCGTTTGGAACAAGGAAGGTCACCTGAACGATGATCGGTCCGATCGCATTGATCAAAAGGTGGCGGAACAGGATTCTCGCATCGCTTGCTCCGATGACGAGTGCTGCCATCGAAAACTCCTGCTCTTTTAAGGCAATCAGCTGGCCTCTTACCTGCCGCGCCATGCCGATCCAGCCCGGAATACAGATACCGATCAGAATACTCCGCACATTCGATCCGAAGACCATCATGATCAGGATAACGTAGATCATCGACGGCATCGCGTAGATGATATCCACAATACGCATCACAAAGTTGTCGAATTTTCCACCGATGTAGCCGCACAATCCACCGATCACGACACCTAAAACAGTGTTGATGACGGCTGCTCCGAAACCGATCGCCAGACTGATGCGGCCGCCGTAGCAGAGTCTTGTGAACACATCGCGTCCGAATTTGTCGGTTCCGAAAATGTGCTGTGCCGAAAATCCCGCGTACTGATTGGAGGCATCCTGCGCATCGTATGCATACGGGCTGATCATCGGTCCGAAAATCGAAATGACGGCCAGAAGGATGATGACAACAAGTCCCAGAACTGCCATCGGGTTTTTCTTAAATCTTCCCCACGCCGCCTTCCAGAAGCTTTTGCTCTCGACGGCGATAAATTCGCTGTTCTTTTTGGATGGATCTATAGGTGAAAACCAGTCCATAACAGTCACCTCCTAGTTTGTCAGTTTGATTCTCGGGTCAATGAGGGAACAGATGATGTCAACCGCCAGGTTGGCAACGGTGATGATCACACCGATGAATACGCTAAAACCGAGGACTACGGTGTAATCACGGTTGGTGATGGCGTTGGTAAATTCACGTCCGATTCCGGGGATCGAAAAGATCGATTCGACGACGAAACTTCCGGTGATCAGGAATGCGATCGCCGGTCCGAAATACGTGACAACCGGGATCAGCGCATTTTTGAGGACGTGACGGACGGTGATGTAATTGTTGCTAAGTCCCTTCGCTCTTGCCATCGTCACGTAATCCATCTGGATCGCTTCGGAGTACGTACTCTTTGTCAGCCTGGCGATCGAGGCGATCTGTCCGAACGACTGTGCCGCCACCGGAAGAATGTAGTTCGCCGGGGATCCAAGACCGACGATCGGAAGAACGGGCCACCAGACACCGAAAATCATCATGAGCAGAATCGCTGTGACGAATCCCGGGATGCTGACCCCCAGCGTCGCAATTCCAAGCAGCGTGTTTTTGACGGCCAGCCGCTTACTCGTCGCCATCCAGATGCCCATCAGAATACCGATGAACGCCGACACGGCGATGGAGAGAAGTCCGATGCTCAACGTGTACGGAAATCCTCTTGCGATCAGTGTATTAACGGAAACGTTCTTTTTATAGGAAATGCCGAGATCGCCGTGCATCAGATTTTCCATGTAAAGGATGTACTGTTTCCACATCGGCTCGTCCAGTCCGTACGTCGATTCAAGCTGTTCAATCGCGCTCTGGGAAAGATTATCCGCCTCGAACGGGCTGCCCGGCATAATCCGGATCAGAAAAAAGGTAATGGTGATCAGTGCCCAGATCGTCACCACTCCGACCAATAAACGTTTTATGATGTATCTTACCATGCAGCATTCCTCCCGTTCCGGCTTGTTTCTTATAATAGAAGAGGCAGCCGAACTTTTTTTGTTCTGGCTGCCCCTTCGCAATGAGTCTGTTTTATTTTTGTTTTACAATGCTTCCTCACCGTGCTGTCCCGTACGGATTCGGATAACGTCTGCCACTTTCTCAACGAAAATCTTTCCGTCTCCGATGTTTCCGGTACACAGCTTCTTTTCCAGGAAGCCTCTTAATACTTCGATTGTCTTATCATCGCCCACGGTCTCAAATTTGCATTTCATCAGCACGTTCGGGCCGCTCATGGTTCCGCGGTACATCACACGGTAGCCTTTCTGGTTTCCGTATCCTGTGATGTCGGTTTCCATCGCGCCGTAGACGGCACACGATTCCATGATGTCGATGACATCCTCCCGGTTTGCGGGTTTGACAATAACCGTCAGTTTCTTCATATCCGCACCACCTTTTTATTTGTCGTTATGGAAGTGGAAGTTTGCGTAAGCGCTGCATCCATGCTCATGCATATCGAGTCCGTCAACTTCCTCTTTCTCGGTTACACGAAGGCCGATGGTCTTTTTGAGGACGAAGAACAGAATAAAGGCGAGTACCAGGGTATAAGCTGCAACTGCCACGAATCCGATGAACTGAGTCAGGAAGTTGCATCCCTCACCAAAGATACCGGTGAACAATGTTCCAAGTGCTCCGCAAACGCCGTGAACGCTGATTGCGCCGACCGGGTCGTCAATTTTTACGACTTTATCAAAAAACTCAACGGCGAATACAACAACGACACCTGCGACTGCTCCGATGAACAGTGCTTCGTAATCATTTACCACATCACAGCTTGCGGTGATGGCTACCAGTCCGGCCAGTGCGCCGTTCATGGTCATACTGATATCTGGTTTTCCATATCTTACCCAGGTCACAATCAGGGTAACGAGGGTTGCAGCTGCGGCTGCGAGGTTTGTGGTCATGGCGATGTCGCCGAGGTTGTACGTTGCAGCAGTGGTAGATCCACAGTTAAATCCGAACCAGCAGAACCAGAGGATGAAGACACCGAGTGTGCCGAGTGGAAGGTTGTGTCCCGGGATAGCGACCGGATTTCCTTCTTTGGTATACTTTCCGATACGCGGTCCGACCATTTTTGCACCGGCAAGGGCACACAGGCCGCCGACCATATGAACTGCAGTAGATCCGGCGAAATCATGGAAGCCGATCTGGCTTAACCAGCCGCCGCCCCAGATCCAGTGTCCGGTGATCGGGTAAATGAAAATGCTGATTGCCGCAGAATAAATTAAATAGGAGATAAATTTCGTTCTCTCTGCCATGGCTCCCGATACGATGGTTGCGGAAGTCGCACAGAAGACAGTCTGGAAAATCATGAATACGCCGATCGGCAGATCATGAAACATGCCGTCTGCATCGGCTAATGCTTTCGGATTAAAGAAACCGGAGGTTCCGATAAAGGCGTTGCTGCCTCCGAACATCAGCCCGAAGCCGAAGATAAAGAAGAAAATCGAGCCGAGCACGAAATCCATCATGTTCTTCATCAGAATGTTTCCGGAGTTTTTTGCTCTTGTGAATCCTGTCTCTACCATGGCAAATCCAGCCTGCATGAAGTACACCAGAAAGGCTCCGACCATGGTCCATACAATGTTCAGTAATACCTGTGTGTTTTCCATAATAATGTCCTCCTCATTTCCTGCTTCTCTTTAAAGAGCCTGATCTCCGCGCTCGCCGGTTCGGATACGCACCGCATCCTCCACGTCGTACACGAAAATTTTTCCATCGCCGTAGCTTCCGGTTGCCAGATTCTTGACGATATTGTCGACGATCTTCGCGACTTTATCATCCTCCACAACGGTTTCTACTTTGATTTTCGGAAGCATTTTCGCCACAATCTCTGCTCCCCGGTACATCTGCCGATATCCTTTCTGGTTTCCATATCCCAGGATATTGGTGATCATCATACCATTTGCATTCTGCTCTTCGAGGAGTGTCTCAAGGCTTTCGAGGCTCTCCGGACGAATCACAATTTCCAACTTTTTCATAATGACTCCCTCCCGTCTGCTGCATTTCTATAAAAATCTGTTGAAAACAGACTTTCTAGCGTTTTAATTGATAACACTCGTCGGCATTCCTTCCAGATAGGACCGCAGGTTTTTCACTGCCAGATCCACCGCCCGGAGTCTCGCCGATTTCGGCTGCCATGCGATATGCGAGGTAATAAAAGTGTACGGCGACTGCATCAGCGGAATCTGGTACTGCGGCGGCTCATTTGCCACAACGTCGAGTCCCGCCATGTAAACCTTCCGCGATTCCAGTGCCTCTAAAAGTGCATCCTCATCGATGATGATGCCCCTCGCCGTGTTGATGATGATAACGCCGTCCTTCATTTTTGCGAAGGCTTCACGGTTCAGCAGTTTCTCGGTTTCTTTTGTATGCGGACAGTGGATCGAGATCACATCCGACCGCTCGAAGATTTCTTCCATACTGACCTGCTCAATGCCGTCGTACTGCGGGCCTGTCTTTTTGTGACGGCTGTTTGCAATCACCTTCATGCCGAAGCCCTTCGCCATCCGCGCCGTCCAGAGGCCGATGGCTCCCAGGCCGATAATCCCCATCGTTTTCTGGTAGAGCTCGATCTGCGGGACGAACAGTTTGTTGTAGGCTGCCTGCGGATTCGTTTCTTTTTCTTTCCAGTACCCGTTTTTGGTGTAATCGCTCTGTACGGTTACGTTGTGGCAGATGTTCATCAGAAGTGCCATCGCGTACTGGGCAATGGTGACATCACCATAAATCGTGTTGGTGACGGTCACGCCGTGCCGTCTTGTCATCTCCACATCGAAGGCTTCGAATCCATGACCGAGGGTGGCGATATATTTCAAATTCGGATGGGCTTCAAAGAGTTTTTCATTGACGACTCCTTTGTGCACCCAGATGCCAAGGGCTGCATCAGCGTCGCCGATCTGACTGCTGTAATCATCGAAGGTGTACCATCTTTTTTCCTGCCGGATGATGCGGAAGCTTCCGATCTCCGGTACTTCCTGGAGCATTTTGATCCACTCGGCTTCCATCTCCTCATACGTCAGATCGATGGTTCCCGGGTCTCCCTGAAAAACGACTACGTTACATGTTTTCTTATTCATACGCCGCGCCTCCTTTTTCCTGCTGTCTTACAACGGATTTGTTTTCCCATTTATGGCCAAGATATCGAACGATGTAGAACCCTGCGCGGACAACCCAGTCGAGCGTCTGTGCAATCCAGACACCGAGAAGTCCGACTTTGAAATGAACGCCGATGAGGTATGCCAGTGCGATTCGCACGAACCACATCGAGAGGATGCTGACGCTCATGGTGAACTTTGCATCGCCTGCGGAACGCATCGTATTCGGAAGGGTGAAGGCCAGCGGCCAGATCATCATGCAGCAGATGCTGTGGTATCGGATGACCACTACTGCCATCTGATAGGCACTGTCTGAGAGATTGTATGCTCCGGCAAACAGCGGGGCGGCTGCCAGGAGAATAAGATTCAGTGCCACTAGGAATGCGTAGGCTCCGGTGATCAGCTTTTTCGTGTAGCTTCGCGCCTGTTTGTAATCCCCGGCTCCGACGCACTGGCCAACCACGGTTGTCATCGCAAGTCCCATCGCCGAGCCCGGCATGAAGGCGAGCTGCTCGACGGTCATTGCACAGGCATTTGCCGCGATGGATGCTGTTCCAAAGCCTGCGATCATGCTCTGGGTCAGCAGCTTTCCGATCTGGAACATGCTGTTTTCCAGTGCCTGCGGAACGCCGATCGAGAAGATCTTTTTCAGCATCTCGCCGTCCCATCCGACCAGGAACCATTTGGTGCAGTGGATGTCGTATTTTTGCTGATGCAGCAGGACGAGAATCACGATACTTGCGAAGGCTCTCGAGATCAAGGTGGAAAGTGCAACGCCTGCGACTCCCATGCCGAAACCGTAAACGAAAACGGCGTTTCCGATGATGTTCAGTCCGTTCGTCACGATCGAAGTGATCATCGAAATGTTTGAGTTTCCCATGACCCGAAAGAGCGCCGCCCCGGCGTTGTAGATTCCGAGGAACGGGAACGAAAGCGAGGTGATGAAGAAGTATTCCACCGCGTAGGTCATGACCTGCTCTTCCACCGATCCGTAGACGAGATGGAGGATCCAGCGGTTTCCGAAAAAGGAGATGCCGCAGATCACAAGGGCGATCAGTCCGCAGATCATCACGAGCTGTTCGGCTGCGTGACAGGCGGTTTTCTTATCGCCGCTCCCGAGGAACTGTGCTCCGACGACGGAACCGCCGCTCGCCATGGAGGTGAAGACCACGATCAGGAGTACGCAGATCGTATTGACAAGCGAGATTCCCGATACAGCCGTCTCACCGGCACCGGATACCATCACCATGTCCGCCATGCCGACGGTGACGGCCAGCACCTGCTCCACAATCAGTGGGACGATGAGCTGGATCAGACGTTTTCGGTCGAATAGAATTTTTGTCTCTGCCATCTGGGCTCCCTCCTTTCTGTTTCTTTTTTTGTAATAGAAAATTTGATATAGAAAAGGCGATCTGGAATTTTGCTTCCGGACCGCCTCTTTGCGAACATTTTTCAATTGTTTTCCCTGGATCTGAAATCCAAAAAGCGCAGCTCGAAATTTTCTTTCGTGCCGCGCCTTTGCGATTCCGTTTCTTATACGGAGTTTGTTTCAAACAACCGAGCAATTTCCGATTTTCTAAAAGCTGCTTTTGGGAGAAATTTACGCTAATGATGAGGAAATTAAAATGGAGCGATTCATAATCTGAACCGCCCCATTGCGTTTTTGTTTTTATTCACTTTGCTCTGTTGTTTTTCAACATAGGCACATTCTAACGGAATTCCCGCTTTTTGTCAATCCTTAAATTTTTTTGATGATTTCCAGTCTTTTACATCATTTCTGTCAACTTTACACAATTTTGCAGAAGATTTTTCGCCCGTTTCTGAACATTATTCTCATGATCCTCTGAAATCCTGCGGTTTTCTTTTAAAATCCCGGAAAAATTTCAGGCAATTTCTGTAAAATTTCAGAGCGACCGCCGAAATCACGATACCGCTGTTTTACACAACATGTGCACGAATTTCTGCTGCTACTTCCTCTAACTGTTTCTCGCATGTCTGAAAAAACATCCTGTATCCTTCGCAAAAGTAATTCAGATAAGTTTCCTTCCCTTCCTGTACCTCTCTATGTCTCTGACATCCTCCGCGGCAAAGAGAAAAATACGGGCATTGGCTGCATTTTTCTTCCAGATGAGCGGATCGCTCTATAAATTCGATTTCTTCTCTCCTCTGGTCGATCTGCTCCAGCCGGTCTGTGTTGAAATTGCCAAGGCGATAAGTATCCATCATATAAAAGTCACATGGATAAACACTGCCATCTGCCTCCACTACATTCTGAATTCCACAG
This sequence comes from Tidjanibacter massiliensis, assembly GCA_963661155.1. Classification (GTDB taxonomy): domain Bacteria; phylum Bacillota; class Clostridia; order Lachnospirales; family Lachnospiraceae; genus Fusicatenibacter; species Fusicatenibacter massiliensis_A. The sequence goes on along the minus strand of CAVLAW010000002.1, from coordinate 24,976 downwards.
GTTCCTCTCTGCTCGCATGCTTCCGGACAGTACCCTGCAAGAATTCCAATGTAATTGTCAAACTGACGGATATAAGGTGCTTTCCCTTTTTTCCAGTCCGCATACCACAACCGGAAAAGCCGGATCAGAAATTCCCCATACAGTTCCGGTGTCAGCGAATACGCCTGTTGTCCTCTCTTTTCTCCCACCGGATCCAGACAGGCAATATACTGCTGATACTTCCAGTTATTCTTCTGATAATACGCATAGATCGTCTCAATCTGTTCTACTGTATCTTTAGTCACTACCGTCAGAATATTAAAATCCACCTGATACTTTTTCAGCAGTTCCAGTGACCGCTCAATCCGTGCAAACGTCGGCCCTCCTTTTTTTTCATGGCGATACCGATCATGCACTTTGGGAATTCCATCCAGAGAAACTCCCACCAGAAAATGATTCTCATTAAAAAAGCGGCACCATTCTTCATTTAATGCATAACCATTGGTCTGAAATGCATTCTGAATTGCCACATGGTTCCTGTTGTACTGTTTTTGAAACTGAACAGCTTTTCGAAAAAAATCAATCCCGCGAAGGGTCGGTTCTCCTCCCTGAAAAGCATAACCTGCCGCCTGCTCCGCATGCACCAGCGTTTTTCGGATGGTATTCTTCAACGTTTCTTCACTCATAAAGCCATAGGATTCCTGCTGTCGTTTCTGCATCTCATCGCAGTAAAAACAATATTCGCACTGCATATTGCACATGCCGGAAGCTGGTTTCAGCAGCACACTGATACTTCGTTTTTTCTCCATATTCCATACCATCCTCTCTTGTTCCTATGTTCTCTTTGGTGTTCTTACAGATAATACAGGATTCCGCTCTCCACCGCCTTTACTACGCCTGCAGATACCATAATCAGAATGGGATTTGCTTTCTTCCTTTTCAGAAGATAACAGGCAGCTGCAAAAATCAGAACCATATCCAGATACAATTCTCTAATAGAAGAAATTCCATTTTCTCCCCAGAATGCAGAAATCAGAATCGTAATTCCCGCATTTGCAATCATTGCAACAACGGCAGGGCGCAGAGCAGAAAGAACGCTCTGAAATGCCTGCACATTCCGGTATTTCAGATAGATTTTGGCAAGAAGAACTACCAGAATGCAGGATGGCAGGATACATCCCAAAGTCGCCGCTGCTGCCCCCGGAAGCCCTGCCAATTTAATTCCCACAAACGTAGCGGAATTGACCGCAATTGGTCCCGGTGTCATCTGCGATAACGTAATCAGATCCGTAAATTCCCCTACGGAAAGCCAGGGATGCACCTCTACTATCTGTTCCTGAATCAGCGGCATCGCCGCATATCCGCCGCCAAAACTGAATGCCCCGATTTGTAAAAAGCTCAAAAACAACTGAAGGTAAATCATTTTCTGCATTCCTCTCTTTTTTTCCGCACAGACTGTACCGCCGTTTTTAAAATTCCAATTCCGATGCAGACCAGCACAATCCAGATGACATTGATGCCAAGCACACAGGAGGCAAAGAAAGCAACCAGCATGATCAGAATTGAATCCACCTTTTTTTCTTTTAAAATATCAGATCCCATGTCCCACACGACACTGGCAATGACAGCCCCAACGCCCGACTGCATGCCAAGCAGCAGCTGGCTGATGATGAACTGATCTTTCAGACTCTGATACGCCGCAGATAACACAGAAATAATCACAAATGGGGGCAGAATCGTTCCAAGAATTGCCACAAGACTTCCTGTGATTCCCTGCAGTTTATATCCAACCACAATGGCTCCATTTACCGCGACAGCTCCTGGCGACGACTGTGCGATCGCTATCAGATCCAGCATCTCCTCCTCTTCGATCCAATGGTATTGATCTACAAATTTGTCCTTCATCAGCGTGACAATGACATAACCGCCGCCAAAGGTGAATGCACTCAGATACAGTGTCGACCAGAAAATTTTCCAGAGAACCTTTTTGGGGTCTGGTTGTTGTTTTTTCTTTGCGGTATCTTTTTCTTCTTTTCTGCTGACTGCCATAATGTTATTCTGCTCCTTTATCTGCACCTTCCAACAGGATCACAGTTTTTATTTCTGCTCCCTGTATTCTTTCTGAAGTCCCATTCTCTCATACTGCTCTGCCGGTGCATCATTCTCCAGCATCAGCCGGACCATTTCCTGCCGGATCGGCGCCTCAATCTTTTCATCTCGGAACGGATGATTCTCCTTCGGATCTTCTTTCAGATCATACAGTACCGTTTTCCACTGTTCTGGCCATGGCTGATGTGAATATACTTTCTGCATCTCGGCATTTTTCCGTTTTTCTTTTTTCGGCATATTTCCGCCGGCGTAATTCCGATCCGGAAGCTTCATCAGCCGGATTCCCTTGCTGAAGGAAAATGGCTCCGACAATTCCATATCGGCAAACTCTTCCGGCGCATACATGGCACGCATATGTGTCGGCATCAACACGTAATGGTACAGCGGCCAGTTTTCCTGATTGGGCGAAAGTACATATTTATACTGCCCAGAAATACAGGTAATCTGTCCTCCGAAAATACCATAGATAATGCTGTCATGTACCTTTCCGCCATTTCGTATGGTATCCAGAAGTGAAATACCCTGCATATCCTTTGTCTTTTCTATGCCGCAAAATGCCAGCACTGTGGGCGCCAGGTCAATCGTCTGCACCAGTGCATCGTTCTTTCCTGTTTTTTTCGAGACGGGATCATAAATAAACAGCGGTGTATGAGAAACTTCTTCCCGCATAAATACATCGGCACCTTTTCCCCAGTAATCATGTTCTCCAACAAAAAATCCATGATCGGTATTGACAATCAGAAGTGTGTCATCCCACAGATGATAAGCATCCATCTTATCCAGCACCTTTCCGAGACTCTGATCACACATGGTAAGCAGTGCTGCATACATATTTCTTACATGCTGCACATACGGTTTTTCCTCCTCGGACACTTCACGGTATGGCGGCCAGTCAAACAACGGTCCGTCATAATTTTTCTCATACAACTCTTTAAATTCCGGCATCGCATAAAACGGTTCATGCGGATCAAATGTTTCTATATGAAGAAACCAGTTGTCCTCCGCATGATTCAGATCCAGAAATTCCAGACCCTGATGGAATGTTTTCGTCTGCGGCATATCTTCTATCTTCTGGATAAACTGACGGTTTACCCAATCCTGATCCCAAAGGCTTCCCAGATGCTCCGGTATTTTGGGCGGACACATCATGGTTTTCCATGGATCTCCTTCCTGTCCACGGTTGCACTCCCATGCTCCGTACCGCGTATGATAGGTCGCACCGCCATCCTCCCAGTAATGGCTATGATCCGATACCAAATGTGTTTCGTATCCATGCAGATTCAAAATCTCTGGCATCGAGTCATCGTATGGCTCCAGCGGCCCCCATGGACGGTGCAGAAAATTATATCTTCCCGTATGCAGCTCTCTTCTCGCCGGCATGCAGGGCATAGATCCGCAGTAGCTGTTGGTAAAGGTAACTGCCCGCTCACCCAGCCGTTCAAAATTCGGTGCTTTTACCCAGGTATTGCCATAATTGGGAAGCATATGTCTGTTCAGGGAATCATATGTCACCATGATTACTTTCATAACATTTGTTCCTCCTAGTTTTTCATTCCTGTTGTCTGAATTCCTGCCACAAAGTATTTCTGTGCGCAGAAGTATAAAATAATCATTGGCAGAGAAGTAAATAAGGTCGCTGCCATCAGCCAGTTATAATGTGTTGTTGTGGAACCCTTGAAAAGCTGCAGAGCCAGCTGTACGGTTTTCAGCTTTTCTGAAGATGTCATAATCAGCGGATAGAAGAAATCATTCCATACCTGCACTCCTTTTAAGATAATCAGCGTTGCAAACAAGGTTCCCGACATCGGAAGATAGATCCGAAAATATGTCGTGACTGGTGTACATCCATCCAGTTTTGCCGATTCATCCAGTTCCTTTGGAAATGTTGTATAATACGTTTTGCTCAGGAACACACCCATCGGTGCTGATAAAAAGCAGATAATAATCGCCGCCAGAGTATTATAAAGACCCAGTTTTTTTACAATAATAAACTGCGGAATCGCAATCGCCTGCGCCGGAATCATCATTCCCATCAGCAGAATGACAAACAGAACATTGCTGCCGCGGAAACGAAGCCGTGCAAAAGCATAACCGGCAATCGAATTAATCAGAACTGCAAGAAAAATAACAACAACCGTTGTGATCGTAGAATTGGCAAAAGCCCGCATCCAGTCTGTCATTTCCCATGCATTCACAAAATTGGACCACTCCAGTTTTGCCGGTAGCCAGGAAAAGTTCTGCAGACTGATTTCTGCATCGGTTTTGAATGCCGTCAGAATCACGAAGAAAATCGGAAGAAGATAAATGATGGAAATGATCACCAGTGCTGTAAAACGTATTGCTTTCTTTTTATTCATCGTTGCTGCCTCCTCCAAATTTCATATTGAAAATTGTAATGGCCAGAATAATCACCAGCAGGATAATTGCTTCTGCGGATGCATATCCCATCTTATAATACTGAAAGCCATTCAGATAAACCTGATGGGCAATCGTCGTCGTCGAGTTCAGCGGTCCTCCGTTTGTCATGATGTATACCTGTCCAAACACTTCGAAAGAAGCAATGCATGCCATGACAAAAATGAAAAATGTCGTCGGCCGAAGGGATGGAACCGTAATATAAAAGAACTGCTGAATCGGTGTCGCTCCGTCAATCGCCGCCGCTTCATACAGATACCCCGGAATACTCTGCAGTCCGGAAAGATTCAGCAGGGTATAATATCCAAGAGATGCCCATACAGACATGATTGCGACAGAAATCATCGCGATCTTTCCATCGGACAGCCAGCCAACGGAAGCGATTCCCAGCCCGTTTAATGCCTTGTTGATAATACCCGCCTGCGTATTATACATATAACTCCATGCCATCGCTACCGCTACCATGGATAAAATATGCGGCAGATAAAAGAAGGTACGGAAAATTCCCCGTCCCGGAATTTTGGCATTTAAGAAGATTGCCAGAAGAAGCGATAACACCATCGACGGCACAATGGTCAGCACCGAGTACCAGATCGTATTGACAATCGACTTCAAAAATAATTCATCTTTAAAAATCGCAAGATAATTTTTTATTCCCACAAACTGGAATGTTTTAAAATTGTAATCTGTAAAAGACATTCCAAACGTCCATCCGATCGGAACCAGAATGATTACCAGAAAAATCAAATAGCTTGGCAAAATCATCAAATATGCTGATTTCTCGCTCCGAAACGAGGTTTTTCTTTTCATCTGTACAACCTCCAAATTCTATCTTTCCTGCTATTTTCCGCTTGCGCCGGCATCTGTATCAGAAACAGATCTGCTTTCTTTTTCGTACCTTGCAGTTCCGTTCCTGTCAGATGGCCGGCTGTCAAGCTTTCCTTTTTTCTACTGCTACGCCCTGTGTTTTACTGCTGATCTTTCAGGGCATTCCACTGTGCTTCTGCGTCCGCAAAGGTCTCCGTAATATCCGCATCGGATGCCATAATCAGCTCAGAAGAATTCCGGAAAATGGTAATTGCTTCGTTAAAATACGGAATTGCGGTATCACTGTAAGCATAAGAATGATCATAATATTCCGGAACTGCTGCCATCTCCGGGAAGGTTTCCTGATACCAGGATTTCAGTGATTCACGCATGGTGTACATGCCAAGGCCTTCTGCTTTCTTTTTGCAGGAATCTGCATTAAACATGTAAATCAGAAGCTCAACCGCCTGATCTGCATATTTGGTATCTTTATTGATGCAGAAGAAGTTTCCGATCAGCAGAGAGTTCAGAGAACTTGGGGCGATCGCAATCTGTCCCGGAAAAGCTGCATCTGCCGTTCCATAAGCAGACTCGGATGTGATGGACATTGCCGCAAGGCCGGATACCAGTCCGTTTGTATTATCACCGGATTCACTTGGAAGGCTGACACCTTCGTCGTACAGATTTTTGATGTATGTCATTGCTGCAATTCCCGCTTCATTGTTAAAAAATGCTGCTCCGTCACTGTCCCACAGTCCATAGGAAACATCTTCATTTCTGGAAATCACGGAGAAAATCTGCGCCGGATCATTCGGGCCTCCTGCCGTTGTCATAAGTTCCAGACCGGACATCTGCAGATTCCCATTCTGATCTTTCACACACATTTTGTTTGCCAGATTTTCCAGATCTTCCAGGGAATCAATCTGAAGATCTTCTTCTGTCACACCGTTCTGTTCTGCAATGTCTTTTCGATACATAAAGACTCTCGTGGATGGCTCCAGCAGTCCGTAAATATCTCCGTCCACTTTTCCGGCATTGAGGAAATTCTCACCAATGTCTGTATATCCGTCCCAGGACTCCGGTAAGTGTTCCGACAGATTCAGCATATAATCCTGCGCCTGGAAACTGCCAAACATTCCATAACCACTCATGAAAATATCCGGTCCCTCGCCGCTTGCCAGTGCCACAGACAGTTTTGTCGCATATTCACCCCAGCTGATAAAGCTCAGCTCGTAACTACTGTCCGGTGCCTCATCGGCAATCCAACTGTCAAAAATAGAACGGTAAGTCTGATCGCTAGTCGCATCTCCGGTTCCTGCAATCCAGATTTTCAATTCCGCGTCACTGCTTTTTTCTGCTTCCGAAGAAGCTGTTTTGGATGATGATGTGCTGTCTGCCTTTTCTCCTGTTCCTCTGCTGCTTCCACATGCCATCAAAGATAATCCCATTGTTGCTGTCAAAATCATTGCCATCGCTTTTTTACTCTTCATTTTCTTCTCCTTTTCTTAAATGTAAGCGCTTAGATTTTTGTTTTTATAGAAAGCAAGTGACTTTTGTGCACGTTGAAATCACTTGCTTTTTTACTTGTTTGTGGAATTATAGTGTTTCATTTTCCCATATTTCGTAGGATACCATATCCCAAGCTGGATCCATTGTATTTTTCTGTATTTGAGCACAGATTTTTTGTCCTGCCTGATACCCCATCTGATAGGCATCCAGATAAACTACCGACAAATTCGGCGTAAAAAGATTATTCTGCTGCTTCGAATGAATTAAAGAAATCATTTTTATATCATCCGGTATTCTCAGTCCCGCAGCCCCTGCTACCGCATAAACAAACCCTGCAATTTCTTGATTTTCAAAAAAGATACCATCTGGATGCTCTTCCGCCTGAAATTTTTCAAAAAGCATACGATAAATCTCGTCGGTAGACATATCTTCCGTTGCAATTAGCGGAAGAAATACCTCCGGGCTGGAACTCTTACGGATAATATCTTCTGTTCTTTTTAAACTCGTCTTATATAACTCAAGCCATAAGATCTTTTTACAACCTTTTCGAATCAACAATTCCATAATATCTCTGCGGTAAGCTGTATAGCCGCCATAGACATTCTTTCCTTCTTGATCCCATTCAAAACGAGCTCCTGCATAACAAAATGGAAATTCTTTTTCACCCAGCAGCTTCATGTATTCCACTTCTTTTGGCGTTGCGCCAGGAAAAATGATTCCATCCATCTTTTTTCTTGTCAGAATACTGTTGCATGTGGAAAAGCTGTCGCCTTCCAGCTGTGTCAGAAGAAGATCAAAACCTTCTTTCATGACTGCTTTGGAAACACCGGATAAAAACTGATGAAAATAATGGGATTCCATCGTCTGCTTTCCCATTTGAATTCCTACCGTTCCGGAAAGACCAAGTGCAAGGCTCTGCGCAGACGCAGCCGGAACATAATGCAGTTTCTGAATGGCATCTACAATTTTTGCCTCACTTTTGGGAGAAATACCACCTTTTTTATTAATATATCTTGATACTGTGGCAATCGAAAGTCCTGCTTCTTCTGCTACTTCGTAAATCGTTACTTTCATATGGTTGCCTCTTTCCTTATTTTTCTTAGCGTATTTTGTAAGCGCTTAGATTTTATAGTTATATTCTAAGCGCTTACATTTTTAAAGTCAATCCTTTTTTCTTTTTCTTCATCAACTTTGTTAGTTATTCGAAAATCTTTTTCTGTTTTTTTGTCTATTTTTTCCTGTTCCGATGATCAAATCCAGTCAAAATCTCCGCCGGTGATTGCAAGGCTAAGAAGTGCATCCATCTTCTCAACTTCCTCTTCGCCCTCAATCTTCTGCAGCAGCACCGCTGTATCCAGCACATCCTCCAGCGACTCGCCAGGGCCGATTTCATAATCTACTTCCGCCTCGCAGTCCGGGCATGGAATTTTCTCCATGGTTTGGAGAGATAAAAAGCGGTTTCCGCATTTTTTGCATTCATAATAACCACATATTTTGGTTCCGTCTGGTACGTAATACATTGTCTGACACTCCTTTTGTTTTTTCTGTTTTTTATTCTACCATATTCGGACTGTCAAAACCAGCAATTCGAAAAAAACAACTCGTAAACACATGCGTACAAGTATTACACTAGTTCTTGAAAGAAAAAGGCCTTTTCAAAATACAATTATTTTCAACAACGTTGTTGTACCAATTTTTTTCAGGAGGATACGACGATGCTTTTAAGTAAAGATTACAAATTCTGGTTCTGCACGGGATCGCAGGATTTATACGGAGATGAGTGCCTTGCGAAGGTTGCGCAGCACGCGAAACAGATTGTGGATGAGCTGAACAAGACCGGGCTGCTGCCGTATGAGATTGTCTGGAAGCCGACGCTGATCACGAATGCTCTGATCCGCCAGACCTTCAATGAGGCAAATAACGATGAGAACTGCGCGGGCGTGATCACCTGGATGCATACGTTCTCCCCGGCAAAATCCTGGATTCTTGGACTGCAGGAGTACCGGAAACCGCTGCTGCATCTGCATACACAGTTTAATGAAGAGATTCCATACGATTCGATCGATATGGATTTCATGAATGAAAACCAGTCCGCACACGGTGACCGTGAATTCGGCCATATCGTAAGCCGCATGCGCATCGAGCGCAAAGTTGTTGTCGGACACTGGACCGATCCGGTTGTCGTAAAGAAAATTGCGAGCTGGATGCGCACTGCCATCGGTATTGTCGAGAGCAGCCACATCCGCGTGATGCGTGTTGCCGACAACATGCGGAATGTTGCCGTTACCGAGGGTGATAAAGTCGAGGCGCAGATCAAATTCGGCTGGGAGGTTGACGCTTATCCGGTGAATGAGATTGCAGAGTCCGTCGCTGCTGTTTCCCAGTCCGATACAAATGCACTCGTTGACGAATATTACGACAAATACAACATTCTTCTCGAGGGACGCGATCCGGAAGAGTTCAAGAGACACGTTGCTGTTCAGGCACAGATTGAGCTTGGATTTGAGCGGTTCCTGCAGGAGAAAAATTATCAGGCGATCGTTACCCACTTCGGTGATCTCGGTTCTTTAAAACAGCTCCCGGGACTGGCGATCCAGCGTCTGATGGAAAAAGGCTACGGCTTCGGCGCGGAAGGTGACTGGAAAGTTGCCGCCATGGTTCGCCTGATGAAGGTGATGACCGCAGGTATGGAAGACGCGAAGGGAACTTCGATGCTCGAGGATTACACCTACAATCTGGTGCACGGCAAAGAGGGGATTCTGGAAGCGCACATGCTGGAGATCTGCCCGTCCATCGCCGACGGCCCGATCAGCATCAAGTGCCAGCCGCTCTCCATGGGCGACCGCGAGGATCCGGCACGCCTTGTCTTCACTTCCAAAACAGGCCACGGCATTGCCACTTCGCTTGTTGATCTCGGCAACCGCTTCCGTCTGATCATCAACGATGTCGAGTGCAAGAAGAATGAAAAACCGATGCCGAAGCTTCCGACTGCCACAAACTTCTGGACTCCGGAACCTGATCTCTATACCGGCGCAGAGGCATGGATTCTGGCTGGCGGCGCACATCACACCGCTTTCACCTACGACCTGACTGCAGAGCAGATGGGTGACTGGGCGAATGCGATGGGTATTGAGGCTGTCTATATTGATAAAGACACGAAGATCCGCGACTTCAAACGCGATCTGATGCTCGGCGAGGTTTTCTATCGCTAAAATAACTGCCATATAAGAAAGGCGCTGTACGCTCCCGTTTTTCCGGGGGCGGCGGCGCCTTTTGCTTTGGCAGCTTTTTGCAGACATAAGATAAGCCCGATCGATTCTTTTTTCTCTCGATCGGGCTTTTAATGAATTTCCAGTAATTTCATTTTATACACCTGCTGCTTTCATTGATTTCGGGGTATTTCGTTATGTTCCTTTTGGACCGTACCTCCTGGATTTTTTTATTTTACTTTTTATTTTTTCCCTATGGGCCTCTGCCTTTCATTGGAATCATCTCCTTTAGGTTCTCTATGTAAACTCTTCAGAGATTTTTTTGATGTTTAGATTAACTATGCCATTGGACTGTACCTCTTACTTTCTTAGATTTCGTTTTGATGTTTCTTTTTTGTTTTTGTTCTCTTTTCTTTTGTTGATCTTATATTAACTCATCTTCCGTGTTTTGTCAATACTTTCTTTTAACTTATTTTATATTTTATTATTTTCAGAATATTATTAAGTTAAAATACAATTTACTGTCTTGTTCAGCACCCATTTCACCACCTTAGAACAGAAAAAGCTCCGCTGTCTTTGCTTTTCCCAAAGTCCAGCGGAGCGCTTCTTCCTTCTTCTTATTTGCAGAGTTCTTCAGCCAGTGCCTCGATCTCTTTTACGTTTTCTTCTTTCACAGCAGACATCACTTTGACATTGTTCTCAGTCCATGTAATGTTTTTGCTCTTCTCGAACATTCCCTTCATCACTTTTGCTGCGGTCGGTGCCCAGCTTCCGTTCTCGATCAGACCGATCGTGCGGTTCTGAAAACTGCGCTCGGTCAGGCGGTTGATGAAATCCTGCATGAACGGATAGATGCCTGCATTGTAGGTCAGGGTTGCGAGAACCAGCTTGCTGTAGCGGAATGCATCTGCTACGGCAGCGGACATATCGTCTCTTGCCAGATCGTAAACAACGACGTTCGGGCAGCCTTTTTCTTTCAGTTTGTCAGCCAGCAGCTCTGCGGCTTTTTTCGTATTGCCGTAAACGGATGTATAGGCAACAACAACGCCCTCTTCCTCCGGACGGTAGGATGACCAGATATCGTATTTCTCGATGTAGTGACCAAGATTTTCGGTCAGAACCGGGCCGTGCAGTGAGCAGATTTTCTGGATATCGAGAGTGCCTGCCACTTTCAGGAGTTTCTGTACCTGCGGGCCATATTTTCCGACGATGCCGATGAAGTAGCGGCGTGCCTCATCATCCCATGGCTCCTCGCGGTCAAGTGCGCCGAATTTTCCGAAGCCGTCTGCGGCGAACAGCACTTTATCGGTGCTGTCGTATGTCACCATAACTTCCGGCCAGTGTACCATCGGAGCGAACACGAACGTCAGAACGTGTTTTCCAAGCGTGAGGGATTCACCGTCTTTTACTTCGAGTTTCTTTCCAGCGAGATCCATCTCCGGGAAGAAATTTTTCATCATGGTAAATGTTTTGGCATTGGCAACGACGGTTGCCTCCGGATACTGTTTTACGAAGTTCTCGACATTCGCAGAGTGATCCGGCTCCATGTGCTGTACGATCAGGTAATCTGGTTTTCTGCCGTCAAGCGCTTTCGCCACGTTTGCCAGCCACTCGTCTGCAAAGTTGCCGTCCACGGTATCCATAACGGCTGTTTTCTCATCCAGAATCACATAAGAATTGTATGCCATGCCGTTCGGCACTTTGTACTGACCCTCAAACAGGTCTACCTGATGATCGTTGACTCCTGCGTAGATAATATCCTCTGTAATCTTCATAAAAATCCATATCCTTTCCATCTTGTTTTTGCTTCCTCCGGAACCACTTCCGAACCTTATGTTTCTATTTTATCCGATGTTGAAGAAAAAATCAAGGAAAATAATAAAAATTACTATTATTATTTTGGCGCAAGTTCACTCCTGCGGGTGAACGTCCGGATATCGATCACTCTCTCGACGGCTGCTCGTCGAATCTATGGTCACCGAAATAATATTCTGCATCGTGTTCATTAATTTCCCGGTAAACCTTACACGGCGCACCGAACGCAACGACATTCGCCGGAATATCTTTCGTTACTACAGAACCCGCACCAATCACCGAATTCTCTCCAATCGTAACACCCGGCAGCACCATAACATTTCCACCGATCCATACATTATCACCGATGGTGATCGGGAAGGAATACATGCCGTCCATGCGATGCTCCGGATGAATGGAGTGTCCCGTCGTACACAGCGTCACATTCGGTCCGATCAGCACATTTTTTCCGATCGTAATTTTCCAGTCGTCGATCAGCGTCAGGTTCATGTTGGCATACGTGCCGGAACCAATGCTGACATATTTGCCGACCGACACGGTCAGCGGAGAATTCAGCCATACATGCTCTCCCACTTCTCCAAAAATATCATGCAGCAGCGCCTCCCGCTCCTCCATTGCTTCCGTCGGCATCTCATTGAACTTTCGAACCAGCCCTTTGCATCTCGCCTGCAGCGCCATGTTCTCCTCATCATCTTCCCAAAGATAACCCTGTTTCATTCTTTCCTGTTCTGTCATTTGCAAAAACCTCCCATTTGTTTTAGTATGCATAAAAAGCATATCACAAATGGGAGGTTTTTTCAATTTTACATATCTGCAAAGCATCACAGCTCTTCGATTTTGCAGGCATGTTCCTTCGTTTCTTTATCATAACTGATTCCAACCGCAAGAACACGTCCCGTATATCTTTCCGTTTCTGCCATCTTTCCCTTAAACCGCAAAGCGTATTCTTTCTCTTTAATCTGTGCAATCGCTTCTTCCGGCGTATGATCTACCTTCAGTTCGAGTATAATACAATCCTGCTCTTTTCGAACCGGATAAAAGATAAAATCTACATACCCTTTTCCAGCCTTATCTTCGCGTTCTACTCTATATTGATCCCTCGCTGCAAGATAAACAAGATTTACAATTGCAGACAACTCCGTTTCATTGTTATAAGACAGAATCGGAACTTCTGTATTATGTGCATACTGAATGATTTGTGCCATTGTTTCAGTATCTCCGTCAAGTGTCGCCTGCAGCATCTGCGTTGATACATTTGCCAGACGGTATACATATCCCAGCGATTTTTCTTTCTTCATCATCGCCGCATAACTGCCCATCAGTTCTTTATTTGGAATGAACACCATGCCATTATCGTATGTCAGAAGTCCATAGACAACCATAGCAGAATAAATTTCTTCTTTTGTCTTTAATTCCTGTGCAGTGGCCGCGTACTCCTGAATCCCTGACGGTATTTTTTCGCCTGCAAACAGCAGGGCAAGATCATTTTGAATTTCATCTACATTATACTGAATATACGTAAAAATCGAATCATATTTTCCGGAGCTGACCCAGTAATTCGAAAGCTGATTGTCTGTCAGTGCACATACCACCGATCGGGGATTGTACAATCTCTCCCCCGCCGCCGTGTGGTAACCATCGTACCATTCCCGCAGGTTTTCACGGGTAATCCGCGGCTTCTTCGTGCGTTCCAGGTACCGCTGGTACAACAGATCAACTTCTTCATCCGAAAAGCCAAAATACTCACTGAAACGAACCCGGGTTGCCATGTTGTATTCCAGAAACATGTTCAGCTCGGAGCCATCCGAATATTTCGCAATCGGCAGAACACCCGTCATATAGGCAAGTTCTACGTAACTCTGTCCTTTTAACAGGAGTTTTAAAAACAAAAGATAATTTTCTCTGTCCCGCTCTGTTACAAAGGACATATGAAAAACAGCATCCCATTCGTCCATGACAAAAATAAATTTATGACCTGTCCGGTTAAAAATCATGGACAGAATATCCCAGACGGCTGCCTGCTCTTCAATCCCAATCTCAGGATATGCCTCTTTCAGATCCCGGATCAGCCCATCCTGGATTCTGGAAATATAGTCCGAATAGTTCTGGCACTCCCGCGGCATCTCACTGAAATCAAGATAGATCACATCATGCCGTCCTGTCTGTTCCCTGTAAGATGCATATTCTGCAATCTGCAGATCATCAAACAGCGGCGGCTCTCCTGTTCTTTCAAAGAAAGCCGCAATCATATTCGCCATAACGGTTTTACCAAAGCGCCTTGGGCGGGTGATACAGAAAAATCGCTGCTCCTGCTCAAGCGCCGGAATCAGCTCTTCAAGCAGTTCTGATTTATCCACAAAATAAATCCCATTCTTAACAGTTTTGTATTTATCGTATGGTTCTCTGCTGTTCAAAAACTGTCCCATGTTGTGCGGCCTCCTTTTTCTGCTGATACTATAAGTATAGCCTTTTTCTGCTGGAGGTGCAAGAATGGAATCCCGCTTCTCATGTATTTTCAGGAAAAACGATCTCTTTCTCCGGTACGCCGCATCAATGCACTCCTGGCGGAGCGTTTTTACAGTTTCAGAATAGGGGAAAACGGGGCGTTTTGTCAATCTACGAATCCTTTACCTGCGTTTTTACGCGAAAAAATCCCCGATTCAGCACGAAAATGCCAAATCGGGGATCTGTTCTTCTTCTGTTTTTACAGCCCGATCATATTCGCAAACAACACGATCAGCGGAATGGCAATGATGGTTCTCTCCAAAAAGATCACCAGCAGTTTCCAGAAATTCAGCGGAATTTCACTCTTGATAATAATCGTTCCAACCTCTGTCAGATAGATAATCTGGATCAGGGACAGGACGCCGATGACAAATTTTGTTTTTACGGATGCAAGTCCGACCGACAGAAGCGCCGGGATGAACATATCGGTGAAGCCGACGAGGGTTGCCGGTGCGGCCGCGAAGGCTTCCGGAACGCCGAGGGCATTTAAGTACATTCCCATCGGATAGGAGATCCATTTGAAAAACGGGGTGTAGGTTGCAATGATCAGCGCGATGGTTCCCCAGGAAACAACGATCGGGATCAGGTCGAAGAACATGCCGACCATAACCTCAAGGCCGCTCTCGCCGACCGTCTTCGCCGTAAATTTCTCGGCACGCTTACAGCTCATTTCCACCGCATAGGAAAGCATTCCTTTTTCCTGCGGGATGTCCTCGTTGATCTGTTTTCCAACACTTTCTCTGTAGGTATCCGGGATCAGACGGATCGGCGGAATCCGCACAATGATAACTGCCAGAATAATTCCGAGCAGGCAGATGCAGAGATAGAAGGACGGGAACAGGTTCGCAATTCCCATCGTGTCTGCGACCATCAGACAGAACGGAATGGATACGAGCGAGAAGTTTGTCATGATATATCCGGCTTCTCTCTTCGTATAATATCCTTTCATGTACTGCTCGCGTGTCAGGATAACGGCCGCATTGGATGCGCCGAACCAGGATGCGATCAGATCGACGGATGCGCGGCCCGGCACATGGAACAGCGGGCGGACAACCGGTCTTGTCAGGACGCCGAGGAATTCCATAATTCCGCAGTCAGTCAGGAACGGCATGATGAAGCTGAAGGCCAGTACGATGCTGAACAGAGTTCCACAGAGATCTACCATCGTTCCGCCGGTATCTGCGGAGATGACCTGCTCCGGTCCGATCTTAAATACGACCATCACAGCAAAAATGGCTCCGATGACTTTGGATACCAGATACAGCGGTGTCGTGGAAAATGCCCGGGACAGATAGTGATTCTTCCGGATCCAGTCCGGCTTTGCAAAATAGTCATACAGACTCATGACTGCCGACACAATCAGCATTACCATGATAATATAAGGCAGGCTGCCTCCGAAAAGCCCTTTGATCCAGCTCTTCAGGAAATCCAGCAGCGTTGTAAACGATTCTCCCTGCGGGATCGGTACGAGAAACATCAGAATACCGAACGCAGAACCCAGCAGGAATTTTAAAAGATTCCCGGGTGTTACATGTGATTTTTCCATCTCTTCTCTCTCCTCTTTTTTATAATACTTCCACCTGACACATGGCCTTGTAGATCATGTCTTCCGTCACTTCGTATGGAATGTGCTCCATGTCCGGACCGGTTACGGTTTCTTTGAGGACAGCGGACAGAGCATCCCGTTCTGACGGCGCTCCCATCTCGGCCAGCGTTGTGCGGATGCCAAGTTTCTGCAGGAAGGCTTTCATTTCTTTCGCTTTCTCCGGTTCACCGTCGACCATCAGCTGCACGAGAACGCCATACGCTACCACATCACCGTGAAGATTTTTCTCCTCGAAGCCTGGAAGCAGGACCAGTCCGTAATAGACGGAATGGGCGATCGCACAGTTGTATTCATCCAGGACAAGAAGCGATACCAGGCCGGTGCTTACAATATTTGCCAGAACGGCCTGTTCCAGCGCTTCTCCTGCCTGGTTTTCGCGGCATTCTTTTAAGGCTTCTTCTGCATACTCACGGAGCGGAAGGTAACACATGTTGCTGATTTCCCGTCCCAGTGCGGAGCTGTGCAGAAGTCTGTCTCCTCGCGCCGCAAAATGGCATTCGAAATATTTTCCCAGCGTGTCGCCGATTCCGGCTCTTAAATAACGCTCCGGCGCCTCGGCTATGATTTCCGTATTGATAAAGCTGTGCCGCGCCGGTTTGTCATAGAAATAGAAACTGTCAAAGTTTCCGTCTTCCCGGTACACAACGGAAAGTGCCGTCGTGGCTGCGCAGGTCGCCGCGATCGTCGGAAAAGTAAAGATCGGAAGACCGGCTTTTTCAGCCGTTCCCTTCGCCGTATCCAGCGCTTTTCCACCGCCCATGCCGAAAATCATCTCGGCGCCACAGCTCTTTGCGTGCGCGGCCAACTCTTCCATTCTCGCATAGGTGCAGTCCGATCCGAACAAAACGGTATCTACAATCGTGATCTTCGGATTGCCGTTCGAAATCGCCTGCAGCAGTTTTTCTTTTCCTGCTTCCAGCGCCAGCTTTCCGCCGATCAGAAGGGCTTTCGTTCCGTATCGGCTGCATACTTCTGTTACCTGCTGATACGCATCTTTGCCGATCGTATAGTTTGCAAAATTCACCGAATATGTCATCTTATAACAGCTCCTTCAGCTTTTTGAGACGGGCGAGTGCCTCGTCAATCGTCTTCTCCTCACGGGCGAAATGCAGGCGGATCAGGTGGTTCACTTCTTCGCGGAAGAAGCTCGATCCCGGTACGGCTGCAACGCCGATGTTTTTGATCATCCATTCGCAGAATTCCAGATCGGTAAAGCCTGCGAACTGCGGAAGGTCGAGGAATTCCTGAATGTCGATCAGGACAAAGTAGGTTCCCTGCGGCACGTTGTGTTTCAGGCCGATCTCATCGAGGCCTTTTAAGAAATGCTCTCTTTTCTTTGTGTAGAGTGCCAGCAGATCGTCATAATACGACTGTGGGAAATTCAGTCCGACAACGGCTGCCTCCTGAAGCGGTGCTGCTGCTCCGACGGTCAGAAAGTCGTGGACTTTTTTCGCAGCTTCGATCACTTCTTCCGGTCCGATCAGGTAGCCCAGACGCCATCCGGTGATGGAATACGTCTTGGACAGGGAGTTGCAGGTGATGGTGTGCTCGTACATTCCCGGAAGGGATGCCATGCAGACATGCTGATTCGGAGCATAGACCATATGCTCATAGACCTCGTCTGTTACGACAAATCCGTCATATTTTACGGCAAGCTCTCCGATCTGGGTCAGTTCTTCTCTTGTGAAGACTTTTCCGCACGGATTGGACGGGTTGCAGACGATGATTGCTTTCGCGCCTGCCTGGAAGCCTTTTTCTACCAGATCAATATCAAACTCGTAGGTCGGCGGCACCAGCGGAATGTAGATCGGCTCTGCGCCGGACAGAATGGCATCGGCTCCGTAGTTTTCATAAAACGGTGAGAATACCATGACTTTGTCGCCCGGATTGCAGATGGTCATCATGGCGCACATCATGGCTTCTGTTCCGCCGCAGGTTACAACGATCTCGGTGCCCGGGTTGATGGTTCTTCCGATGGCTTTTCCCTGTTTTCTCGCAAGGGCTTCACGGAAATTTTCTGCTCCGAATGTGATGGAATACTGGTGCGGTCCCTCATAGGCAGCTTTTGCCAGTGCATCGAGGATTTCTTTCGGCGGATCAAAATCCGGGAATCCCTGGGACAGGTTGATTGCCCCGTACTCGTCGCTGATTCTTGTCATGCGTCGGATGACGGAGTCGGTAAAGGTGTTGACGCGGTCGCTTAATTTCGGCATACTGTTCTGATACTTCCTTTCTTTTTTTATGAAAAGTTTGTCTGTTCTTGTCTTCTTTTTAAAACATCTATATAATAAGGTATACCGTAACGGTATAGTCAAGAAAGGATTGGATATTTATGCAAAAATTTAGTAATGCATGCATAAAAACGGGGGATTTTGCGAAATTATGCGGAACAAATAAAAGAACGCTGATTCATTATGATGAGATCGGGCTCTTCAAACCGGCCCGCACAGATGAGAAAGGGTATCGGTATTACAGTGAAAATCAGTTTGATGTGTTCTTTACGATCACGTGCCTGAAGGAGCTTGGCATGCCATTGAAGGAAATCGGAGCATTTCTGGAACAGCGAAGTCCGCAGTCTTTAAAGACGCTGCTTTTAGAACAGCAGGAGAAGATTCGAAGAGAGGAAGAACATCTTCGGAAAATTAAAGAAGTGGTGGAAACGAAATTATCGCTGGTATCGCTTCAGGAATCGCTGGAAAACCGCCAGTCAGATCTGTCCGAGGAGGAGCTTTTTTTCCGCTCCGGAAGTCCGGCCGGTCATATTTTTCTCGAAAAGACACCGGAGGAATATCTGATTGTCAGTGATCCGCTGCATACGAATGAGCACGAAAAAATCATCCAGACCCTCTGCCACCACGTCGGATACTGCAACAAACACGATTTAAACGCCGGACACCCTTACGGCGCCATGCTCGATGTTGCGGACCTCAGGGCAAATCATCTGGATACGTATGCCTACTTTTTCACAAAAGTAATTCAAAAACCGGAACATTATCCCTTCCACATCAAACCCGCCGGGGATTACGCGGTCGCTTATCTGATGGGGGACTACTACGATTCCAAAGACACCTACAAAACCCTCTTCGCCTGGATCGACCAGAACCATTTTTCGACGGGGCAGTATTCCTACAAAGAAGCCGTCATCGACGAACTGGCCACGGCATCAGCGAAAGAATACGTGACGAAGATATCGGTGCAGGTGTTTCGAACGTAAAAATTGTTTCTGTCAATTGAAAAAGCCAGAAACAAACGATACACAGCGTTTCTGGCTTTTCTTATTTTGTACTTTTATTCCTGACCTAAAATCAATTTTTCTTTCTTCTTTTCCAGCAGCGGTCGAATGCTCTCCATAACCTGTTTTCTGGCTTTTTCATTTTTTTCAATTCTTTTCATTTCTGATTTTATCCATTCTTCCGTTTCCTTAAATAATTCAGGAGTTTCACCTAACATTGCCTGCCCAAAGAACATAAAAGGCAGTATATTTATTCTTTTACTCCGCCAAGGGTAAGACCCGCAACAAAGTATTTCTGCAAAAATGGATAGATACAGATGATCGGAAGCATAGTAATAATAGTTGCTGCTGCACGGACTGATGTCGGTGTAACCGCGCCGGATGCATTTTTCATCGCTTCTACAGAAGTTCCCTGATTCGTAACGGATGATAACAGTTTCATAAGTTCGTACTGAAGTGTTGTCAGATTGCTGTTCATTCTGTTGTACAGCATCGCATCAAACCAGGAGTTCCACTGTCCTACCGCCACAAATAATGCTACGGTCGCATATACCGGCTTACAGAGCGGTGAATAAATCTTCAGGAAAATCGTGGTATATCCAGCACCGTCAAGCTGTGCGGACTCTTCCAGACTGTCGGAAATTCCGTTCATGTAGGTACGGATTACAAGCATGTTGAATGCACTGACCATTCCGGGAATTACATACACACCAAAACTGTTTGTCAGCCCAAGCTGTTTGTACAGCAGGAATGTAGGAATCATTCCTCCGTTGACATACATGGTGATGACCCAGAATAAGGATAATTCTTTTTTAAACAGAAAACGCTTTCTACTTACAATAAATGCCAGAACTGCATTTGCCGCAAGTGCCAGCAGCGTTCCGATTATGGTTCGTGCCACCGTGATATACGCACCTGTAATTAAGTTATCTTTCTGAAGAACCGTGATATAGTTTTTCCATGTAAATTTTCTTGGCAGCAGATAAATTCCTCCGCGAAGGGCATCTGTGCCATCGTTTAATGATATTGCCAGTGTATTTAATACCGGATACAGTGTAATGACCACAAACAGTACCATGATAATACCATTTATTATCGGAAACAGATCCAATTTTCCGGTCTTTTTTTCAGTTTTTTTTGCCATGATGAACCTCCTTAGAACAATCGCTCTTCGCCATTTCGTTTTGCAATCTGGTTTGCGATCATAATCAGTACAATGCTGACTGCACTCTTGAAAATACCTGCTGCCGTACCGATTGCATAATCGCCCTGACTGATACCCCATTTCAATACGTAAATATCAATCGTCTGCGATACTCTCTGTACCAGGCCGTTTCCTAAGAGATACTGAATTTCAAATCCGGCATTCAAAACGTTGCCTACGTTCATCAGGAGAAGAATCATAATAGTCGGTTTGATTCCAGGAAGTGTTACGTACTTAATTTTATTCCATCTTCCGGCGCCGTCTATGGATGCCGCCTCATATAAAGATGGATCAATTGCTGTGATTGCTGCCAGGTAAATAATGGCATTCCAGCCGGTTTCCTTCCACACATTTGCAAAGGCAACGATAGGCCAGAAATAACTCGTATGTGCAAAAAAGTTGATTGGCTGTTTGATGATATGTAGATTCACCAGAGCTTCATTTACAATACCCGTTCCAGAAAGCATATCATGTAAAATACCGGTTACAATAATCCAGGAAAGGAAATGCGGCAGATAGGAAATGGTCTGAACCACTTTTTTTCCGATATGGCTTTTGATTTCATTTAACAGGATTGCAAACGCAATTGCCGTTACGAAAGTTACCACAAGATTGATAACTCCCATTGCCAGAGTATTCCGGATGACACGGATAAACGTCATATCTGAGAACAGTGTCCGGAATTTTTCTAATCCTACAAACTCTGAATGCAGGATACCAAGTTTCGGTTTGTAGTTCTCGAATGCCATTGCCCATCCTGCAAGCGGAAGGTAATAGAAAATCACACCATATGCTACGATAATTGCCGCCCAGAAAAGCAGGACTTTCTGCCTTTTGATTTCTTTCCATGTAATTTTCGTTCTGGGCTCTTTTGTTTTTGGTTTTGATTTTGTTCTCGCTAAAGACATGACCTCACTCCTTAAAAAACGGGCAGATGAAATTTTTCACATCTGCCCGCTTCAAAATTTCATTTTTTATTTGAATTTCGCTGCCTGCTCCATTCTTGTGTCTAATTCTGTCTGCAGTTCACTGATAAAGTCTTCCGGATGGCACGCATTGTAAGCATCCATGTAGGTATCCCATGCCGCATCAAAATCTTTTGCCATAACAACCTGCGGAAGCTGCTCGTGTTTTACATCTGCAATTTTGTTCCATGCAACTCCGCCCGGCGTATCTGTTGTGAAGTTGTTAGAGTAAGACCACATCGGATACCAGTCTCCAGGGGCCTCATTTGTTCCCAGCATCTCAACATAAGTCTCAACGCCATAGGCCTCAAATGCTTCTTTTACATCCTGATTTAAACCATCGAAGAACTCATTCGCCTGCCCTTCCGGTTTATTTGCATTAATTCCATCGTCGCTGGTTCCTGTGTACTGTGGAAAGTAGGAATATGGGCAGGTATGAGATGCTTTATACGCGGTATCGGACTGTTTCGTCCGCTCTTCTTCGGTCCGATAGAACTCTCCATTTTCGTCTACTTCATAGTCGGTGCCCTCTACACCCCAGAATCTGAGATTGTGAATATCCTGATCCAGAAGATCATTTACAAACTGTAATGCTCCTTCTACATCTTCACAGCTTGTTGTAATTGCAAGACCGCCGGCCTCGTTAAATGCCCCGCCTGAATTATGCCACTGGTTGTCACGGCCATCAATGGTAACCGGAACCGGAATGTAATCACAGCCCTGCTCATCCAGTCCGGCCTGTTTGATTGCATCGTTGGCGCTTAAGAAATCCCACCACTGGTCAATCATTCCAAGTACACGTCCGGTAGAAAGTTTGGAAATATATTCATCGTAGCTCTGTGTAAAGGATTCTGGATCTACAATTCCTTTCTGATACTCTTCATTCAGCTTTCGGAAATAGGCAACCGCAGTATCCGAAGTGTTATAGTCCAAAACAGTCAATGTGTCCGGATCTACCATACAGGATCCATCATTTGGATATCCATCGAGGAACTGCGGGGCATTCTCCAGGCAGAAATATCTCCAGTCATCGCAGAGAATCGTGTACGGAATATTTTCCGTTCCGTCTTCCATGGTCGGATTCGCCTCGTTGTAGGATTCAATCAGGTTAAAATAATCATCCATTGTTTTGATTTCCGGATAACCTGCCCATTTTAAAACTCTGGCCTGAATCCAGAATGCTTCGTCATTATGTGTACATACTTTTTCTTCATTTTTAATGCAGCTAAACTGTGGAATCCAGTAAATATGACCATCGTCCTGTCTAAGTTTTTCCCATTGAAGATCAGAAAACAGATTTTTAATATTGGGATAATCATCCAGATAGTCATCCAGTGCAACCAGCGCGCCTGCTTGATATAACTGCATCTGTCCGTTTCCGCCTGTGATAAAATCTGGATATTCACCTCCTGCAATCATAGTTCCAATTGCCTCAACATCCGTCTGACCTGTCAGCCAGGTTTCTTTTACCTTCACGCCAGTTTTCTCTGCAATGATCTGCTGAACCTCATTGTCATCATTGATTTCGGATCCCGGGACTGCAAAAAATGCAGTAAATTCTTTTATTTCTCCATCGGAATCTCCCTTAGAAGAACCATCTGAGGAACCACTTCCTCCTGCTCCGCATCCTGCGAGCAGAGTTGCTGCCATTGCTGACGCAAGCAGCATGCTTACAATTTTTTTTCGCTTCATGCTGTAATACCTCCCTTTGATAGTTCTTATTTTATCAGTTTACAGATTTGAAACAATCGGATGAACTATAGTGAAAAACAGGGTAAATTATAGATCGTAGATACGCACTATAATTTACCCTGTTTCCTCTAACTTCCCTGCTGCATCTGTTTCCGGAATCTGGCCGGTGTGCACCCTTTCACCTGAATAAAACGGTTTACAAAATAATCCAGATCATGATATCCTACTTCTTCTGCAATCTGTACAATTTTTTTATCCGTGCGGATCAGAAGGCCTGCGGCCTGCTCCATCCGGAAATTGTTCAGATAATCTTTAAAGGAAAGACCATATTTTTTTCGAAACAACTGCCCGAGATAGGCACTGTTTACATAGTATTTTTCACTGAGGCCTTTCAGCGTGAGATTGGCGGCATAATTCTCTTTGATTTCTTTTTCCACCATACCAAGAACGCCCCTGGAAACGTTCTTTCGGAGCTGAGAAAGATAATCACCGTATTCGCATGCAAAACGCGCCATATGTGCCTTACTGCCGCGCAGGATACCATTCTCAAAGCTGCTTTCGCTGATCAGCCGCAGGATTTCTTCCTGGTTTACATCATCATCCTGCTCACTCGCCAGATGGATCAGTTGGAAAAGCAGATAATTGATATTCAGATTCATGCTCTCAGCATTCATTCCCATCTGACTCATTTCTTCGTAAAATTGTTCTACTGCTTTCCGGATCTCCATGTGGTTATTCTGTTCAATGGTGGTAAGAAGCTGATCCAGCCCCTGTTTGCATAAGACCATTCCAGCCGTTGTAACCTGCACTTCATCCTCATAATAATAAATTTCTTTTCGTGTACGGAATCCCTGAAAAGAGCGAAGCATACAGGCATTACCATACGATCTTGCCACATTGCTGATATCCGGTACTTTTTTTCCAACCAGCATAATAACCGGCTGTTTCGTATTATTGACAAGATATTGCCGGAATGCAGCAAGGTATGTTTTATCATCCATTCCCAGACGCTCCGCAAGCTTTTCAGAATATACAAAACCGATGTCATATATTTTTTCATCCGCAGAGACATCAAACACACAGTGCCTGGCATCTTCTTTCAAAAATTCTCTGCTGCAGTCATACAGCTCTCTTTGAAAATTCCGCAGGTCTTTATCGCTCTGTTCTTCCAAATCGTTCGGCTGTTCTTTCTGAATCTCCACATAACGGATTCCCTGTGTATCTTTCATGTGGTTTTTTACGTAATTAAGATTGACGTCATCGTATTTTCCATGGATTAAAGAGATCAGATGTCTTGAAAAATAAGCATGCTCCATCTCCTCATGTGCCCTTGATTCCTGTCTCTCCCGGTCTGATAATGCCCGAACCTTATGCAACAGTTTTAACAGAATTTCCCGGTCAACAGGTTTTAACAGATATTCTGTACATTTATTCTGCATGGCACGCCTTGCGTAATCAAACTCCGCATAACCGCTCAGAATAACAAAATATGCATCTGATATCTCTTCCCTGCGTATCTGCTCCAGTAATTCCAGACCTGTCATACCTGGCATCCGGATATCTGCTATGATAAGATCCACTTTTTCTTTTTTCAGATATTCCAGTGCTTCCAGGCCGTTTTCTGCCGTCGCAGCAATTTCAAATCCTTCTTTTTCCCAGTCTATGATGACCTTGATTCCCTGCAGGATAAAGGGTTCATCATCAACCAACAGTACTTTTAACATTTTTCTCCTCCCTGACCTACGCTACATATACTCCAGGGGTATCCAGATTGTTACCAGTGTACCCACCCCTTCTTCTCCATCCAAATCGATTTTCACTTTATTTTCCGATACCATTTTCAATCTTAAACATGCATTGACAATTCCTACCCTTCCCTTCTTTTTCAGCATCTCAATGTCTGCGTTTCTCATGCTTTCCAGCAGTTCC
>CAVLAW010000001.1:0-60960 GCA_963661155.1 Tidjanibacter massiliensis | reverse complement strand
GAAATATTGAATTTTCAAGGTGCGAAGCCCATTTTAGGTATGGGAAGTTTTAGTTAATAAAAACTGAATATCAGATAAGGAAAAGGCAGATAAGGATGGGTGGTTATGTAAAACAATTACGACACAATCTGTAGAAGAACAGATTAAGTGATAGGATGTAGAATTACTTAAAGGATCAACATCATGCTCTGCACCGAGGGAAACACCGATATAACGTTCTCCATTTTCAATTAAACGAACACTTTCAAGACTGTAAGTAACGGCGACTTCATTGGAATCATTTGTGTCTTTTGCAATTTTTAAAACCTGTTTTGCCAATTCCTGAATAGTATCATATTCTCTTTCAGGAATGTTTTTATATTGAATTCTGGGAACTTTTTGGATTGCTTCGTCGGTGATCATGATTTTATGATCGCGTTTTTTAGCCATTTCAAGATCATTTAAATGATTCTTATCGTCCATAGATGTAGTACCTCCTGTGAGAAAAAGAAAAATGGCGGGGAATACGAATGTCCATGCGGGCACTTCGTCAGTACAAGATAGTTTCAGTATAGCTTGCTTTTGAAAGAGCTACAACCATAGTATACTATTTTGGAAAGTACAATGCTTAAAGAAGAGGAAAATGGCCGTCAAAGCAGAATTTCTGCCCAGGCGGCCGTCTTTCTATAGCATTTATTTTCATTATTTACAAACTTCGTCAATATCCACGCGGTCAATCATAATATTCAGAATCTCCGTATCGGTATCTTTCATACCGACTCTTCCAATATATCCCATGCTTTTAATCGTATCCTCGACATCTTCCCGCACGATACCCTCGCCCGGCTGGAAGCTTCTGTGGTGCTGGCCCATGTAGTGCGCCAGGATTGCGGCATCAACGGCGGATGCGATTTTTGCTGCGCAGGAAGATTTTGCTCCGTCGCAGACGATACCGCCGACATTTCCGATGGTGTTGACAATCGTCAGGCTGACGTCCTCATAATTTCCGCCGGAAAGATACGTGATGGCAGCTCCCGCACCACAGCCAGCGCTGACGGCACCGCAGTAAGCGGAGAGACTTCCGATATACTTTTTCTGATGAACCGCAATCAGATTGCTGACAACGAGTGCGCGGTACAGTTTATCCTGAGATACGTTCCATTCTTTTGCAAATTCGATCACCGGAAGAGAAACCGTCATACCCTGATTTCCGCTGCCGGAATTAATGACAACCGGGAGGGAACAGCCGCTCATACGCGCATCGGATCCCGCGGCTGCACGGGCACGGGCGCGGATTTTAACATCATTGCCATACTCATTTAAGAGTGTGCGGCCGACTTGTGCGCCGTATGGATGACGCAGACCTTCATCGGAAATCGCAGAGTTCATGGTGATCTGACGGTCGAGAATTTCTTTGATATCCTCGATTTTCACAGTATCAGCAAATTCAAGAATGTCTTTGACGTTCAGCACGCTTTTATCCACGTATTCCGGAGAATCCTCATGCGCCGCAATCTGGTAGAGCACCTCGCCGTCTTTTACGATGCGGGAAATCAGCGTATGGCGGTTGACAATGGTAACCTCCGCGCTGTGTTCTCCGGCGATGACCTTTGCAACGATGTAAAGATTTTCAACGCCTTCTTTTAACGTACAGGTACAAAATCCCTGCTGTACCAGTTCTTTCGTCTTTTCGATATCGGCTTCAGTCACATCCTCCAGAACTTCCAGCTCACGCTCCGCCCGTCCGCCGACAACACCGAGCGTCGCCGCAACATCAATTCCCTTCAGGCCATTGGAATTTGGAACCTTAACACCCTTTACATTCTTAATAATATTTCCGCTGCAGCAAAGCTCAATCGCCTCCGGCATCTGCCCGAGCACTTCACGTGCCTTCGCCGCCGCATACGCAATCGCAATCGGCTCCGTACACCCAAGCGCCGGAACAAGTTCATTCTTTAAAATCCTTACATAACTGTCGTATAATTTCTGATCCATCAAAGTTCTCCTGTGTGAGTTTATCTTTCTTAATTGGTAAATCTTGTATCTGATTATATTAATGATATATCACTGATAATATCAGATGTCAAGTATAGAATTGCATTTTGCGCTTTGAAAGGTAATTTGTTGACGATCTTACTGGAAAATGATACGATAAAAACACCAGAATACGTTTAACAGGAGGAAATATTTGGAAGACAGCAGAACTATAACTTTTTCACTTGGGGGAATGGTTTTTGAATATGACGAAAACAAAAACCGAATTAATATAGAAAAACATGGAATTTCGTTTAAAAGTGCGGCCCGTGTATTTTTTGACTATGATCGAATAGAATATTACGATGAAGATAATAGTGATTTTGAAGACCGCTACGATACAATCGGTGATTTATCTGCGGGAAATATACAATTATCTGGCAATGCTGAGGTAATGATTGGAAATGTAACTGCGGATGATGTTTTATTCGTAGTTTATACAGAGCGGGTGAGACGAAATGAAAATGGTGAAGAAACAGATGTGACCAGGTTGATTTCCGCCAGATATGCAACCAGCTTCGAAAGGGGGCTTTATTATGGTAAATACTAATGGAATGTCTGAAAAACTGTTAAAAGAGCTGGCTTTCTCAGAAGAGGAACTGCAGGAATTAAAAAACGCGAAAGAAAAGCCAATTGTTTTCGATGAAGACTGCCCGGAAACTACGCCAGAACGGGCAGTTAAATTTCGACGAGTAAATCCGTCGAGAAATACTGATAAAAAAAGAGCTTAAAAAACTGACATTTCTTACATGGGAGGAGTTTGTATGCAGAAGATTACATTTCGAAAACTGACGGGGGAGAAATATATTTATCCGGAGCTGCAGGGACATTTTATTGAGTTTCTTGGTTCCTGTATTTACGACGGCATCTGGGTTGGGGAGGATTCCGAGATTCCGAATGTTCATGGAATCCGAAAAGACCTTGTGGATGCGTTTGCAAAGCTGCATCCGCCGGTGATCCGCTGGCCGGGAGGCTGTTTTGCGGATGTGTATCACTGGCGGAACGGCATTGGCCCGCGGGATCAGCGGCCGGTTACATACAATGAAAACTTCGGCACTTTTGAAGTTGATTCCAACCAGTTCGGCACACACGAAATGATAGAATTCTGTGAGATGATCGGCGCGAAGCCATGGTTCAACATTAACATGATGACGGGTTCTCCGGCGGAGATGCGTGAGTGGATGGAATATTGCAACCGCAAAGAACCAACGACGCTCTCACAGGAACGAAAAGCAAACGGTCACAAAGATCCGTTCCAGATCGAATACTGGGGCATCGGAAATGAAGTGTGGGACGGCGGCGGAAAGATGACACCGCAGATGTATGCCGATGAGTACCGGAAATTCAGTTCCTCCTGTCCGTCGTTTGGCGGCGGCGACCAGGCATTCCAGATGAAATGCATCGCCAGCGGTCCGGATGGAAACAAGCCGAAAGAGCGTGTCGCATGGACAAAAGATTTCTTCAAAGAAATGGGAAAATACCGCATGCCGTCGCTTTACGGTTACGATCTCCATTTTTACAACTGGAATCTGAAACAGCTTCAGACCGAGAAGAAATTTGACAAAAAACAGTGGTACGATGTCATCAACGGATGCAAAGAGCTGGAAAGTGTCATTCACGAACAGCGCCGCCTGATCGATGCCGGACTCGAAGCGCTTCCAAAACCGGAGGGCCCGTTCCCGGCTGCACCGCGAAAATGCGAGCTAATCGTCGGCGAGTGGGGCAACTGGCACAGCAGTGCCTTCAACGCACGCCCGGCACTGTATCAGCAGTGTACGATGCGGGATGCCGTCACAACGGCGCTGACCCTCGACATTTTCCACCGCAACACCGGGGATGTGCGGATGGCATGCGTGGCGCAGTCTGTCAACGTTTTGAACTCTTTGTTCCTGACCGACGGCGAGCACTGCATTCTGACACCGAACTACGATGTATTCGACATGTATCAGGTGCATCAGGGCGCGTATACCCTTGGTTTCGAGGAGAAAAACAAAGACCCGGAGGTCTGCGTATTTGCTTCTATTAAGAATCACGATATTTACGTCAACCTCGTCAACACGAGCTACAGCGACTCCAAGAAAATCGAACTGAAATTCAAACAGTGCCCGGAATTTGTCGATGCAAAAACACTGCATTCCAAAGATCCGCAGAACTACAACGACGCGAAACACCCGGACCGCGTCCGCTGCAAAGAAGGAAAAGCACCTGCACGGGAAAAAGACTCTTTCCAGATTGCACTGCCGGCGGCATCGGTCAGCGTTTATCATTTCAGAAAAACAGAAACAGAAAAATAACACCTACAAAACGGGCCGCCCGCGGGAATCGAAGTGATTCCAGTGGGCGGCCCGAATATTATACATAAAAAATCAGTCCGCATCCAGCATCCAGCTTTCAAAGGAGCATATCGTTTCGTCCGTCGAAATAAAGTTTTCGAGTTTCTGCTCAAAGTCCTCGATGGCACTGCGATGATTGATATTCGGATAGCGGTTCTGGATTGCATAACAAATTCTGGGCGGCGGCGGTGTCTTAAGTTTATAAAAGGTCAGATTCGGATTGGAGCGCATCGCTCCCCGTATGACGGACATGGGAGCAATCCCCCATAAATTATCACGAATATAACGCTGCAGCATGGAGCCGGTATTGACCGTCAGGACAGGATGAACGGCAGGACTGAAGTGACTGTCATGCCAGCTCTGATAATCTAACCCCCAATTCAGAAAAATCTCATCTTCCGCATTCAATTCTGTACTTTGTATATTGTCATGATAGGGACTGTTTTTATCACAGATCAAATACATCAATTCACGATAAATCGGATTACTAATCACGTCTGGATAGTTAATTCTGGAAAACACAAATCCAATATCCGCAATACGGCTTTCGACAAGAGAATAAATTTCATTGGAATGGTGCGTCCGGATATTCAGCCGGACCGTTGGAGTCTCCATGCTGTATTTTGAAAAAAAGGATACAAAGGTGTAGTTATTCACGGCATCTACGCTGGCAATGGTTAATGTCTGGATATTGTCCATGGTTTTTAAATGCTGCGTATCTTTCCACAGGGATGCCCACTGGCTGGCGATCGGGATAAAGGCATGGCCATAGTTTGTAAGTTCAATACTCCGGTGCCCTTTCTGACGGATCAAAAGCTGGACGCCAAGTTCTGTTTCAAGCTGCTGGATTCTGGAAGAGATCGTAGACTGAGAAACATACAGATATTTCGCAGCGGCAGAGATACTGCCGTAAGTGATGGCAGTCAGAAAGGTTTCTATCTGTTCGTAAGTCATGGGAAAGTCGCTCCTTTCGGAAAAATAAATATTGAATCTACCGATATTTTATATCAAATATATTCGTTTTACAAGTGATATTAGGGATGATATATTCTAATTACAGCAAAGAGCCATGGTAACAATTCAGTACTGAAATAAAAATGGAATGATAACACAGGGAAAGGATTTTAAAGATGGAGAAAAAAGAATTAATAAAGGCAATGAAGAAAATGGATACAGCCAGCATTTCCGATGCAATGGACAAACTGGGAATTCCGTGCGGACTGTTGGGAATTCAGGCCGTTGTAGAGGGGAATAAAATCTGCGGAGATGCATTTACGGTTCACTACATTCCATGCGGTATGGGAAAAGGAAATGTAGGAGATTTCATTGATGAGGTAGAACCTGGACAGGTTGTTGTAATTGATAACGGCGGAAGAACGTACTGTACCGTATGGGGTGACATCATGACTTATACAGCCAAACATAAAGGAATTGAGGGAACCCTGATCGACGGCGTCTGCCGCGATGTAAACGGAATCAAAGAACTGGGATACGGAATCTATACGAAAGGAAAATATATGGTCACTGGAAAAGAACGTGTGACTGTTGACGCAGTGAATGTTCCAGTTGCAATTTCCGGAGTTCAGGTCCGTCCGGGAGATATCATTCTGGGAGATGATTCCGGTGCGCTTGTAGTTCCGCAGGAAAAAGCAGAAGAAGTTCTCGCAATGGCACAGCATATTGAGGAAGTAGAACAGAAGATCATTACAGAAGTCAGAGCCGGCAGCACACTTAAAGCGGCAAGAGAAAAACTCGGTTATCATAAACTTCAGTCCAAAGAAGAATAGGGGGAAACTATGGGGGAAAAATTTGGTAAAAAATTTGCGGCAATTTTTTCAATTTCCGCAATTATGTACAGCGCATATGTAGGTCCTGGATTTGCTTCCGGTACACAGACCGTATCCTATTTTAATAACAAGGGATTTATCGGCATTTTCCTTGGACCTCTCGTGGCAGGGATTTTATGTTTTGTTTTCAATCTGCTTCTCTTTGAGATTAACCGGATTTACAAACCGAATTCCTATCGGGAAGCTTACAATACGATTTATCGTCCCAAAGGACTGCAGATGTTCTTTGGAACCTTTAAAGAATTACAGGTAATTGTAGTTGTTTTAATTGCACTGTCCGCGCAGATTTCCACGACAGCGGTTCTTCTGAACCAGATCTTTGGCCTGCCGAAAATGGTGGGTACGGTAGGTTTCTGTGTGCTGGTATTACTGTTTGCACTCTGGGGAGCAAATGTACTTCGAAAAGTCGGAACCATTCTTGGACTTGCGATTCTTGTAATCTGCGGCTATGTCGCAGTGGTCTGCCTGGGAAATGCGGCGCCTCTTGCGACATCCTATCTGCAGCAGCATATTTCCTATACGGAATACGGTTTTTCCGGAGCGCAGGCGTGGTTTTCCATGCTCATGATCGTTGTATTTTTCATGAATGGTTATGAAGCCTGCGTGCCTGCTTCTAAGGGAATTATAGAAACAAGAAAAGACGTACTGATGGAGTCCCTCATGACAGCAGTTTTATGTGCGGGTTCTACGATGATTTTTACGTTCATCTTTGCCGCTGGTATGCCGGATATTATGCAGGAAGAGATTCCGACCCTCTGGGCGATCAACCATCTTTCCAATTCCGGATGGATTTCAAAGATTTTATATGTAGTGTTTGCCATTGCAGCAATGCTTTCCAGTTCGGTTGCCTTTATTTTTACGGTCTGCAACCGTTTCGAGCCTATGATGGAAAAGAAATGGACGGGCAGCACTTCTTTCATGCGGAAATTTGTGATTGCCATTCTTTTTATCCTGATCTGTACTTTCGGCTCCAGTTTTGGATTGCTGAATATTATCAAATACGGATATGGCACATTTACACTGATTGTCGGTCCGGTTATGCTTGTTCCGCTCATTGTCAGTGTTCCGTACAGACTGTGGAAAGATAAAAAAGATGGTATTCTCAATGAAAATTATGAATTGAAAAAAATATCAGAAAGGTAGATGAACGATGGAACTCACAGAAGAATTAAGAAAAGAATTGATCAAACTGCCGACAGGAAACATTGCAGATAATAATAATTCTGTACCGAATCAGGGTGTTATGGACACTGCCATCAAACCGGTGGATTCCAAAATGAAGATGATTGGACGGGCTTTTACCGCCCAGTGTTTTCCAGGAGACAACCTGGCACTGCATCAGGCAATTTACGCCGCAAAGCCAGGTGATGTACTGATTCTTGATGTGCATGGATATACAAATGCCGGCCATTTTGGCGATATCATGGCAACAGCCTGCAAAGAATATGGCCTTGCGGGAGTGGTAATTGACGGAAGCTGCCGGGATGCAGAGGATATTAAGGAATTAGGTTTTCCGGTGTTCGTCAGAGCATTTAATCCATCCGGTACCGTAAAAGAAAGTCTTGCCAAAATGAATATTCCGGTACATTGCGGAGGAATCCAGGTAAATCCGGGTGATATTATTTTTGGCGACTGCGATGGCGTCGTTGTCATTCCAAAGGAACAGGAAGATGTTGTATTTCAGAAAGCGATTGATAAATTCCAGCATGAGCAGGAAATTGTAGAGCAGCTCAAAGCAGGAAAAACAACGCTGGAAATTTATGGATTTGATAAGCTCATAGAGAAAAAATGTAATATCTGATTTTAAGACGCAAAAAAAGATCAAAGACGGGCCGCCGTGGGAAGCAAAATTCTTCCCGCGGGCGGCCCGCTTCACAGTTCAGAAAAATTCATTTACAAAAACAATTCCACCACAAACACCACGGCACAGCATGCCACCGAAACCTGAAATAGGCTTGCCCCGAACCATGCGGCCGCGATGCCGACAACGAGCGCCAGTGCACCGGAAATCGGGCTCTGTGTTGCATTGACGATCGCCGGGAATGTCATGACAGCCAGTGTCACATACGGCACATAGTACAAAAACGACTGGATAAACTGGTTTTTAATCGGCTTCCGGATCAGTGTCAGCGGCAGGATACGGATCG
The DNA here is from genome assembly GCA_963661155.1 of Tidjanibacter massiliensis. Taxonomy (GTDB): domain Bacteria; phylum Bacillota; class Clostridia; order Lachnospirales; family Lachnospiraceae; genus Fusicatenibacter; species Fusicatenibacter massiliensis_A. Next base: position 52,620 of record CAVLAW010000001.1, on the reverse strand, counting down.
TGTAGGAAACCAGCGCCATGACGGCGATATAGATATAATTATTGTACATCGGCGGTTTCCTCCTCTGTTTTTACCGGGAACAAAACGGCTCCTGCGCAGGAGATTAGAACGGTCAGAAGAATCGTTCTGGTTCCGTCGGAAAGGCTGGAGATACCCGGCAGATAATGGCATACAAAACTTAAGAAAAAGCTGACGGCGACAAGCCCCGCCACGATACGGCTTTTCCGCGCCGGTGGGATGATGATCGCAAGGAACATGCCGTACAGCGCAACGCTCAAAGCACTGACCGCACGCAGCGGCAGCAGATTTCCGGCGATAATGCCGAGTGCCGTTCCGATCGACCACGCCGGGGCGGCGATGAGAATCGCGCCGTACGTGTAATACGGATTCAGCCAGCCGGGCCGCGCGATCGTGATGCCGAACAACTCATCCGTCACATCGTAGCCGACGAGCAGCCGGTGGAAAAACGGCGTGTCCGGGGAAAACCGCTGGGCGAGGGCACAGCTCATCAGCAGATACCGCGCATTGGCAATCAATGTGATGATGGCGACCTGAAGATAGCCGGCATTGGCGGCAATCAGCGTAAAGGCGGCGTATTCTCCGGCGGACGCATTGTTCAGAAGACTGGCAAGAAAGCCCTGGAAGGGACTTAAGCCCGCCTTCCGCGCTGCGATGCCGAGTGAAAACGAAACCGCAAAATAGCCAAGCCCGATCGGAATACCATCGCGGATTCCGTTGTAGAGAACCTGGCGGGAAAACGAATACGATTTTTGTGAACTCATGAAAAATACTTCCTTCTCCTGCGTAGAAATTAGCGAAAAATAAAATACGCACTAGTACATCGTTTTCGAAATAACTATACCACTCACTTGTCTGCGAATCCGATTGCACAGATAAAAAAGCCTCAGCGTAGCCCGCTACGCCTGCGTTTTTTTATCTGCACACTCGAATCCGCATCCTGCGCGATTGGTATAGTTATTTACGAAACGATGTACTAGATAAAATTATAACAAGTTTCAAAGGGTTCGTAAACTCAAAAAAATGTCGAAAAAAAAGAATTGAAATGCATTTCGGATAACGCTATAATTTTCACGGATTTATTAGTCCATGTAACAATCTTTGCCATAAAAAAGAGCGAAAAAGCCATACTGGACAACAAGAAAATTACATATTTAGCAAAGCAGGCGAAAGCCTGTGACGCAAAGCTATAGGGCCTGTGAAATGGCAGCCAGTTGCACTTTACACCATCCATGGGAGCACTATAGGTATTTTTATGACCTGTCGTGTTTTTTTGATTTCCGGAATCCAGGGAAATGGTACGTAGAGGCTGTTTTTGGGGCACAGGCGGGGGGAATCTGGAAACAAAGGAAGCGGCAGTGTATGAAAAAGAAAAGCAAAAAGGCAGAATTCTTGCGGCAGTCTGCATGTGCAGCCTTTCGTTTGATATGCTGCTGGCAGGCTACAGCACCAAAGATGACGGAACGATCGTCATCACCCGCGGCGACCGCGTGATTGCGTCCAACGAAGATTCCCTGGTCGGTGCAAATGTGGATGCCATTGCGGTTCTGCGCCGGATCAAGGAGAGCATCGGAAGCGGAACCCTGCTCCATACGGTGCGCTGGAAAACGGACCGCAGAAAGGTCCGTTTTCTAATAGAAAAAATCAACATAACGCTTGAAAAACAGCGGAAAATCCATTAATATTTATTGTATAAAAATGTATACAAAAAACATTCAAAAAACATTACCGAAGGTGGTGCTTACGATGAAACTGCGTGCGCTTGCGAAAATAAATCTTGGTCTTGACGTGACCAGAAAAAGAGAAGACGGTTACCATGAAGTCCGCATGGTAATGCAGACGATCCAGATGTACGATCAGCTGGAAATCAAAGAAAGCAAAGAGCCGGGCATCCGGCTGACAACCAATCTGCCGTTTCTGCCGTGCAACGACGGAAATCTGGTGTACAAAGCGGCAAAGCTTCTGATGGATGAGTTTGATATTCACCAGGGTGTCGATATGAACCTGACAAAATTTATCCCGGTGGCAGCCGGCATGGCGGGAGGAAGCTCCGATGCAGCGGCGGCGCTGGTGGGAATCAACCGCATGTTCCAGCTGGGTCTTACAAAACGCCAGCTGATGGAGCGCGGCGTACAGATCGGCGCTGATGTACCGTACTGTGTCATGCGCGGAACGGCGCTGGCGGAAGGCATCGGCGAGAAGCTGACCGCCCTTCCCGGCGTGCCGATGTGCTACGTGCTGATCGGAAAACCGGGGATCAATGTTTCGACAAAATTCGTTTACGGAAATCTGCATCTCGATCAGGTGACGGAGCATCCCGACATTGACGGCATGGTGCAGGCGATCCGGAACCACGATCTGTATGGCATCACAGACCGTATGGGAAATGTGCTGGAATCCGTGACATGCCCGGCGTATCCGGTCATCGACGAGATCAAGGCATTGATGATGAAAAACGGCGCGGTTAATGCGATGATGAGCGGCAGCGGCCCGACCGTGTTCGGTGTTTTCGACGATCCGGACAAGGCGGAATTCGCACGGGATCAGTTAAAGATGAGCGGACTGTCGAAGCAGACATTCCTGACAACAGTATCAAAATCGGGAGGTACAAAGTATGGCAAAAAATGATTTGGATCTGCAGATGGAAGATTATCAGTACCTTCCGCTGCGCGATGTTGTGTTCCGCACGCTGCGGCAGGCAATTCTGCGCGGAGAGTTAAAGCCGGGCGAGCGGCTGATGGAAATCCGGCTGGCGAATCAGCTCGGCGTTTCACGTACCCCGATCCGTGAGGCAATCCGCATGCTGGAGCTGGACGGTCTTGTGATCATGGTGCCGCGGAAGGGCGCACAGGTGGCACAGATTACGGAAAAAGACCTGAACGACGTGCTGGAGGTGCGGCTCGGGCTCGAGGAGCTGGCGGTGAAGCTGGCGTGTGAACGGATTACCGAGGAAGAACTGCGCAGCCTGTATCAGGCGTCCCGCAGTTTCGAGAAACTGATCGAGACGGAGACCGATGACCTGCAGAAGCTTGCGCAGGCGGATGTGGATTTTCACGATGTGATTTATCAGGCGACGAACAATGAGCGTCTGATCCAGCTTCTGAATAACCTGCGGGAGCAGATGTACCGCTACCGCATCGAATACTTAAAAGATGTAAAATCCCGCCGCTCACTGGTGGAGGAGCACGATGCCCTCTATGAGCGTGTGAAAAAACGGGATCTTGCGGGAGCACAGAAAATGATCCGCGAGCATATCGAGCGGCAGCAGGAAAGCATTATGCAGACCGTGCATCACCAGAATATGGCGGATGCGGAAGAGAAATAAACGCGTATAAAAATTTGAAAAACGAACATTCTGTTACGGAGTGAAAACTCTGCGGCAGAATGTTCGTTTTTTTTCGCGAGCAACGAGTCAAAGTCCGTGCTTGCACGAGACCTTGACGACTGCCGCGAAACCGAGAGAAATTCGCGGAGCGTGTTTCTCTCGGTTAATTTATGGAAGGAGGGTCTGCAGCGTGGAGAATAAAACAAACATATCATTATCGCTGGCGGAAAATGAAAGTGTGATCCGCGCATGGTGTGAAAACTGCGACGATATCCAGATCCGCCCGATGAAAATCGGAAAGGCAGGCGGAACCGGGGCGCTGCTGATTTATGTAGAAGTGGCGGTGAGCTGTGTTACGCTGGAGGATTCCGTGATCGGCAAATTATTGAACCGCCTGATGGAAGTCCCCGAGTCCGAAATCCCGACATTCCTATCCGAAAACCTGCTCGGAATCTCCGACACGCTGGAATTTGATACCCTTGGGGATGCCTTCGCCTCCATGCTGGCTGGAAACGCCGTTCTCTTTATCGATCACTACGACCGCGCCGTCAAAATCGGTTCCAAAGGCTATCCCAACATGGGCGTGCAGAAGGCCGAATCCGAGAAGGTGCTGCGCGGCTCCAACGAAGGCTTTTCCGATTCCGTCAAAACCAACACGGCACTGATCCGCAAGCGGCTGCGGACCACCGATCTGAAAGTGGAGGAAATACATTTTGGTGCGCGTTCTGATACGGTTCTGGCTCTGGTGTATGAGAAGGAGCTGATTTATCCGAAGTTTCTGGAGACAGTAAAAAGAGAGATTGCCGGCTGGAAGGTGGACGGCGTTTTTGACAGCGGAATGGTGGAGCAGCTCTGCGAACCGCAGTGGAAATCGCCGTTCCCCCGCTTCGAGACGACCGAACGGCCGGACCGTGCGGCGATGGAAATTCTGGACGGCAGAATCCTGCTCTTATGCGACAATTCGCCGGTCGGGATTCTCTTTCCGGCTGCGTTTGACAGTTTTTTAAAAGTAAGCGAAGACCGGTATCACCATTTTTTGATTGCATCGTTCGGGCGGCTGCTGCGGTACGCGGCGGTCTTTCTTGCCCTGTGGATTTCGGGCGGATATCTCGCAGTGACGGGCTTTCATACCCAGGTGCTTCCGACCAAGCTCTTACTGGCGTTTGCTGAAGCGCGGAAAGGCGTTCCGTTCCCCGGCATTCTGGAAATTCTGCTGATGGAATTTGCGTTTGAACTGATCCGTGAGGCCGGTGTGCGCATGCCGGGGCCGCTCGGCGGGACGATCGGAATTGTGGGAGGACTGATCATCGGAGATGCGGCGGTTTCCGCCAATCTCGTGAGTCCGATGACCGTGGTTGTGGTGGCGGTCTCGGCGCTCTGTTCGCTTGCGATCCCGAATGAGGAGTTCGGCGCGCCGTTCCGGTTATTGAAGTTTGGTTTTATTTTACTCGGCGGATGGCTCGGAATTTTTGGCATGGTGCTCGGCAGTTTTCTTCTTGCGGGTCACCTTGCCGGACTCACGAGCTTCGGCATTCCGTATCTGATGCCGTTCGTCGGGAAGGGGCTTGCGGATTACCATGCGCCGAAGGATTCCGTGTGGCGGCCGCCGCTGCACCGGATGCGGGAGCGGCCGGTGTTTGCAAAACGGGATCAGAGAGTGCGGCTTCGGAAAAATCGTGAGACGGAGGATCCCGGAAAAAACCAGAAAGGAGGATGACGCATGTTCTCGGAAAATGATAAAATTTCACAGCGCCAGATGGAACGTCAGATCGTGCTCGTCCTGCTCTGCCCGGCGTTCTGGCAGCTCGCGGCGTACGGGGCGTCGGACGGGATTCCCGGCATTACGGGGATTTTCGCCGGGTATGTGCTGATTACTGTATGGTGCATTTATCTCGTGCGCCTCGGTGGAATTTACTGCAGGCTGGAAACAGTGCTCGGGAAAGTGGGCAAGGTTCTGCTGGCGGTTCTTTATCTCGCCTTTTTATTTTTCATGGGAGGAACATTGCTTCGCCGGATGGCAGAACTTGCATTAACGTATCTGACAGCGGGCGTATCACGGGCGCTCTGTGCACTGCTTCTCGTCGCGGCGGCCGGAGGTGGTGTCGGCGGTGAGGTGCAGCGGCGGGGACGGCTGGCGGAATTTCTTTATCCGTGGATTCTCACCGGAATTCTGGTTTTGCTGCTGCTGACAATTCCGCAGATGCATTTTTCCGCGTTTGACGGTGCATGGAAAACGATGAGAGCTGTTGAACCTGTGGATAACGGAGCACTTTTTGGGCGGAACGTGTGGAGAACGCTCGAAAACGGAACACCGCTGGCGCTGCTGCCGTTTCTGTTCGTGCATGTGCAGAAAGAGCGTCAGAGTGTGATTCTTCCGGTGACGCAGAGTGTCTGGAAAACGGGATTTCTTGTGATCGCGGGGAGCGCAGCGCTGCTCGGCGTTTTCGGCCAGCGCGGCACGGCTGCGGCGCAGGATCCGCTCCTGCTGTTGATGGCAGGAACGAGCCTGCCGGGCGGGTTTCTCGAGCGGTTTGATATTCTGTGGATGGCGATTCTTCTGATGGGACTTTTATTTACGCTTGGAAGTCTGCTGTTTTACGTATCGCTGGTCGGAGAGAAGACGGGGCTGTGGAAACCGCAGAATCTCTATGTGCGGATTGGTGCGGCGCTATTGATATGGCTGCTGTCGTGTGCGGAAAGCGGGTGGTCGGTCCGATACGGGTACTTTCCGTTTTTTCTCGGCATCACCGTATTGCTCGGATTCTGCCAGAAGCGGATGAAAAAACTGCGGTTGATATGCCTGGCGTTCGTTGGAGTCGTCGCACTGTCATCCTGCGGGGCAGTGGAGCCGGAAAAGCGGCTGTATCCGCTGGCGATTGCCTTTGATTATATTGATGATACGGAGGAAGACTCTGCTGTGCCGGAAAGCGGTGAAGATGGCGAGGCAGCAGAAAGGACAGGCAGTAGGTGGCGCGTCTGGTATGCACCCGCCAATCTCGCGGTAGTGACCGGTCAGGGAAAGGATGAGCAGGAGGAGGGAACTGATGAAGAACCGGCATCGCTGTTTTTTGAGGCGGAGACATTCGAGGAGATCGGACAGCAGTACGACAGCACAGAAGAATACGATCTCGACACCGGCCACGTGCAGGCAATCGTATTTTCGAATGCACTGCTCGCCGACCGCAGACGGATGGAGGAACTGCTGACGTATCTGGAACAGGACCGCGCGCTCGGGCACAACGCCTATTTGTTTCACGCCGAGGACCCCGGTCTCATTATGGAGCAGAACGGAAAACAGGTAGAATCCGTCGGCGAATACCTCTGCGGAATTTACGACAACCGGGTGGATCAAAAAGAGGCCGTGACGCTGGCAGAGCTGTGTTATGCGTGGGAAAATGCGCGGAGTATTCCGTGGATTCCAAAAGTGCCGTAAGGGGCAGTGTATGTCTGTGCATAAAAGTTCTGGAATCCGGCAAAACTGGAAAAAACAGGAGGCACAGCATATGAACGAGAAAAAAGTACAGAGTAAGCAACGGAATCAAAATCAGGCACAGAATAAACGCCAGAAGAAGCAGGTACAGTTTCGGATCGAGTCCCAAAATCGGCATGGAAGCCAATGCAAGGCAGTCTTTCAAATTTTCTGCCGCCGCTGGCTACCCGTCTGCATTGCGGCCCTGATCCTGTCCGGCACCGCAAATCTTCTCCGTGAGTTCCACCTGCAGCAGGAAGTCGCTGCTGAGATCGTGCGTTTTCACATCAAAGCCAACAGCGACCGCACAAGCGACCAGCAGCTCAAACTCCAGGTGCGTGACGCCGTCGCCGAAGAACTGCAGACGATCTTAAGCGGAGCCGAAACGAAAACCGAAACCGAAGAAATCCTGCGACAGAACGAGTCCGCCATTCAGGCAGCCGCTGTCCATACCTTACGCGCGGGCGGCAGTACCGATGAGGTAACCGTAACGTACGGAAAAGCCAGTTTCGAAGAAAAAGAAACCGGCGCCTACATTCTCCCCGCCGGAACGTACGACGCCCTTCAGATCAACATCGGCAGAGCCAAAGGCCATAACTGGTGGTGCATGCTGTACCCGTCGCTCTGCTTCTACGATGCCCTGCGTCCCGTAAACGAAAACGGCGAAAGTGCAGAAAAAGTCGAAAAAAGCCGAATCCCGCTGCAGGACTTATTGAGTGACGCCGCCTACCGCGAAATCCTGAAAAGCGACCGCATTTCCTTCCATTTTTCCTTATTTTCATAGTGTTTTTCGAAAGTCTTTCGAGAGAAATGATTGCAATCTTGCTCCATTCGGGTTAAAATAATGTATCAGCGACCTATTTTACCAATGGTTGTGAAATGAAAAAAGAAATATAAAAATTTGAGATATATTAAAGATAGAAATAAACCCCATCCGGCAGGACAGAAGAACCTTATGTCGGATGAAAAATGGAGGAAACTATGAAAGCAGACAGACAGGCGCCGATCGGCGTCTTTGATTCCGGTGTCGGCGGACTGACCGTAGTGCGTGAGATTATGCGAAATCTGCCGGACGAGCGAATCGTATATTTTGGAGATACCGCGCGCGTGCCGTACGGTTCCAAATCAAAAAACACCGTCATCCGCTATTCCCGCCAGATCGTACACTTTCTGGAAACCCAGCAGGTCAAGGCTATCGTCATCGCCTGCAACACCGCAAGTGCGCTGGCACTCGACACCATCGAAAAAGAGATTGATCTCCCAATCATCGGAGTCGTAAAACCGGGCGCACAGATGGCAGTCGAGACGACGCAGAACAAGCGCGTCGGCGTTATCGCAACCGAGAGCACGATCCAGAGCGGCCTTTACCAGCAGCTCATCACCGAGGCAGACCCGGCGATCACCGTTTACGGAAAGCCGTGCCCGCTGTTCGTGCCGCTCGTAGAAGAGGGCTGGACGAAAGACCCGATTACGGAAGAAGTAGCGCGCCGCTATCTGGCAGAAATTCTGGATAAAGATATCGACACCCTGATCATGGGCTGTACGCATTATCCGCTGCTGCGTTCCCTGCTGCGGAAAGTGGTAGGAGAGAAAGTAACGCTCGTCAACCCGGCATATGAGACATCACAGGCGCTGCGCAGACTGCTGCGTGACCTGGATCTGGAAAACCCGGGAAACGACGAACTGGGCCGTCAGAAATATCAGTTCTTTGCGAGCGACGGCGTGGAGCGGTTCAATGCTTTCGCGCATTCCGTGCTGCCAGAGCAGATCAGCGACACGAAACAGGTACAGATAGAAAACTTCTGATACTAGGGTCAAAAGGTCGAAAATCTGACGCAAGCTTGCTTGCAGGAGGATTTTAGAACTTGGGATCCGCAAAAACATGAGTAAGTAGCCATTTTTCGAAGAAAAATGAGCGGATTGCGAATGTTTTTGAAGATTGCGGGAGTACGAAGTACGGAGCAATCTTGTATCAAAAAAAAGAGAGGAACACCAGAAGAGGATGGAAAAAGACGTACTCATCAGCATCCGCGGACTGCAGTATCTGATGGATGAGGAGACCGGCGAACAGGAACCGGTGGAGGTTATGACGACGGGATCGTATTACAAGAAAAACGGCCATCATTTTCTGATCTACGACGAGGCGACCGAAGGCTTTGACATGATGACGCACAACATGATCAAATTCACGGAAAATGCCCTCGAGGTGCGCAAGCGCGGCCTGATCGATGTTCATATGGTTTTTGAGGAAGATAAAAAGAACATCTCGTTTTATCACACGCCATATGGCATGATGAACATGGGCGTTGCGGCAACAAAGGTCAGAATGAAAGAGACGCCGGATCAGATTTTACTGAAAGCAGAATATGCACTCGACATCAACGACAGCTACGTAGGCGACTGCGTAATCGATATCGAGGTGAGACCGCGGGAAGGCGGAAAAATAAATCTATAATCAAAATTGGTCCACTGGACCAATTATTGATATGCCGAGCAACAAAAAATACCCGAGAAGAATGAAGAACATTCAACTCGGGTATCTTTATGTTCTGATGAAATTTTATTTCTCTTCGCCGCGCGCCTTGCGGAGCATTCTCTGCCAGAAGCCGTTTTTCTTTGCCGGCTGCTCTAAAGAACCGCGGATGCCGCGGACGCCGGTGATGTAGATACCGCTTACGGTAGCTTTGACTTCTTTTTTCACCGGGATCTGATCGAAGATAGCAGCGTCGCAGATCAGTGTCATGATTCTCGGACCGACTTTTGCTTTGACGATCGGCAGTTTTGCACGACGCATCATTTTCGGTGTCTGGTCGATGACCATCTGCGGAAGTCCGGAGTCTTTCATGCGAAGCTTTTTCTTATCTATGATCAACATGGAGACAGTCTGTTTCATGGCCTCCATTTGTTCCTGCTGTGCGGCCTGTTTTGTCTGTGCTTTTTTACCGAAGTAATACAGCAGACCAAGGATGACAGCGATGACAGCTAATACGATTAATACGATAATCCAGGGTTTCATCCCTCTATTCCTCCTCTGCAAAAAAATAATGTGGGCATCGGAACGTACGATGCCAGTCTATGAACATTCTAACATTGATTCCGGCAAAACGCAAACACATTTTAGCCCAATCCAGGCGATTTTCAGGCCGAAAATCATAAGAATTTCTAAAATCGGAGCCCCAGCCTTTTTTTTACCCTTCAAGTATGGTAGAATGAGGGTCACAGTTCACAGGTTCCCTGTGAACTGTAACCTTCGCAGTCCTCATTTAAAGTTTTGCTTCGCAAAAGGAGGACTGCTCACGCCTGAATCACTTTCTTACGCAGTGAAACAGCAAGTGTTTCACTGCTGAGTGAAGGGTAGTGAAAGAAATTTATGACGTGCCGGGAGTCGGCGCAGATGGAGGAAAATTTAAGAATGAAAAGAAAAGTAGTAGCCATGCTTCTGCTCATGACACTGGGAGCAGCCAGTGTGAGCGGATGTGGAAAAAATGATACAACAAGCAGCAGTTCAGCATCGAGCGCAAGCAGCACAAGCGCTTCTTCAACATCCGATGCATCCAGCACATCGTCCGACAGTACAGCTTCGGAGGAGTACACTTCCCCGAGCGATGTAGATGGCATTCCGGTTGTGGATGAGGACGTCGATCCGGCAGAGTGCGTTACGCTCGGCGATTACAAAAACATGACGCTGGAGAAAAAAGTAGAGCAGGTAACAGACGATGATGTACAGAACGCTATCCTGTCAGAGACATCCGTGACCATGGAAGATCCGGATGCGACCGTACAGGAAGGTGATACCGCCGATATCGCATACGTTGGAAAACTTGACGGCGAGGAGTTCGACGGCGGAAGCAGCGATTCCTACAATCTGGTCATCGGTTCCGGCACTTTTATTGACGGTTTCGAGGACGGCGTCATCGGCATGAAGACCGGTGAAACGAAAGACCTCAACCTGAAATTCCCGGACAACTATCAGAGCACCGATCTGGCAGGAAAAGACGTTGTCTTCACAGTTACCGTAAATGCATTCACCCGCCCGGCAGAAAATATCGACGGATGGGAGCTCAACGATGAGTGGGTAGCGGCAAACACCGATTACAGCACCGTAGATGATTATTATGCAGGAAAACGCGCCGAGCTTGAGGCAGCAAACGAGACGACAGCAGAAAACAATCTGCAGGACGACGCAATGCAGGAGCTGGCAGACGGATGTACCTTCACCAAGATTCCAAAATCCTACATCACCATGGGCGAGGAGGATTACGACAAACGGTACACCAACTATCTGCAGAGCTATGGCATTACGCTGGATGACTATCTGGAGCAGTACGCAGACCGCGCAACCTACAATCAGGAGAAAGCTACTTACGCAGGAACGATGGCAAAGAGTTCCCTTCTTCTGGATGCCGTAAAAGAGGCAGAAGGCTGGACAACAGACGATCAGGATTATCAGGAGATCTTAAATGATGAGGCAGCCAACGCCAACATGTCCCAGGAAGATTTCCTGAGCGCAGCAAACGACTATTACGGCGAAGACACAGTCGTGCGCAATATCATGATGGAGCGCCTGATCAATACCGTTCTGGACAGCGCAACGGTTAACACCGTGACCGTAGATGCAGACGGAAATACAGTAGAATAAAACTTACGAGATTAAAATTGGCAACAAAAAAACACCCCGGAATACGGAAAGAAAATTTCCAGTATTCCGGGGTGTTTTGGTTTCAAAAGATATTCTGTTCAGAAAATTCGATTCCGAAATCCTTATGCCATAATTTTGCGGAACAGACCTTTCAGATCTTCCACGCTTGCATCTTTCGGATTGCCCGGTGCGCAGGCATCTGCGTGTGCGGACTCTGCAAGGAACTGCAGATCTTCTTCTTTGACTGCTTCCAGAACAGACGGGATTCCAACATCAGCGGAAAGTTTTTTAACTGCATCGATAGCAGCTTTTCTGTACTCTTCCTGAGTCATTTCGTCTACGCCTGCAACGCCCATCGCGCGTGCGATCTCACGATATTTTTCGCCGGTGCAGTCCTGGTTGTACTCCATAACGATTGGAAGCATCATAGCGCATGCAACACCGTGCGGGGTATCATAGACAGCGCCCAGGGTGTGTGCCATGGAGTGAGCGATTCCAAGTCCTACGTTGGAGAAGCCCATACCTGCGATGTACTGGCCAAGTGCCATTCCCTCACGTCCCTCTTTGGTGTTTGCAACAGCGCCGCGCAGGGATTTGGAGATCAGCTCGATGGCTTTCAGATGGAACATATCAGTCATTTCCCATGCAGCTTTTGTGGTGTAGCCCTCGATTGCGTGGGTCAGAGCGTCCATACCGGTGGAAGCGGTCAGGCCTTTCGGCATGGAGGACATCATCTCAGGGTCAACGACTGCGATGATCGGCATATCATGCGGGTCAACACATACGAATTTACGTTTTCTCTCAACATCAGTGATTACGTAGTTGATGGTAACCTCTGCTGCAGTACCGGCTGTGGTCGGAACAGCGATGATCGGTACGCAAGGATTTTTGGTCGGTGCAGTTCCCTCAAGGCTTCTGACATCCTCAAACTCCGGGTTTGCGATGATGATACCGATAGCTTTGGAAGTATCCATGGAAGATCCGCCGCCGATAGCGATCAGATAGTCAGCGCCGGATGCTTTGAAAGCGTCTACGCCGTGTTTTACGTTCTCGATGGTTGGGTTTGGTTTGATGTCGCTGTAGAGCTCATAGTCGAGTCCGTTTGCGGTCAGAATGTCCGTTACTTTGGAAGTAACGTTGAATTTTACCAGATCCGGGTCGGAGCATACGAATGCTTTTTTGAAGCCGTGTGCCTTTGCCTCGTTTGCGATTTCATTGATAGCGCCTGCTCCGTGATAGGAGGTAGCATTTAAGTTAATACGATTTGCCATGATTGAAAAACTCCCTTCTGTAATCGTTGGATCTGCTGTGTGCAGCAGCCGTTCGTTTTGTTTGTGATTATATTAACAAAATCAGAGGGGAAAAAGAAAGTGACAGAAGATGGAAAGTGTAACACTTTTTGAAAAATTGACATTGTGCAAAAAATAACAAACCAAAATTTGTGAAAAATGACAAGAGCCGCAGCCCCCTCCGTTAAGAGAGAAGCTGCAGCTCCAGAAATAATTTTTTCAAGTCCTCCGGCATCGCACGCACAAGAAGAGCGGCGAGCTCGGAAGGGGTGATGTTCATTCCGCCAAGTACCCATTTTACAGTCATTGTGATGGATCCCTGGCAGTACATTTCGAGAAGAAAATGCATTTCCTGTGTCGCGGGACGACCGCTTTTTTCGCGGATCAGGTTCTCGTAGAATGCCAGGATCAGCTCGAAATCGTGCTCTCGCAGAGAGTTCTGTTTGTCGTAGCGGAAGGCGGCAGCGAAGAACGGTTTCTCCTCCTGGATGTACGTAAATTTCTTTTCCAGGCTGTCAAAAACTGTCGTTCCGCGACCCATATGTTCGAACGATTTCGTCAGAAGTTTATCAAAATACCAGTTGATCAGATCGTATTTGTCGAGAAAATTGCGGTAAAAGGTCTGGCGGGTGACACCGCAGATTTCGCAGATCTGCCGCACGGTGATCTCCTCGACCGGCGTTGTTTTCATGCATTCCTTCATGGATTCGGCAAGGCGGTATTTTGTTTTTTCCCCTTTGGCAACAGATACAGTGGAATCGATCATCAGAGCAGTTTTCCTTTCATTCCCAATTTTTAAAAATTTTCATATGGTTTATTATAACGCGAAACCGGAAAAATAAAAAGCCCTGAACATTTTTGAGAATAAAAATCCCAAAATGCTCAGGGCGCAACTATGTATTATTTTCTTTTGCTTACCATCTGTCCGACACAGTAGCATATGGCGGCAACCACTATACCATTGATGGAAGCGATGCCCCATTTTAACAGATTCGCAACGATGGCGCCGAGGATAACTCCGGCAACGGCGAACCAGTCTACGGTTTTGAGTGTTGGATGGTCTGTTTCAAAGTCCTCTTTGTTCATGAAATAGGCAAGCACCAGAATCATGCCGACCGGCGGCAGGGTACAGTTCAGAATGTTGAGCCAGTCGCAGAAGTTGTAGTACAGCCACACGGAGGCAACCGTTCCGATGATGCCGGAAATGAGTACCATCGGTTTCTTCTTCTGGTGGAAGATGTTGGCAAGGCCAAGACCTGCGGTGTACAGCGCGTTGTCGTTCGTGGTCCAGATATTGAGACCGAGAACGATGACGGCGAGATAGAACAGGTTCAGACGCACCATGACCTCGAAGATATCGTTTCCGCCGACAAAGATCGAGGAGACGGCTCCGAAGAAGAACATCAGCGAGTTTCCGATGAAGAATGCCACAACCGTTGTGACGGCACCTGCTTTTCCGTTCTTTGCAAAGCGTGCGAAGTTCGGTGTTGCGGTTCCGCCGGAGACGAAGGAGCCGATGACAAGGCCCGCGCCGCCGATGATGGTCAGTGATCCGCTGGATTTTGCGAACTGATCAATGATCGTTCCGTCGCCTTTCATCACAGCCATCACCATCGCGATCGTTCCGAGGATGGCGACACTCGGCACAGCGATGTAGCTGACGATCGTCAGAGATTCAATGCCAAAATAAGCGGAGGCAGTCATGCAGACACCGGCCAGGATGACGAGTCCCCATTCAACCGCGGTGCTTCCGCCGAGCAGCTCTTTGGAAACCGGGATCGCAAACATGGCAAGGCCGACGCCGAACCATCCGATCTGGGTGAAACTCGTCATGGCTGACGGCAGATAGGAACCTTTTTCGCCGAAAGCTCTCTGAGACAGCAGGTCAAGCGACAGACCGGTCTTTGCGCCGACATAGCCGAGCAGTCCGGTATATACGCCGAGGATGATGCCGCCGAGAATCAGCGATCCTAAAAATCCCCAGAAATCAAGGCCGTCGGCGAGCTGCTGGCCAACCCACATACTTGCCGAGAAGAAGGTGAAGCCGAGCATGATCATAAACATGGTTACTACATTTTTCCGTTCCGAAACCGGAACCGCGCTGTCCGCGAAGTCAACATCTTTTACTTTCTTTTCTTTTTCCATAATCTCTCCTGAAGCTGTCCGAATTACAGCATGTATTTGCGAAGTGCAGAAGTGAATTCTTCGATACGTTCCTCTGCAATCTCTTTTAAGGTGACGTCAGCAAGGCTTGCAATGTAGCCTTTCTCTTGGCGGTACAGCCATTTTGTGACACGCTCGTCAATCTTTTCATAATGGTTGATGTGGATCCATTCCTTATAGGATGCGTCGAGCGGACAGCCCAGTTTTTCCTCGAGCAGTTTGGTGAAGTCGATCTGGTCAGCGCGTTCCAGCATTTTCTGCCAGAAATCGAGAACCTCCTCGACATGCTCGTGGATTTCGTATCTTCTCGCGCCGCCGTCGTAGATGATGCATTTCTCAAACAGCGGATCGCGCATGGAAAGGGTTTCTCTGCGGAATTCCGGTGCGACGATGCCGTTTTTCCAGTAGAAATCGACGTCCGGCAGATTGATTCCGGACACACCCTTGTCCTGATACGTGCTGAAAATTCCTTCGTAATAAACGGTGATAAAGCCCTCGAAGTCCGGCCAGAACTCGCGGATCTCTTTTGTCAGGCGCTCCAGAATCTTGATTCCGGTCGTGCCGCCGATCGTAAAGATGATGATGTTGCGCAGTGAAGCGCCGTGATCGCGGTAGAAGTCAGTCACATAGCGCAGACAGTGGATCAGGGTCTCTCCCGTTGCGATGATATCGCCGATCAGAAGCGTGCTTCCCGGTACCATGGTCAGCTTGCTGTACTTGATTTCGAGACCTGCGATCTCATCCTCTTTGAAGACGCGCTCGCTCGATAAGAAGCTGATATCATGCACACGGATATGCTCGCGGTAGCAGCTCTCCTCCAGCGGGTAATTTAATGCGCCGCGCAGGATGGAAAGGATGTTTGCTGCGGTGACCTTTCCCTGCTCTTTGAAATAATAAAGCATCTGAGAAGTGGACGGAATCAGGCAGTGATAAACCTCATATCCGACAACCTCCGGTGTGTTCAGAAGTTTTCTGGTCTCGGCTTCCGATACGACGTAGTATTCGTTCTCGTAGTCGCCGCCCTCGAGACGGTAGCAGTCGACACCCTGCTCAGAAAACTCCGGTACCAGTTTTACTTCGTTCCAATTTTCCATTCAAAAGTTCCTCCCGGTTTCCCTCTTTGGTAAACAGTGACAGTAGCAGTTTACTATTTTTGCCTAAACTTTTAACAGTGTAAGATGTCCCTGCCTTATTGTCAAGCGAAAAGGCGAAATTTGCCTTGATAAATCGCGGAAACGCGATAAAAGAAGAAGAAAAATTAAATGACGAGGAGAAACTTTGATGGAAGGTAATATTTTTTTCGCGGACAAGAAACCGCTTCGTTTTGAGGAATACTTAAGATACGACGAAAACAGCAGAAGAAGCAGCACAAGGAGAGTCAGCCGGAGCTGCAGAGAAAAAAATAGAAATATCATATAGGGATATAAAAAGAGCTCCGGAGAGACGGTATTTTCATTATTACCGTTTTTCCGGAGGTTTTTGTGTTTATTTCGTTTTTCTTTCGTTCGAAAAATATTCCTTTGTCAGCTCCGCAACCTTGCCCGAGAGCAGGAAGAGAGCGATGAGGTTCGGGATTGCCATGAGACCGTTGAAGGTCTCGGCGATGCTCCACATCAGGCCGAGATTTGCGGTGGCGCCGAGGATGGCAACCAGCGAGTAAGCAGCCATGAAGTATTTCGTAATCTTCTCGGAGAACAGGAACTCGATGCAGCGCGCACCGTAAAGTCCCCAGCCGAGGATCGTGGAAAAGGCGAAGCAGCACATCGCAAGAGCGGTGAGCAGGGAAACCCAGTTTCCATATGTAGCAGTGAAGCCGCTGATCGTCAGCTCCGCTCCGGCAGCCTGTCCGTAGGCGATGGAAGTGCCGCTACAGAGGATAACGAGTGCGGTCAGTGTACAGATGACAATCGTATCGGTAAATACTTCGAAGATACCGAACATACCCTGTTTGACTGGTTTTCTGGTGTCGGCGCAGGCATGCGCGATCGAACCGGTACCAAGACCTGCCTCGTTCGAGAAGATACCGCGGGACACACCTTTTTTCACACTTATGATCATACTTCCGACGATACCGCCCGTCACAGCGGATGGACGGAACGCGCCTTCGAAGATCGATACGAAAACGGATGGAATCGTGTTGATGTTCAATAAGATAACGCCGAATGCAAGGATGATATAAAACAGTGCCATAAACGGAACGAGTTTTTCCGTTACCTGTGCGATTCGTTTGACACCGCCGAGCAGAATCAACGCAACGAGCGATGCAATGACGATTCCCTGAATCAGGTTGGAAACCGGGATGGATTTCTCGGAGATCACATGATAGTTCATCAGTGCGGAGTTGATCGCGGTTGTGATCGTGTTGACCTGCGTCGCATTTCCAGTTCCGAAGACGGTCAGCACACCGAAAGCGGCAAACAGATAAGCCAGGAAATGCCATTTTTTGCTGAGTCCGTTTTTGATGTAGTACATCGGTCCACCGACGAGCTCGCCGTTGGCATTGGTCTCACGGTAGAAAACCGCCAGAGTAACCTCGGCAAATTTCGTACACATACCGAGCAGCGCCGAAACCCACATCCAGAACACCGCACCCGGTCCTCCGATCGCAATCGCTCCGGCCACACCGGCAATATTACCGGTACCAACCGTAGCCGCCAGCGCCGTACAGACCGCCTGAAACGGAGTAATCGCGCCGTCCGACGCATCCCGCTTCCGAAACATCCGCCCGATCGTCGTGCGGATCGCATACGGAAATTTCCGAATCTGGAGAAAACGAGTGCGCAGACTCAAATAAAGCCCGACACCAAAAATACAGACCATAGCCGGAACACCCCAGATAAAATTGTTCACGGCACTGTTGATGGTTTCAATCAGTTGGAGCATAGATACCTCTTTCTTTTTCATAAATAGAAGTACTTTCATGGAAAAAAGTACTTTCATAAAGTAACGTAATGAAAAAAGTATATCATCTCAGACGAGATTTGCAAGTTTTTTTCAAGAAAAAACGGAAAAAACCGAAATTTTTTGCGGTTTTGCAGGAGCGGATACCCGAAACAGACTTTGAGGCGGTTCTGTAAAATGTCGGATTTTTACAGATGGATGCCCGGATTCGTACATGGTGAAACAGAACAAAATCGATATAATGAATGACAGAAAGACCGATAAAACGAAATAAGGGGGTTCATTATGAAAAGCGAAAATGCAATCGGTGTACCAAAGAAAAAAGCAAACCGGCAGAGTATGAAAAGCTATATGAAAAATAACTGGCAGCTCTACGTTATGATTCTTCCGGCGGTAATTTTCTTTCTTGTGTTCAGTTACCTGCCAATGTACGGAATCCAGATCGCCTTCAAAGATTACAGAGCGGTTGACGGTATTGCCGGAAGCCCATGGGTGGGACTGAAACATTTTAAGACGTTTTTTAGTGCTTACTATTTCAAACGTCTGCTGGTAAATACGCTGGTATTAAATGTAGAAAACCTGATTTTCAGCTTTCCGGTTCCGATCATCATGGCCATCATGCTGAATCAGATTCGGAAAGACAAATTAAAGAGAGGAATTCAGACCAGTATTTACGTACCGTACTTCATTTCAACTGTAGTATTAGCTGGAATGCTCTACATTTTCCTTTCTCCGACCAGTGGTATTTTAAATATCATCAGAGGATGGTTCGGATTAAAAGCCATCGACTATATGTCAAGTGCATCTGCCTTCCGGCCAATTTACATCATTTCCGGTATCTGGCAGAGTGCAGGATACAGTACGATTCTTTTTATTGCGGCATTATCCGGGGTCGATCAGGCGCTGTATGAGGCAGCGGAGATCGATGGAGCAAGCATCTGGCAGAAAATCCGATATATCGATCTGCCGAGCCTGTTACCGACCATTATGATGGTTCTGGTTCTTGACTGCGGAAAGCTGCTGAACAGCAATACAGAAAAAACACTCGTTATGCAGACAGCAGGAAATATTACAAAATCAGATATCATTGGTGTATATGTTTACAATGTTGGACTTGGAAGCGGCCAGTTCTCCTACACAGCGGCAATTGGTCTGTTTATCAACATTATCAACTTTATCCTGATTATTTCCGTCAACCAGCTTTCGAAAAAGACGACGGAAGTCGGATTATTCTAGGGGGTTAAAACGATGGCAAAGGCAAAGAAAAAGAAAATGAGCAAAAGCAACCGGGCCTTCCAGATCGTGAATGTGATCTTCTGGATCGTCATCATGTTTGTGATTTTTTATCCGCTGTATCTGGTTATCATCGCATCCGTATCCGATCCGGACGCGATCATCCGCGGCGAAGTTATCTGGCATCCGGTCGGATTCTCACTGATTGGATATAAGGCAGTATTTAAGTACAAAGAAATGATCCGGTCCTATGGAAACTCTATTTTATATACGGCGGCAAGCATCGCACTGAGTATTGTCGTAACCTTATCCGCCGCCTATGTTCTTTCCAGACCGAAATTCAAAGGAAAAGCAATTTTTAACCTGTTCTTTATTTTCACGATGTTTTTCAGCGGAGGACTGATTCCGACGTTCCTTGTCATGCGGGATCTGGGACTTTATAATACTCCATGGATTATGATTCTGATGGGTGGTGTCAGTGTATGGAACCTGATGGTAGCCAGAACCTTTATTCAGACCAGCATTCCGAATGAACTGTATGAGGCATCAATGCTGGACGGAGCAACCCATTTTGATTATTTCCTTAAAGTGGTACTCCCTCTTTCTAAAACGATCATCGCGGTACTGGCTGTATATTACGGCGTGGCAAAATGGAACGATTACTTTACCGGACTGGTTTATCTTCGTGACAGAAACCTGTATCCGCTGCAGACCGTCTTAAGAGAAATCCTGGCAACTCTGCAGGTGGACAAATCCGGCGATTACATGATGAGCATGTCAGACAATGCAGCGTCGATGGCCGAGGCTACCAGAATTGCACAGGTAGCAAAGTACTGTATCATCGTTGTAGCAACCGGCCCGGTCGTTATTTTATACGGTTTCATGCAGAAATACTTTGAAAAGGGTGTTATGATCGGATCTCTGAAAGGCTGAGAAACGATCAGAAAAATAAAACTTTATAATGAGAAGATGTACCGGGCTAGAAAAGGTACGTCGAAGGAGGAAAAAATGAAGAAAAAAGTAGTGGCAGTTATCTTATCGACGGCAATGGCAGCGATGGCACTGACCGGCTGCGGAGGCAGCGGAAGTTCCAGCTCCTCTACAAGCGGAAGTACCGCAAGTGCAAGCGCAGATGCAGGAGACAATTTCAATGAGACAGGCTATCCGATCGTAAAAGAGCCAATTACCTTAAAAGTAATGCAGGGTATCCGTGACGTAGACTCTCTCACCGATCCGTCCGAAATGCCGGCGGTTCAGAGACTGGAAGAGGAGACAGGAATCAATCTGGAATGGGAAGTCGTAAAGGCATCTGACTGGTCCACCAAACTGAATCTGATGTTTGCATCCGGTGAGTATCCGGATATCATTATCACCCCGAACACAACGGTAGATGAAGAGGAATATGGTGTATCCCAGCAATTACTTATTCCGCTGAATGACGATCTGACAAGTAAATATATGCCGAACTACACTGAGAGAAGAGAGGCAGAGGATGAAGACCCGACTACCAGCCTTGTTGCATCGGATGGAAACAAGTATTCTATTGGATATATGGTAGGTCAGAATATCAATACCGTGACTCATTACTTTATCAATGATGACTGGCTGAACCGTCTGGGACTGGACCGGCCGACCAACGTGGAAGAGCTGACCGATGTCCTGCGGGCATTTAAAGCAGAGGACGCAAACGGAAACGGTGATGCAAGTGATGAAGTGCCGCTGGAGATGACACTGGATAACGGATACTATGGCGTACGATACATGCTTCCGATGTTCGGTGTACCGGCAGATCCGGATAAATGGATTTATATTGATAACGACAAAAAAGTACAGTTTACAGCAACACAGGATGGTTTCCGCAAATGTATGGAATGGCTGCATACCTGCTATGAAGAAGGTCTTGTAGATGCAGAGATGATCTCACAGGATCAGAGTACAGTAGAGTCCAAACTGGCAGAAGGAAATGTTGGTTTCTTCACCGCATGGAGACTGAAAGCGATGGGCTTTGATGACGGCGTGGCATCTACCTGCTCGCTGTATGTACCGCAGGATGAAAATGTACTGGATTACAGAAAGATTGAGACAGCAAGACCTGGTGCTTACATCACAAGCAGCAATCAGTATGTGCCGCAGTCGTTAAGACTTCTGGATGCCATGCTGGATACCGAGATGATGTATTCTCTGTATTACGGTGAAAAAGATGCAACAGACGGAAGCGGATGGGAATACACAGACGACAATAAAGTCAATCCGCTGATGGATGGCTCTATCGATGTAAAGAATTTCCTGGACAACAATACACTGTTCTTCGGACCTGGCAAATATGTGGATGAAACCTTTGAGTGGCCGGAACAGAGAATCGAAAAAACAGAATACTGCAAGGAATATGAGGATGCAGGAATGTTGCAGAAATATTCGAACGACTATCTGGGGCTTGCACCGCTGACTTCTGAGCAGTTACAGCAGAACACCTTAAAAGAAACCGATATTAAAAATGCAGTACAGGAGAATATGGCAACTTTCATCACAGAGGGTGTGACAGATGAGAGCTGGAACAACTTTGTAAGCCTGTTCGACGGCATGGATGTGGCAGGATATGTAAGCGTATATCAGGACGCAATTGATACCATGGATATCCAGTAAATCTGAGGATCAAAAGACAGTGGGGACTGCCGCGGATGCGGGGGTCCCTGCTGTCTTTTTAGGCAAAAGCAGAAGTTGAATACCGAAAAGAATATGCTAAAATAATCTTATCCAAAGCCGGAAACGGCTTTCAATATAAGATAAGAAGCGAGGAAAGCATATGCGGAAAAAAATACGGCGGAAATACGATAATGCGTCGATGGCAGGCAAGATGATGATTACTTTCAGTCTGTTTCTTGTCATCTTCTGTCTGATTTCCCAGCTTGTGCTGCAGGGCTGCCTGACAGTCTATGATGGAAAACTGTATGAAAAATCGCTGCAGGAGCTGGATTATTTTACGCAGGAAGTAAACCGTTCCCTGGAAGAAATCGAGGATCTCACGGGAAGCATTGCGATGGACGATGAAGTACAGGAGCAGTTGACCGAAATTCTCTGGAGCAAAGAGGCGGACGCCTCCTATTTACTTGGTATTCTGAAACTGCGTGAACTGATCGGGTCCTATACGAATGCCAATAATCAGATCAGAAGTATCACTTTTTACGACAAAAAGTTCACTGATTTTCGAATGGGAAGAGGAATTGACAAGCTGCCGGAGGAAATCCGGGCGGAAATGAAAGAGGAACTGGAACAGGCCAGAGGAGGAGCCGTCTGCCGGAATCCGCAGGAGGACTGGGGATATTATGTGATATCCAGAAACGTTCTGGAAAAAGCACATACGAGACTGACGTATCTGGGAACGATCGCACTCAGTTGTGATGTATCGGCGATGATCCGCAAAAATGTAAGGAATCTGGAAGCAGAGCATGCGAGTCTGTATGTGTATACGGATGATTACCAGATTTATCAGGATGAGGAGAGTCCAAAGATTCAGCTTCCGGAATGCGAAGAAGGAAAGGGCTACGAAATTGTAAGAAAAGGAAGTGAAAGATACTTCGTCTGCTGGCTTTATTCACAGAAGACCGGCTGGATGTATGTCAATGCTTTTCCGTATACTGAAATTTACGGACAGATTCAGATCATCCGTCTCCTTCTGCTTGGAACGGTTCTTGTACTGGCAGTTCTTTTTGTTGTCGGAATGAAGAAGATGATCGGAACGATTACCAGTCCGCTGCAGGAACTGACGCAGACAATGAAAATTGTGGAAACTGGAAAGTTCCAGGAGGCAAGAGAGTCTTTACAGATAGAAGAAAGAGCTGATGAAATTGGCCAGCTCCAGCAGGAGTTTGACACAATGCTCGAACAGATTGATGAACTGATCCGGGAAAATTATGAGAAACAGATTCTTTTGAAGGACACCAGTTATCGAATGCTGCGGGCGCAGATCAATCCGCATTTTATCTACAACACGTTAAACACCATCAACTGGATGGTGAAATGGAAAAAGAATGAAGAAGTCAGCCGTCTGATTACGGAATTTGGCCGGCTTCTGCGTTCAAGCTTTGCAAAAGATCCTTTTGCGACAGCGAAAGAGGAAGTGGAATGCACCGAAGGATATATGGCGATCCAGTCGTATCGATATCAGCGGCGGGCAGACTTTCAAGTGGAAAAGTCAGGAAATCTGGAACAGTATTATGTGCCGAGAATGGTTCTGCAGCCGCTTGTGGAAAATGCGATCTACTATGGGATTGAAAATTCGCTGGAAGGCTGCCAGATCAGAGTAAAAGTACAGGAGCAGGAGAACGATCTTCTGTTTGAAGTCGAAGACACGGGACCTGGCATGGATGCAGAAACCTTGCAGCAGGTACGGAATGGAACCGTGAAGGCGAGAGGAAATGGAATTGGTATTGCAAATATCAGAGAACGACTGAGACTGCTGTACCCTGAATTTACTTTTGAAATTGAGAGTGAGCAGGGAAAAGGAACGCTGATAAGAATACAGATTCCAAAAGAAATTCCAGAGGGAGGCAGAAAACATGTACAGACTTCTGATCGTAGATGATGAAGATTTTGAACGAGAGGGAATGGCGCAGCTCATTGACTGGGAGCAGCAGGAAGTAGAAATCACAGGAACCGCCTGGAATGGACTGGATGCGCTGGAGCAGATCAAAAAACGTCGGCCGGATATGATTCTTACGGATATCAAAATGCCGGTGATGGATGGAATTGAACTGATCCACGAGGTGCGGAAAGCGTATCCGGAAATTCAGTTTGCCGTACTGTCCGGTTATGGAGAATATGAGTTTACATCCCGGGCGATGGAGGAAGGTGTCCGTCACTATATTTTGAAACCATGTGATGAGGATAAAATTCTGGAAGTTATGGATAAGGTCAAACGGGATGTCGATCAGATACGGGAAAACGCCAGACGGGAGAAAGAATATCACAACAGTGTCATGCCGAAAGCAAGAAAACAGTTGTTTCAGAACCTGCTTCTGAACCGGGAGCAGGGAAATGCGGAAAGACTGTTTCAGGGACAGGCAGAAGAAGTTCCGGAGAAAGTCAGAATTCTGACATTTCGAAACCGGGATTCCTTTGACGGTCTGGAGGAATTTGTGCTGGAAAATATTCTGGATGAGCTGTTGGACAAACGACAGATCAAACGGTATCTGACTACCGTTATCCAGAAAGATGCGGTACTGCTGGTATCCGATGCGGATCCGAAAATTTTTATCCCGATGATATCCAAAATCAGCCGGGTCTTTCAGAAACTGAGAGAGACACCGATTCAGGCAGCACTCAGTAATGCAGGAAGTATCCGTGATCTTTTTCAGCTTTACCGGCAGACGGATGAACTTTTTGTGATGGAAGCAAAAGCTTCAAAAGAAAAACTGCTGTACTATGGAATGTTTGATGGAGAGAAACAGAACAGAGAACTGTTGGTGGATTTCGATGTTCTGAAACAGAGCAGCTCGTATCCGGAGATTCTTCAGTCTCTGCAGATTACTTTTCTCCGAATGCAGAAAAGAGGGTATTCTTTTTCCAAAAAGAGAGATTCCATGAAGTGGCTTCTTCATATGCTGGGATGGACAGAGGAAGAAATTCCATACGAAGAGAAGGACAGTCAGATATTGATGACAGAGACGGCAGATGTCATTTATCAGAAGAAAACAGAAGACACGGAGATGACAAGAGAGGAACTACGGTATCAGGAGGTTTTGCGGGAAGTTTACCAGAATTTCCAGAATCCGGAACTGAGTCTGCAGTATCTGGCATCCGAGGTACTGTTTTGTAATGAAGATTATCTGGGAAGATTTTTCCAGAAAATCAATGGCCAGAAATTTACATCCTACATACAGCAGATCAAGATCTCTGTAGCATGCCGTCTGCTGGAGCTGGAACCCGACTGCAAAGTAGGAGAATTGTCGGAAATGCTGGGTTATGCTGCAGACGGACAGTATTTTTCCAGAATCTTCAAAAAGATCACAGGGGTAAAACCGAGTGAGTATCGGGGAAAGGATCTGGGATGAACAGAAAGAGAGTATCTGTAATGCTGCTGGCTGCCTGCCTTGGTCTTTCCGGGTGTGGAAATCAAAAGGTGGAGGAAACCAGTTCGGAAAACGAATCGGAAGAAAAAATCATCCGTATCGCCTGGTGGGGCGGCGAGGAAAGAAATCGTGTTACCAGTCAGGTTCTGGAACGGTATTCGGAACTCCATCCGGAAATTGAGTTTGAAACAGAAGAATCAGACTGGAACAGCTATTTTGATCTGCGGACAGAGGATGCCGTGCGGGGAGAAATGCCGGATCTGATCCAGATGGATTATCAGTATATCACAACGTATTCACGGAATGGTTCTATGATGGATCTTCAGCCGTTTGTGGACAATGGAATTTTAAAGACAGAGAATATGAGCGAAGAACTTTTGGAAGGCGGAAGGATAGATGGCAAACTGACAGGAATTGTTCTTGGTTCGTCAGTGTTTTCTATTGTATGCAATCCGCAGGTTTTTGAAGAAGCTGGAATTGCGATTCCGGAATCGGACTGGACCTGGGAAGATTTTCAGACAATCTGTGAGACGATAACGGAAAAAACCGGGAAATACGGAGCAGCCATGACGCCGGTGCTGGATACGAACCTGTTTCACTACTGGGTACGCCAATATGGAAAGGAACTGTTTTCCGAAGATGGAAAAACACTGGGCTATGAGGATGATCAGATTTACCAGGACTTTGTGGAGTTTTTTTGCCATCTAATGAAGGTGGGAGCAATGCCGGATTCGGATGAGTGGGCCGGAATCGAGTCATTGGACCAGCAGGAGCAGCCGGTGCTGACCGGAGACTGCGGCATGATGCTGGAATGGAATAATTTCGGCACGAAAACAGGAGAAAGTGCCAATGAACTTCAGATGGTAACGATGCCGTTAAAAGAAGATGGTGAAAAAGGTCTCTGGCTGAAACCGAGCATGTTTTTTGGAATTGCGGAAACTTCGGATGTAAAAGAAGAGTGCGCCGAATTTCTGAACTGGTTTTTAAATGATGAAGAGTGCAATGGAATTCTGCAGGGAGAGCGCGGAGTACCTGCTTCCGAAGCTGTACGGGACAGTATGGTATCGAACGAAAGCACGCCGGAAAATATGCGCAAAATGTTCCAGTATCTGGACAGCGCAGAAGAACTGTGCGGCGAAACACCTCCGCCGGAACCGCAGGGAATTGAAGGAATCAAAAATGCGTTGAAAGAAACGGCAAATGCTTATTTCTTTGGAGTAAAGTCATCGGAAGAAGCAGCAGCCGAATTCAGGGAAAGAGTGGAAGAAATTCTTTCACAGTGAGAGGATAATCAAATGGGAGACAGGAAAATTCAGGATGCGATGCGTGGATACATTCGAAAAGTATCGGAAAATCTGGAAAAATTCTGCAGTAAAAAAGATACAGAATTTACAGGCAAAAAAATATACATTTTTGGCGACAGCATTCTCGATGGCCATACCTACGAAAAAAGTTCCGCCGATTTTCTGGCGGAAAAACAGGGAATGGTTCTGAAAAAATTTGCAAGAAACGGAGCTTCGGTGCTGGATCTCCACTATATGGGAGGGCAGATTTTAGAGCAGGTTCTTACTGCACCGGAAGCCGCACCGGATTTTATCCTTTTTGACGGCGGGACAAACGATGCGGAATATTTGAAAATGCATCCAGAAGAAACCACCTATGCCGATGAACTGGAACGATTGATCAGGACAATGAAAGAAAAGTGGGCGGAGAGCAGCATGATTTATCTGATCCCGCACCGGATGGGAAGCCGGGATGCGCAGATTCAGGAGAAGATCATCGGGGAGGCGCGGGAGATCTGCCGGAAATGGAAGATAACCGTGGCTGATATTTTTCAGGAGAAGCATCTGAACACAGAAAATACGGCGCATCAGATCATGTACACGTTTGATGAAAACAATGAGGACGGACTGCCTTCTTTTGACGGCAGCGGAACCCATCCGAATCTGCTGGCGATTGAAGAATTTTATCTGCCGGTTCTCACAGAGGCGCTGCACAGGGCGGCGGAAAGGAGTGCAAAATGAAAACGTTTTTTGAAAAAAATACGATTCCGGTTTTTATGAATCCAGTGAACAGCCCGCTGCAGTGTGCGGCGGAGCATCTGCGAAAGGATTTAGAGCAGGTGTTTACGAAACAGGTCGAACAGGCATCCATCGAGGCTGCCGAACTGGTTGTGATGACGTACGATCAGATTGAGAAGAAGCCGGTATGGAAAGGGAAGGTTCGTGCCGATGAACTGCTGGATGAAAACGGAAAGCCGATATGGGAGGGCTATCTTCTTGCGGTTGAGGGAAGCCAGCTCTGGATTGTCGGAAGTGATACCAGAGGAACGATTTATGGAATTTACGATTTAACGAGACGGATTGGTGTATCGCCATGGTACTTTTTTGCAGATGTTCCGGTGAAGAAACGAACCTCTTTTAGGCTGCAGGATGACTTTCGAATCGTCGAGCATCCATCCGTCCAGTACCGCGGTATTTTCATCAACGATGAGGAAGAACTTGATCACTGGGCGAAAGCACATACAAACGACGGCACGATCGGCCCGGAGACGTATGCACATATTTTTGAACTGCTGCTGCGCTTAAAGGCGAATTATATCTGGCCGGCGATGCATGTGAATTACTTTAACGGAAATCCGGAAAATGCAGCGCTGGCCAGCCGGATGGGAATCGTGGTCGGTACGTCCCACTGCGATATGATGCTGCGTTCCAATCAGAATGAGTGGAAACCGTGGCTGGCATCCAAAGGTTATGACAAGCTGGGAATCCAGTATGATTACTCCATTCCGGGCGAAAACCGGGAAAAGCTGCTGGAATACTGGCGGGAAAGCGTAGAGGCAAATAAGGAATATGAAGCGGTCTACACCGTAGGAATGCGCGGCATTCATGATTCCGGTTTTGTGACACGCGAGATTGACCGTCGGGAAGATCTGTCGGAGGATGAAAAACGCGAGGCCAAAAAGGCAATGCTGGAAGAGGTGATTGCAGAACAGAGAAAGCTGCTCGAAACAGTCACCGGAAAAAGTGCGGATGAAATTCCTCAGACGTTTATTCCGTACAAAGAGGTACTCCAGTATTATGACAATGGTCTGAAAGTTCCAGAGGACGTGACGATCATCTGGACCAACGATAATTATGGATATGTCCGCCGTTATCCGGGAAAGGCGGAGCAGTCGCGCCGGGGCGGCCATGGTCTTTACTATCACAGTTCTTACTGGTCGGGCGACAACATGCATTATTTGTTCATCAGTTCCACGCCGCTTGCGCGTATGAAAAATGAGCTGCAGAAAGCATGGGACAATGGAATCCAGAAGATGTGGGTTTTAAATGTCGGTGCATTAAAGGCGATTGAGCAGGATCTGGAGTTCTATACACGGTTTGCATGGGAAATTGAGAAAGGGAAAACCACAAAAGATGTGGAAGAATTTCTGATTTCGTGGATAAACATGGAATTTTCCGGCGACATTGGGGAAAAGACGGGCGCGCTGATTAAGAGATTTTCGCAGATCACAAATGTGAGAAAGATGGAGATGATGCATGAAAATGTATTTTCACAGGTCAATTTCGGTGATGAAGCGGCCGCAAGACTGAATGCACTGCAGGAACTGTTTGAAGAATCCAACGTGATTGCCGAAACTTTGCCGGAAGAGGAAAGAGATGCGTTTTTTGAACTGGTGCAGATGAAGATTCATGCTGCGTATTTTAAAAACGCAGAATATTATTTTGCAGACCGGAGCGCGCTTGCATACCGTCAGGGAAAAATGCAGGCGGCAGATGAGTATTGCCGGGAATCCAGAGAGTATACGAAATTGCTGCGCGGCATGATCTATTATTACAATAAAGTTCTGGCGGGCGGAAAATGGGATCAAATTCTGACACCGGAGGTGGCACCGCCGCCGAATATGCAGATGTATCCGACAATAAAACCGGCGCTGGTGATCGGGGAGCCGTCGCTTGACGTATGCATCTGGCAGGGAGGGAAGGAAAGTGAAAGTCTCTGCTTTGCGGCAGGAGACAAAAAAGAAAAATGGCTCGAAGTCTTTAACAGGGGAGCCGGGGAAGTTCCGTATCGGATCGAGGCACCAGAGTGGCTTTCTCTGTCGGAAACGGAAGGATGTGTCAGCAGCGAAGAAAGAATTGTGATCCGCCTGCTGGAAGAAAAACGCGGAGCAGAAACGGAAGGAACAATTCGGGTTTTCTGCGATCAGCGTATGGTTCGCGAGATTCCGGTGCAGGTTGTGGAAGAACAGGAAGCAGCCGACGGAGCAGTCGAAATCTTTCTTGCGGAGTATGAAAAGAAACAGAATCAGGGAATGTGTGCATGGCAGGTTCGGGAGAATCTGGGACGGTATGAGGGAAATGCGATCGAAGCATATGCCCCGAGTCTGGAAAGTCTGCCGGAGCAGGAAATGGAACATCTGCCGTTTGTGGAATATCACTTTTCCGTGGCGGATGATTGCAGTCCAGTCGCAGAATTTTATCGTCTGCCGACGCTGAATTCCGTAGGAAGAATCCGCTTCGGCGTTCAGATTGATGCACTTCCGATGCAGGTTGTAGAGTCCGAGATCACAGATGAACACCGCGGAAACTGGGCGGATGCCGTGCGTAATGAAGCGGATAAGCTGTATCTTACCCTGCCGTATCTCGAAAAAGGCACACACACGATGCGTCTGCTGATGATCGACAGCTACGTCTGCCTGAGCAAATGTGTGATTTACACGCAGGGTTTTGCAGTGACGAGCCTTGGCATTCTGGGACGCGGAGATCAGCAGATTCCGGCATTTGCAGAAAAATGGCAGGAGCAGTGCGATACAATATATCACGGTGCTTTACAGCATACATCGGAACCAGATCTGATTCTGGCGAATTACGCTTTCTACCATCAGGATTTCATCGGAGCGAGACTGGAAAAACTGTCCCAGAAAAAAGAGGGACAGAAAACTTACCAGCCGCGGGAAGACGGCCGGAAAGATGTGATCAGGGACGATCTCTGCGGAAAAGAAATCCAGGAAAAAGACGGCCGGATTGCATTTGAGGCAGAGCTAGCGCTTGCAGAAAATGCGCACAGCTATACAACACAGTCACTTCCAGGGGCAGTACCGGGAGCCTGGACACACATCGGAACGCCGACCAGCGGCGGCAGCGGACTCGGCATGGTGATCGAAGGAGCCGACGGAATTTTATGGAACGATCCGAAAACAGCCCCAGCCATGCATTACCAGATCGAGGCAGAGCACGCGGGAACCTACAAAGTGTGGCTGTTGCTGAAGTACGACGGCAGAGCAGGCCAGGATCTCATGGTCGGTGCGAATGAGCACATCGTGCGTCCGGAGGAACGAACCTGTCCGCGCGGAGTCTTCCATTTCCTGACGACCTCCGTCTGGCACTGGCATGAATTTGCATCCGTGGAACTGAAAGAAGGAAAGAATGTATTCCACATTTTCGGCCGATCCGCGAATGTAAAAATTGACCGTGTTTTTCTGGCGAGAGAAGAACTTGATGACGTGCTTCCAACAGCGGATGGCGACTGGGCAAATACATACAGGGAGTAAACAAAACATGAGTGAATGCATCGTATATCCAATGCCGGGTTATGCACTGGCACATAAAGCAAAATATGAACTGCAGGTTCGTGCAAAGGACAGTGAAGAGTGGCAGCAGGTGCCGATTTATGCGGTTACCGTTGATATGCACGATCCAAGGGAAGCCGGAATGGCACAGTTTGATTTTACAGGCGAAGTTGAAGTGAAGATAACGTATAACCGGTTCAGCCCGATTTATCAGGCGTCCATTCACCCGAAATCACTTGAAATTGTGCCGGAAGTGGAAGGAAGCGAACTACGGTTTACACTGACAAAGCCGGCCAATCTTGCCGTTGTCGTAAACAATGACCGTTTTCACAATCTCCATTTATTTGCGCGGGCAATCGAACCGGCACCGGACAAAACAGCACCGAATGTGCTGGTGATCAAAGAAAGAATGCAGGGTGTTGATATTATGCATGAGAGCGGTCCGCTCAATGACAGGATCCGGGCACTGGGAGATCATCCGATTGTGTATTTCGAAAAAGGATACCATTCGATGGGAGAATTTCTCTGGAAAGTTCCGAGTAATACGACCGTCTATTTCGAGGGCGGAGCTGTGTTCCGCGGCGGTTTTGTTCTGGAAGACGTGGAAAACGTCAGAATTTACGGCCGTGGAATCATCGATCAGAAAGCATTTGGACAGATTTCCGGTGCTCATGGTGTCCGGATTCAGCGGTCAAAAAATATTGAAATTCAGGATCTGACGTTTCTGGATCCGGGCCATTACACGGTGTATATCGGAAATTCGAGTCAGGTGCGGATTCTGAATGTGTGCTCATTCAGTTGTGAGGGCTGGACAGATGGAATTGACATGATGAGCTGTGAGGATGTGACGGTGTCCGGCGGATTTCTGCGGACTTCGGATGACTGCATTGCCATTTATGGAAGCCGCTGGCAGAATTACGGAGATTCTAGAAGAATTCTGGTGGAAAACATCACCCTATGGGCGGACGTGGCGCATCCGATGATGATCGGAACGCATGGAGATCACCAGCGGAACGGCGATATCATTGAGAATGTGACATTCCGCAATATTGATGTCCTCGATCAGCACGAAATGCAGCCGGAATATCTCGGCGTCATGGCAATTGCGCCGGGGGATAAAAACCTCGTGCGGAGGATTCGATACGAGGATATCCGGGTCGAGCGCATCACGCATGGAAGATTGTTTGAGTTCTGCGTAAAATATAATTCCGATTACAATCCTGCACCGGGAAGAGGAATCGAAGATGTGACAGCGCGCAATATTTCTGTTACTTCCTGTGAGGGGGAAGAGGTATCGCGTGTTGCCGGTTATGACAGCGAACGATTGGTAAAAAGAATCACATTCGAAAATATTGTGCGGGATGGAAGACAGGCAGAGAACTTTGAGGATGCAAAGATAAACGTAGGCAATTTTGCAGAACAGATTGAAATTCGACAGGCAGCAGGAGGAAAAGAATAATATGGCAAAGGTTGTGACGCTTGGAGAAATTATGATGCGGCTTTCCACGACAGGCTTTCAGCGTTTTACGCAGGCATCATACATGGAACTGTGCTACGGCGGGGCGGAAGCGAA
This sequence comes from Tidjanibacter massiliensis, assembly GCA_963661155.1. Classification (GTDB taxonomy): domain Bacteria; phylum Bacillota; class Clostridia; order Lachnospirales; family Lachnospiraceae; genus Fusicatenibacter; species Fusicatenibacter massiliensis_A. Next base: position 20,370 of record CAVLAW010000001.1, on the reverse strand, counting down.
TGTCGCAGCATCACTGGCGCAGTTCGGGCATCAGGTGGCATTTGTGACAAAACTTCCGGAAAACGCACTGGGGGATGCGGCGGTGAAAACGCTTGCGGGTCTTGGAATCGACTGCTCGCACATCGCGCGCGGCGGAAACCGGCTTGGCATCTATTTTCTGGAACAGGGAGCGTCGGTGCGGCCGTCCAGCGTTATTTATGACCGGGCGGGATCTTCTTTTACCGATGCAGTTCCGGAGGAGTTTGACTTTGATGAAATTTTTGCTGGCGCAGATCTGTTTCACATATCCGGAATCACACCGGTACTCGGCCGGGAGGCGGGTGAGCTGGTGCGGTATGCCGTGAAAAAGGCGAAAGAACATGGGGTGAAGATTTCGATGGATCTTAATTATCGTGCGAAGCTGTGGAATTCGGGTGTGGAAGAAAAACGGAAGCTTCTTTCGGAACTCATTTCTTATGTCGATATCTGTTTTGGAAATCCGCTGGATGCTGCAAAGTGCCTTGGATATTCCGTCCCGGAAGTGGATCTTCTGAACTGTGACTATGAAGTCTGCGTCAGCGAGGAACAGATGAAAAAAATGGCAGATGCATACCATCTGGAAGCAGTCATCACAACACTGCGGGAGAGTATCAGTGCTTCCGATAATGGATGGTCAGCGAGAATTTACACAAAAGAAGGACTTTATACAGGAAGCCGCTACCTGCTTCACATCGTGGACCGCGTGGGCGGAGGTGATTCTTTCGCCGCAGGCTGCCTTCATGGTTTTCTGAAAAACATGGCACCGTCAGATGCTCTGGAATTCGGAATCGCGGCCGCTGCAATCAAACACACAATTCCCGGGGATATCAACTATGCTTCCGAACAGGAGGTTCTGCAGCTCATGCAGAATAAAGGAAGCGGCCGGGTGCAGAGATAAAATATAGTTTCCTGACTTGAGAAAGTCTGACTTTCATGGTAGGATAAAAACAGAACATAATTCGGATACAGAGACGTTCTGGCTTCTTCTGACATTACAAAAGAATGGAGGAAAGGTAAAACGTCGAAAGAAAACAGAAAAACAGAGAGACTGGAAGCACGCTACCAAAGATATCAGGAAACTTTAAAAGAGCTTACCATTATGAGTGATGTGCTCATGAGAAATGTATTCAAGAAGCAGGAATGTACAGAATATGTTTTGCAGGTCATCATGGAGAAAAAAGATCTGAAAATCGTTGACCAGGTTCTCCAGAAGGATTACAAGAATCTGCAGGGTCGTTCCGCAATTCTGGACTGTGTGGTTCAGGATTCTAAAGGACGGCAGATTGATGTGGAAATTCAGCAGGACACGGAAGGTGCATCTCCGAAAAGAGCAAGATACTACAGCGGTCTGATGGACATGAACACATTAAATCCCGGAGAGGATTTTGATGAACTCCCGGAGAGCTATGTGATTTTCATTACGAAAAGTGATATACTCGGCCGCGGACTTCCCATTTATCATATGGATAGGAAAATAGCGGAAACCGGAGAAACTTTTCAGGATGAAGCCCATATTATTTATGTAAATTCCAAGCGACAGGAAGATACAGAACTGGGGCGGCTGATGCATGACTTGTATTGTAAGGATGCAAAAGAGATGTATAGTAAAGTTCTTGCAGAACGGGTAGATGAATTGAAAAATACGGAGAAAGGGGTGAAGATGATGTGTCGTGAAATGGATGAGTTACTGAATGAATTCAAAGATGAAATTTGGGATGAGGGTTATAGTGAGGGAAAATTAGAGAAAGCCAGGGAAACTGCCGTTTCACTTTCGGAAATGGGATTATCCCCCGAACAGATTGCCCAGGCAGTAAAAATGAATGTTGACACGGTGCAGGAATGGCTGGCAGAGAATGCGATGGCTGTGCAGTAAAGTGTCGGTGGTATGAAAAATTTTGAACTTTAGAATGCAGTGCGGATCAGTCGTCTGGCTTATGGATTTACCATGAGCCAGGCGGTTTTTTCTGTTTTCTTACAGTTTTTGCGCAGGAATGCAGCGAAGTATGATAGAATAGAAAAAAACAGAAAAGAGGATACTACCATGTTTCAGGTAATTGATATGCACTGCGACACCATTCCGGCGCTGCAGTGGAGGGAAAAGCAGGAGCATCTTGCGGATGCGGATCTTCAGATTAATCTGGAAAAGCTGGAGAAGGGCGGCAGTCTGTGTCAGTGTTTTTCGCTGTTTACGTTCCTGAAGGGACTGAAAAACGAGACACCGTATGAGCATGTGAGGAAGCTGATTGATCTCTGGAAATCAGAGGTGGAGCGGTACCCGGACCGGATTCGTCAGGTGAAGACGTATGAGGATCTGATGCAGGTGCAGCGGGAAGGAAAAATCGGTGCGGTGATGACAGTCGAAGAGGGCGGCGTTTACGAGGGCAGCATCGAGAAGCTGCACACGCTGTACGATCTCGGCGTGCGGATTTCCACGCTGACCTGGAATTTCCCGAATGAGCTTGGTTTCCCGAACCCGGCACAGGAGGCGGGAAAACCGTATCTCCCGGATCTGGAAAACGGACTGACGCCGACCGGAATTGCCTTTGTCGAGGAGATGGAGCGGCTCGGCATCGTGATCGATCTGTCGCATTTAAACGATGCCGGAATCCGCGATGTTTTCGCACATACAAGAGGCCCGATCATCGCGTCCCATTCCAATGCGCGCGGTGAATGCTTCCATCTGCGGAACCTTTCGGATGAGATGATCCGCCAGATCGCAGAGCGCGGCGGTGTGACCGGCATCAACTTCTGCCCGGCATTCCTGCGCGAGGAGGAGCCGGAGGCGGAAAAAGCATCGACGATGGATATGGTGCGCCATATGAAGTATCTGCGCAAGGTCGGCGGCATCGACATCATCGGACTTGGAACTGATTTTGACGGCTTTGACGGCGAAACCGATGTGCCGGACACCGCACATATGCAGCATCTCGCGGATGTGATGAGCAGAGAAGGCTTTACAGATGGAGAGATCGAGAAGGTCTTTTCGAAGAATGTGCTCCGCGTATTCAAGGAGTGCTGGAAATAGAATGAGGTGGGTGTCAAAAGGTCTTTTGACACCTATGATACCAGATTGCTCCGTACTTCGTACTCCCGCAATCTTCAAAACATTCGTAATCCGCTCATTTTTCTTTGAAAAATGGCTACTTACTCATGTTTTGTCGTGTCCCAAGTTCAAAAATCCTCCTGCAAGCTTTGCTTGCGTCGGATTTCCGACCTTTTGACACTGGTATCATAGAATTATAAGAAATAAAAAAAATCCCGGCAGACGGTTTTGCATCCACCTTATCGTGGAAAACCGCTGTCGGGATTTTTTAAACTGGTTCCTGTATTTACAGCTCCGGCGATGCCGCCAGAAGCTCTTTCGTGTATTCATTCTGCGGATGCGCAAACAGCTCTTCCGTTTCCTCACTCTCCACAATCCGTCCCTCTTTCATTACAAGAACCCGGTCGCACATCTGGTAGATGACGTTGAGATCGTGGGAGATAAAAAGAATTGAGAGATGAAGTTCCTCCTGAAGCTGAACCATCAGTTCCATGATCTGCTTCTGAATCGTCACATCGAGCGCGGACACCGGCTCATCAGCGAGAATCAGGCGGGAACCCTGGATCAGTGCGGCCGCAATGCTGACTCTCTGGCGCTGACCGCCGGAAAGCTCATGCGGGCGGCGGTTCAGATGCTCGGCGGAGAGGCCGACCTTTTCTGCCATTGCAAGAACACGTTTTTTCCGTTCCTCTTTCGGCACTTTCTGCATCCGAAGCGGTTCTTCCAGAATCCAGGAGATTTTCTTCGCCGGATTCAGAGAAGAAAACGGATCCTGAAAAATCATCTGCGGATGGTCAACCTGCGAGATGACTTCGCCCTCATCCGGCGGGATGAAGCCTAAGATCACTTTGGAGAGCGTTGATTTTCCGCATCCGCTCTCGCCCACGAGTCCTAAGATTTCGTTCTCGTGCAGCTCAAAAGAGACATCGTGGAGCACTTGCTTTTTTACTTTTCCTTCCTGATAGGAGGCAGAAATATGGCAGACTTCCAGAACATTTTTCGGATCAATTTCACGCATAAGTCAGGCCTCCTTTTTTCGTTTCCGCAGCGACGTGCGCCGATTTGGAATCGCATCGAGCAGGCGTCGGGTGTAGTCTTCCTTCGGATGGAAAAAAACATCATCCACACTGCCGGACTCCACAATCGTTCCATGATTCATGACGATCACCCGGTCACAGAGAGAACGGATGACGCCGAGGTCATGCGAGATAAAAAGAATCGCCGTGTGATGGCGTTCGTTGATCTTTTTTAGCAGCTTCAGAATCTGCGACTGAATTGTCACATCAAGCGCCGTCGTCGGCTCGTCGGCAATCAGCAGCTTCGGTTCGGTAATAAGCGCCGCGGCAATCATCACACGCTGCCGCTGGCCGCCGGAAAGCTGATGCGGATACTTTCTGCACAGCACTTCCGGATCAGGAAGTTCGACCTCGCGCATCATCGCAAGGACTTTCTCATGGCGTTCCGCCGGAGTGCAGTTCCCATGGATCTGCAGTCCCTCCGCGATCTGTTCCTCAATCGTGAGAACCGGATTCAGCGAAGTCATCGGCTCCTGAAAAATCATGCTGATTTCCTTTCCGCGGATGTGCTGCAGATCATCTTTCGAAGCATGCGCCACGGAGGCCCCTTCATAGAGAATTTCTCCGCCGGAGACCGCAGAGTTTTCTTTCAAAAGCTGCAGAATCGAGAGCGCCGTCTGCGTCTTTCCAGAGCCGGACTCCCCGACAATGCCGAGCGTCTCGCCTTTCTCGAGCGAAAAGGAAATCCCTTTTACAACTTCCGTCGGCGGCGTGGTATCGTAAAACGAAATTTTTAAATCACGTACATCGAGAAGTGCCATATCAGTTACCGCCTTTCTTCTGTAATCCGTCCCCGAGGAGCGACACGCCGAGTGCCAGCAGAATCACGGCAAGTCCCGGGAAAATCGCGCCCCACGGAGCCGTCATCAGATAGATCTGGGATTCCGAGAGCATGCGTCCAAGCGAGGCGTCCGGCGGCTGCACACCGATGCCGAGAAAGCTCATGCCGGCCTCGGAGAGAACAGCATTGTTGAAGCCGATGGCCGCCATGGAAAGAAGCGACGGAACGGCGTTCGGCAGAATATGTACGAACATAATCCGAAGATGCGAGACACCCATCAGGCGGGCACTTTTGACATAATCCATATCCCGCCGTGCGAGAAATTCACTTCGCGTGACACGGGCAAAACTCGGAATAAAGACGATGCCGAGCGCAAGAATTACATTGTACTTGCCGGGACCGAGCAGTGCGATAAACACGAGCGCCAGCAGGATACCCGGAAAGGAGACGATGACGTCGTTGACACGCATCAGAACTTCATCGATCCATCCGCCGAAATACCCGGTGAAGGCACCGACGAGAATGCCGATGGTTCCGCTGAGCAACAGTGTGGCAATGGCGACGAAGAACGTCGTGCCGGTTCCCTTTAAAATGCGGCTGAAAATATCACGCCCGAAATGGTCACAACCGAACGGATGCGACAGAGACGGTGCGGCAAATTTGACAGCTCCGTTCATCGCGTCGGGATCATACGGTGTGTAGAAAAATCCGACTAGAAGGAACAGAAGCATAAAGGCTGTGATGGCAGCTCCGATGATCAGAGTGAGATTGCGTTTCTTTTTCATGATCGATAAAGCTCCTTTCAGTCTTTTACGCGGATCCGCGGGTCGATTCTGCCGTACAGCAGATCAACTGCGAAGTTGATGATGATAACGAGTGCGGCGATCAGTACAAGGATGCCCTGCACCACGGGGTAATCGCGGTTGGAGATCGAGGTGATCAGAAGGCTGCCCATGCCCGGAATCGAGAAAACCTGTTCCAGAATAATGCTGTTTGCCACAATATCGGCGATCGTCATGCCCCAGAAGGTCAGTACCGGGATCAAGGCGTTTTTCAGCACATGGTGATACATGACACGGCGCGCGCTGTTTCCGCGGGAATAGGCGGTGCGCACGTAGTCGGCATCCATCTGTGAGAGCAAGGAGCTGCGCAGCATTTTGACTGCCATGGCACAGCGCGGAAGAGCGATGGCGGCAGACGGTGCAATAAGATAGCCGACAAAGCCGGAAAAATTCTCAGAGATCGAAACGTAGGCACCGGGCTGGAACCATTTGAGAATCAGACCGAAGACGTATGTAATCACGATGCCGATGAAAAAGCCCGGGACGGACATGATGACCTGGTTGATGGTCATGATCAGCCGGTCGAGATGCCCCCCGGCGTGCTGTGTCGTGAAAATGCCGATCGGGATCGAGACGACAAGGATCATCAGAAAGGCGATGATGGTGATGGTGATCGTAATCGGAACTTTATCGCGGATCAGGTCGCTGACCGGCATGGAGTACGAGTACGATGTGCCGAGATCGCCGTGAAAAAAGCCGGCTACCCACGACGCATACCGTTCGAGAACCGGCCGGTCCAGTCCCATCTCTTTCTGCAGAGCCTCAATCCGCTCCGGCGTCGCCTCCGTTCCCAGCTGCGATTTCGCCGCGTCTCCAGGGATCACCGAAAAGGCGAAGAAGGATAAAAACGAGACGAGAAGCAGCGTCAGAATGAGGGAGCCGAATTTCTTTGCAATGTATTTCATAGAATGGAAATTCCTCCTTATGTAGTAGACGGTTGAAAAGTGCGTCGTTTTTATTGTAGACAATGGGCATGGAAAAGGCAAGTTAAATTTAGGATAATACCGGCAGAATAAGGCTTTTTGCATGACCAGAGCGGACCATACAAAAAGCCTGTAGGATTTCGTCGTTTTTCAGTTTTCCATCTCCCGCCCGAGATACGTCGCCGCCACCTGCAGAAGTTTTTTCTCGGCCTCATCCGGCATCGTTTCTTTATTCTTTTCACAGAGAATCACCGACCCGATGGCGTCCCCTGAGGAGAGAATCGGAAAGATCAGCTCCGGCAGAGGAGGGGCGGCACCATCATCTTCTAAAATTGAAAAATAAGCTTTTTCGCCGGGCTTCGCAATCACCATTTTCCGGTTAGAAATCGCCTCTTCCAGCCGGCTGCTGATGGACTTCCCAAGATAACTTTTCTGTTCCGGCCCGCTTGCCGCCACAATCTGTTCCTGATCCGAGACACAGACGAGACACCCCGTCACCGCCGAAATCGACTTCGTAAACCCCGCCGCACACTCCGCCAGTTCCTCCATCGGAGAGTATTTCTTTAAGATAATCTCCCCTTCCCGCCCCGTATAAATCTCCATCGACTGCCCCTCCCGAATCCGCATCGTGCGCCGAATCTCCTTCGGAACCACTACACGCCCCAGATCATCAATCCTCCGAACAATTCCCGTCGCTTTCATAGTAAAAATTCCTCCTGTTTCCACATACTTTCCATAATTTGTGCTGTATGGGTAGTATGTGGAAAACGGGAGGAATTATGCAATAAAATCTACCAATCCGTATGAGTCAAGTATATGATAAAATATTGTATGAAGACTCTTTGTTTTATGGGAAATACTATAACTCGAAAGGACATATATACATGGCTGAAAATATGAAAATTGAAGATTGGGAGGAATTGCGTATGGTAACAAAAGAAGAAATGCCGGCATGTCCAGTGGCGACGACGGTTTCTCTGATTGGAAGCAAATGGAAGCTTCTGATTATGCGAAATCTGCTTGTGCGCCCGTGGCGGTTCAATGAACTGAAAAAAGATCTGGAAGGCATCAGCCAGAAGGTGCTGACGGACAGCCTCCGCTCGATGGAAGCCGATGGAATCATCACCAGAACCGTGTACCCGGAGGTGCCGCCGCGCGTCGAATATGCTTTAAGCGACTTCGGTGAATCCATGCGGCCGATTATCAAGTCGATGGAGGAGTGGGGAATTTCGTATAAGGAAATGCATGAGTGAAAGCTGTGATTTTGCCCAAAAGGCATAAAACGCCATGAAATATAGGCATTAGACATAGCAAGCCGGATAGCGCTATAATAAATCCAGAAAATATGCTAGGAGGATAGGATCATGGCAAAAATTACACAGACAGCAGGAAGAAACGCACTCGGAGAGTTTGCTCCGCAGTTCGCTCATTTTAATGACGATGTTCTCTTCGGAGAGAACTGGAATAACGAAGACATTGACGTAAAGACAAGAAGCATCATCACCGTCGTTGCCCTGATGGCATCCGGCGTGACCGATTCTTCTCTGAAATTCCATCTGCAGAACGCAAAAGCACACGGCGTTACCCAGAAGGAAATTGCAGCGATCATCACCCACGTTGCTTTCTATGCAGGCTGGCCGAAAGGATGGGCAGTCTTCAATATGGCAAAGGAAGTCTGGAGCGTGAATGAGGGCGACCTTCCGTATGAGGACGAGGCGATGCGCGCGCATGCAAAAGAAATGGTATTCCCGATCGGTGCACCGAACGACGGTTTTGCACAGTATTTCTCCGGAAAGAGCTATCTCGCACCGGTATCCACGAGCCAGGTCGGCATCTTCAACGTAACCTTCGAGCCGGGCTGCCGCAACAACTGGCATATCCATCACGCAAAGAGCGGCGGCGGACAGATCCTTGTCTGCGTTGCCGGACGCGGTTATTACCAGGAAGAGGGCAAAGAAGCCATCGAAATGAAACCAGGCGACTGCATCAACATCCCGGCAGGCGTAAAACACTGGCACGGCGCAGCGCCGGATTGCTGGTTCAGCCATCTTGCGGTAGAAGTATCCGGCGAGGAAACCTCCAACGAGTGGTGCGAGCCGGTATCGGATGAAGAGTATGGAAAACTGAAGTAAGACGAAAACATAAAAAATGCGTGTCTGAGAGTGTGAAACTTTCAGGCACGCATTTTTTGTCGTCGATCTTGATTTAAAGCAGCTCGCGGTCTTTCGCCATAAAGAACAGTGCGATCGTATCCGGTCCGACGTGGCTGCCGGTGCAGTAGTCGTAGGAGGTGTTGATGAAATCACGGACTTTCACTTTTTTCTGAATCTCTTCCATTACATAAAGAGAATCCTCGTAAGCATCCGCGTGAGCGATTCCGACGATCTGGTTTTCCGGGTCTTCGATGGTTTCGCAGAAAAGGTGGATGAGCTCGTTTAGAACGGCTTTACGTCCGCGGACATTTTTATAAGAAACGATGTAGCCATCTTTGTTTCCACGCAGAATCGGTTTGATTTTCAGCATGTTTCCAACGAGTGCAACGCTTCCCTTGATTCTTCCAGTGTGAGAAAGATATTTCAGGTCGCCGACAGTGAAAACGCCGTTCATTTTGCCGACGTAGGTTTCGAGGAGATCCGCGGCCTCATCTACGTCCACGCCCTTGTCGCGCATTTCGCTGGCATAAATGGCGAGGATACCCTGAGCGAGAGAGGCGTTGAGGGAATCGACGAGGCGGATTCTGCGTTTCCCGCCGTATTCCTCCAGAAGTTCCTCGGCAGCAAGTCTTGCAGAGTTATAATTTCCGCTGATGTTTTTACTTAAGGAAAAATAGATCACATCCTGACCCGCGTCGAGAGCGGTGCGGAACGCATCTTCGAAATTTGCTGTGCTGATGAGTCCGGTCTTGATTTCAGCGCCGGCGCGCATGGCATCATAGTATTCTTTTCCTTTGGCACGCTCCTCCTCCGGCGACAGATCCGGATCGTAGCAGACCAGTTCTTTTCCATTTACAAGATTGACGAAAGAAACGACATGGATATCGTATTTTTTCGCGGTAACGGCAGGCAGATTTGCCGCTGAATCAACAAAAACCTGAAACATAAAAAAATTCTCCTTTGTATATAAGTGTCCCCCAGATTACGCAACTTTTGATAAGCATTGTAACACATTGTATCACCAAAGAAGGGGCTTTTCAATGGAGAGTTTTTTCATTTATATATTGACAAAATGCCAGAATTAATATATAATCCTAAATAAGAAAAGATCCTAATAAGGAGAACGCCATGGAACGAAGAAATACGATTCAGAAAGAGCTGGTTCTGCAGACAGTGCAGGGGCTGAAACGTCATCTGACGGCGGAAGAAGTGTATGAATTTATCAAAAAAGATCATCCTACCATAGGAAAGGGAACGGTGTATCGGAACCTCGGCATTCTGGCGGAGGAGGGAGCGATCCGGAAAGTGGAAGTCCCGGACGGACCGGACCGGTTCGACTTTACGCTGAAAAATCATTACCATGTAGAATGCATCCGGTGCGGAGAAATTTTCGACGTTGATATGGATGAGGTGACGGATCTGAGTGAGAGAATCCACGACACGCATGGCATGCAGTTTTTGAATTACGATATTTTCTTCAAAGGAATCTGCCCGGCGTGCAAAGCAAAAGAAACGGAGGAATGAGGATGGATAAAAAAGCGATGTACAAACTGAGCTACGGTCTGTTGTGCTGACGGCAAAGGAAGCACAGAAGGACAACGGATGCATCATCAACACCGCCATTCGGGCAGCATCGGAGCCGAATCAGCTGAGTATCTGTGTGAATAAACTGAATTACACGCACGATATGGTGCTGCGGACAGGCGAATTTACCGTGTCGGTGCTGAGTCAGAATGCGGACAGACGGTATGGCGCTGCACGATCTGCGGATATGAATATGTAGGCGAGGAGCTGCCGGAGGATTTTGTCTGTCTTCTGTGCAAGCATCCGGCGTCGGATTTTGAGAAGGTTGTAAAAACAGTGACAACAGAAAAAATAGAAAAAACAGAGAAAACGGAGGAAATCAAAATGGCAGCAAACAAGTACGCAGGAACACAGACAGAAAAAAACTTACAGGAAGCATTTTCAGGGGAATCACAGGCGAGAAATAAATATACGTATTTTGCATCCGTAGCGAAAAAAGAAGGATATGAGCAGATGGCAGCGCTGTTCCTGAAAACGGCGGACAATGAGAAAGAGCATGCGAAAATGTGGTTCAAGGAACTTGCAGGCATCGGTGATACGAAAGAAAACCTGGCGGCAGCCGCGGAAGGCGAAAACTACGAGTGGACCGATATGTACGAAGGCTTTGCAAAAACAGCAGAGGAAGAGGGATTCCCGGAACTGGCTGCAAAATTCCGCGCAGTCGGCGAGATCGAAAAACATCACGAGGAAAGATACCGCGCACTGCTGAAAAACATCGAGACAGCACAGGTATTTGAGAAGAGCGAAGTCAAAGTCTGGGAATGCCGGAACTGCGGCCACATCGTAGTCGGAACCAAAGCCCCACAGGTATGCCCGGTGTGCGCACATCCGCAGAGTTATTTTGAGGTGAGAGAAGAGAATTATTAATTGATTTGAAAGTCAACAGTCAGCCCCTGCTTCTGGAATTTTCCGGGAGCAGGGGCTGTTTTTGTGGAAGGACTCAGGAAAGGGCGCGCCTGGTTTTGTAAAAATAATAAAGTACCATCGCAGCGGCCGCCGGCTGTCACCCAGTGCACGGAGAATGGCGGAACCGACATTGTAGAGAAATACAAAAAGGATGCCGGCAAAATAAATGCGAAGATAAGCGGCGGAAGATGCCATGATTTCTTCCGGCGTATTCAGCAGGCGGAGCATCGCCGGCGTGAAAAGAATGCCAGGCACCGTGAGCAGAACACCGCCGAGAAGTGACAGGAGAAGAGAGGTCTGGATTCCTTTCTGAACCTTTGCAGAATCCTTTGCTCCATAAAACCGGGAAACAATAATCGTCACACCGGAAGAAAGACCGACAAACAATCCCACGACCAGATTGATCACCATTCTCGACGATCCGCCCACACTGGCAATCGCATCCGCCCCGACAAATTGCCCGACGACGACTACATCGACGGCATTATATAATTGCTGAAACAACGTACCAAACATAATCGGCAGACAGAACAGAAGCAACTGCTTCCAGATCGTTCCTTCTGTCAGATTAACATTCTTTTTCATGTGCATTGCATCCTCCATTCGTTTGTTTTCGTTATTTTTATCATACCGGAGAAATAAGCGGGGGAGAAGTACGCACAAATCTATTACTGGGTTATAAAAAAGTGACTGTGGAAAAGGTGATTTTCAGAAGAAATAGTATATAAAAATTCTTTTTCATGTGATAAGATAAAATAGAAAATGGCACAAGGACAGTCATAAATTTATAAAAAGAAAACACGGGGGAAAATAAAATGGGGGAGTATTTGAAAAACATTAACTGGAAACACGTTCTGATTATGTGTATCGGAAATATTCTTGCGGGTATGGGGATTGCGATTTTTAAGCTTGCGGGGCTGGGAACGGATCCGTTCAGCGGGATGAATATGGCAGTTGCAGAGACGCTTGGTATGGCGTACGGCAACTTTCAATTGCTGGTGAATATTGTTCTGCTGATCGTGGAACTCTTATTTGGAAGAATGTTTCTTGGAATGGGAACGGTTGTGAATGCGGTATTTCTGGCGTATATCTGTACGTTTTTCTACAACATCTTTACGAATATTATGGGCCTTGCCCTTGCCGCTATGCCGGCGCGGCTGCTCGCATTATGCATCGGTGTCCTGATCTGCTGTCTGGGACTGTCCCTGTATCAGATGCCGAACGAGGGCGTCGCCCCATACGACAGCCTGTCCCTGATCATGACCCGCAAATGGCCGAAAATCCCATACTTCTGGCACAGAATGTCGAATGATGTCGTCTGCGCACTGATCTGCTATTTCGCCGGAGGCGTGATTGGAATTGGAACCCTGGTAACCGCCTTTGGCCTCGGACCGGTCATCCATTTCTTTAATCGGCATTTTACTGGAAAGCTTCTGGCAAGAGTTGACGGAACGGAATACAAAGCTGAATAGAAAATAAAGAAAAGGGAGTGAACCCATCAGTTAAGTCTTGATGTGTTCGCTCCTTTTTTCAAGTTATGCCCCAAAACAAGCATCAATCTCCTCAACAATCACCGCATCAATCCACCCTTTTCCAGCCATATCGCGCAGGAGGCCATACGTCTTTTCATGCGGCATCCCCTGTTTGTAAGGCCGGCTTTCGGTCAGTCTTCCGGGTTTTTCGAGAATCTCGTTTCCGATGGCGACTTTCCCGATATCGTGCAGCGCCCCGGCGAGGTACATTTTCTGAGCCGTCTCTTCGTCGAATCCCATATGCCGTGCCAGCATTTCCACATCAACGGCAACGCCGATGGAATGGGTGCTGGTAAATGGAGATTTATAATCGACGATCCGCGCAAAGAAATCTGCCAGTGCCTTGATTTGCGAAAAGCTGAGATCCTGCAGCTCCTTTCCAAGAATCCCCATCTGTTCCGCCGTGCAGACACTCATATAAGCGACCCGCTTCGCATGCCTGCCCGTGACGTGAACGAGTTCCGCCTCCACACAGTCCAGCGCATAGGAGCAGGCTGATAATAATCCTAAGACATCCAATTCCATGAAATCATCCTCCCATTATGGGGAATATTATATTAAAAAATGGAAAAGAGCTTTAGCAGGAAAAATTTTGTTTGACTTTTGGAAAATCAGAAAATATAATATGGGAAGAACGAGTAGCAGACCAGCGTAAATCCAGTTTTGCTTCTCGTTTTTTCGTTTCAAAATTTATATGGGTAATAAAAAAGTGTGTAGCCTGACGGCGTAAGTCCAACTGATGACGGACGCGGCAGGGGTACACACTTTTTTATTGCGAAAAAGAGGAGGAAAAACAAAATGGCACAAAGAAACAAGATGAAAGACATGCCGGTTAATCAGTTGATGATTCAGATGGGCATCCCCATGATCCTGTCGATGGCACTGCAGGCGGTTTACAACATTGTCGACAGCGCTTTCGTCGGAAATATGAAAACCGGCAGCGAAGCCGCATTAAATGCACTGACACTGGTATTCCCGGTTCAGATGCTGATGGTTGCGGTGGGAATCGGAACGGGTGTGGGAACGAATGCACTTCTTGCGAGACTGCTGGGAGAGGGAAACCGAAAGGAGGCTGCAAAAGCCACAGGAAACAGTCTGTTTCTGGGCGCAGTGATTTATGGCGTATGTCTGCTGTTCGGTATTTTTGGAGTAAAAGCGTATATCGCATCTCAGACAGCAGATGCAGAAGTCCTTGCAATGGGAACGAGTTATCTGCGGATTTGCTGCGTGATTTCGTTTGGAATGATTTTCTTCTCGCTGTTTGAAAAACTGCTGCAGGCGACAGGACGATCTTTGTATTCTACCATCGGGCAGGTAGTCGGAGCCGTGGTCAATATCGTTCTCGACCCGGTCATGATCTATGGTCTTGGTCCCGTTCCGGAAATGGGAGTCAGAGGTGCCGCGTATGCAACCGTCATTGGACAGGTCGCATCGGCCGCGCTTCTTTTGATCTTTCAGTTGAGACTGAATAAAGAATTTGAACATGGCATGAAATACATGAAGCCGGATAAAGATATCATAAAAAAGATTTATGCGATTGGACTTCCAGCCATTATCTCGCAGGCGCTGATGTCGATTATGGTGTATGCCATGAACCTGATTCTGAAATTCAGTCCATCTGCACAGACGGCCTATGGTCTGTTTTACAAGGTACAGCAGTTTGTCCTGTTTCTTGCGTTCGGACTCCGCGATGCGATCACGCCGATTCTTGCATTTTCCTATGGCATGCGGAGCAAAAAGAGAATTCAGGATGGCATCCGATATGGTCTGATCTATACGATTGCCCTGATGGTGCTGGGCATTGCGGTTACCGAGTTTTTCCCAGGTGCGTTTGCAACGCTGTTTAATGCAGGCCAGTCCAGAGAGTATTTCATCAGCGCAATGCGGATCATCTCCATCAGTTTTCTGTTTGCAGGAATCAATGTGGCTTATCAGGGAATTTTCCAGGCACTCGACGGCGGTATGGAATCGCTGGTAATTTCTCTTTTAAGACAGCTTGTCCTGATCCTGCCGATGGCCGGAATCTTTTCTGTCTTTGTCAGAAACGGACAGATGGGAGTTTCGCTGATCTGGTGGGCATTTCCGATCACAGAAGTAATTTCGTGTCTGGTGGGATATTTCTTTTTAAAAAAGATCAGAAAAAATAAAGTGGATGTTTTAAGATAGAGAGAAAAGGCGTGAATCGTTTCGCAGGTTCACGCCTTTTCTAATAGTTTGTCAATTTATTTAAAGTTATTGAGCAACTTACGGGAGCTGCAGTAACTGTAAAGGCAGGCAATACTTTCCGCAATCCAGAACGCGAACCAGCCGTGTGAAATCCCAAAGACCCGGATAAAAATCCAGAGGCAGGGAACGAGAAAAACGAGCTGGCGGATGGCGGCGCTGATCATGTTGATGACCCCGTTTCCAAGTCCGGAAGCAAAGTATCCGCACAGGATCGTAACGGCGGCGAGAACAAAGGTGACGGAAATGATGCGGAGGGCAGGAACGCCGAGGGCGAGCATTTCCGGGCTTGCGGAGAACAGAGAAAGGAGCTGTTTCGGGAAAATCCAGAACAGAACCGTTCCGACAAGGGCGATGATCATTCCGGTCGGGAGCAGAACGTGCCATGTCTGTTGGATCCGCTGCATTTTTTTACTGCCATAATTGTAACCCACAATCGGAATCGCCGCCTGGCCAAGGCCGTTGATCGGCATCATCAGGAAGTTCTGCAGTTTATAATAAATGCCGAAAAAGGCGACTGCCGTTGCGGAGACATCGAGTAAAATCGTGTTGACGGCAAAGGTCATAACACTTCCGATTGCCTGCATCACAATGGTCGGAAGGCCGACGCGGTAAATGTCGAGGACATCCTGCCAGTAGAAACGATAATTCCGGAAACGCACATGAATCACCGGATTGCGGAAACGGTTGAACAAAAGTGCCGCGGCGGCTCCCATCATCTGACCAATGACGGTTGCGATCGCCGCACCGCGGATTCCCATGGCCGGGCAGCCGAACAGACCGAAAATCATGATCGGATCCAGAATAATGTTCAGAATGGCGCCGATGATCAGCGAAATCATTGACAGCACCGTATCACCGACCGCCTGCAGAAGCCGCTGGCCGTACGTCTGCAGAAAGATTCCCCAGCAGTAGACCAGATTGATGGAAAGATACTGCTGACAGAGATTCTGCAGTTCAGGATCGGCTGTCATCCCGCGGGCAATCGTGTCGGACAGGAAAATGCCGACGAGGGAAAAGAGAAGCGACGTGAGCACCATCAGGAACAGACCTGTTGTGGCGGCGCGGCACGCTTCGTCCGCTTTTTTTGCCCCGATTTTCCGGGAAAGAAGCGCATTCAGACCAACCGCCGTTCCGACGCCGACGGCAATCATGAGAAACTGCACCGAGTAGACAAGCGACGCAGCCGTCAGGGCGGATTCCGACAGCTTTGCGACGAAAATACTGTCAACAATATTGTAGAGAGACTGCACAAGCAGCGACAGCATCAGCGGAACCGCCATCGTGTACAGCAAAGGGCGGATCGGCATTTCCGCCAGTTTGTTTTTCGAGTTCATAAATCCTCCTTCTTGCGGCAAAGCAAAAAAATAAGCGTGAAATCTGCGAGGATCAGCAAATCCTCAGGATTTCACGCTTTTTGTTTACAAAGCCGGCTTTTTAGTAATCATTCTGTTTTTAACAGGCCTATTATAAGCGAAACAGAAGGAAAAAAGCAAGGAAATTTTGTTTGACTTTTGACATTTTGGCATAACAAAGATCAGAAACCGCTCAATAAAGCGAAAGCAGAATATCCAGATATTCCTTCGCCAGCTCCGGCAGAATGGTGCGGAGGGACTTGATCCAGGCGAATTCTCCAGTCAGTGGGCAGTCACGGAAAGGGATAATCCAGAGTTCTGGTTCGCTGTGATATTTATGGAAGGCTTCCGGCCTGGCGGAGACGAGGCCGACGACATCCGTTTCGCGGATCAGATCGAAGAAAATCTGCGTGCCCGTGACGCTGATTTCACCGGCCAGGTGAAGCGACAGGCCCGTCTCGTGGAGCAGCGAATGGCTGGGATCGTTTGCAGTCGGGCCGTACTGAACTGCGGTAAATGGATAGAGATCGGCCAACTGGATCGGTTCGGTGCGGCCGTAAAGCGGATTCGATTTTCCGACGACGGCGCACAGCGGACTCTCACCGATCAGATGGTATTCGAGATCCGCATTTTTGAGTTTTGCGTGCATCGTTTTAACATGCGTCGAGAACGTACCGATGACCGCGAGATCGAGTTTATTTGCCGTGATTTCCTCGATCAGATCATCCAGTGCATCATAATTCAGAAAGGCGAACTGGCAGCCCTCCCCTGGATATTTCCGGACAAAGCTGGTGAACGCCCGGGCGGCGCGGCTGGAACGCAGGGAGCCGATGCGGAGCTGTCGCTCAAAGTTGCGGTTCGGCAGATGGGAAAATTCCTGGATCTGTTCATATTCTCGGCGGATAATGCGGAACCGCTCGATCAGTGCCTGCCCGGCTTCCGTCGGAACCACGCCGCCCGGAATCCGGTCGAAAAGGCGGACACCGAGATCCTCTTCCAGTTGCCGGACCGCATAGCTTAAATTGGGCTGGGACAGATACAGATTTCTGGCCGCCTGGCTGAAAGAGCCGGCATCGGCGACTTCCAGTGCATAAAAGATTGCGTCAAACTTCATATCGTTGTGCCTCTCCATAAAAATTTTTTATAGTATCTTATCAAAATAATATATTTGCTGTCGAATCCTGTCAAGTGCTATAATACAGCCAAGATGAACGCAAAGAAGCGAAGACCTACCCCGTCAAAAACTTCTTTGCGTTTTTTTTGTACTCACAAAATTATTTATACCTCGAAAGGAGTAACCGTTATGAATCAAATGACAATCTGCCTCATCATTTTCATTCTGACGCTGCTTGCCTATGCATTCTTAAGCAACCGCGTGTCCATGGCAGTCATTTCCCTGATCAGTGTTGCCGCACTGATGCTCACAGGCTGCATGGATCCAAACGATGCGCTCGGATGTTTTGCAAACTCCAGCGCAATTCTGATGGCAAGTATGTTCGTCGTTTCCGCAGGCCTCAACCGTACCCAGATGGTGAAGAAAATTTCATCCTTTATCTGCCGCATCAGCAAAGGCTCTTTCACCAAAGTGCTTGCAGGATACGTCATCCTGACCTGCATTCTGGCACAGTTCATTCCAAGTGCTGCCGCCTGCTTCAGCGTTGTATTCCCGCTGGCCTACGGTGTCTGTAAAGAAATGAAAATTTCTCCATCCAGGATGATGTTTTCTCTTGGTATTACAGCGATTGGCACCGTCATCACACTGCCGTTCAGTTCCTCTGTCAGTGAGATGGCAAGAATCCAGGGCTTCCTCGAGGCATATGAGTATACCGATTATCACATGAGCATCATGGATATCATGTATGCAAAAACACCGGTTATGATTGTGATCCTTCTGCTCGCCATTTTTGTGGTACCGCGGTTTGCTCCGGATAAAGCAACGGCGGAAGCAGAGTTTGAAGTGGAAAAAGATGAAGAAACCAGAAAACTCGGTCCGGTACGCGAGTTTATCGGCTATGCCACCTTTGTCTGCGTTCTGATCGGTCTTCTGTTTTCCAGCAAGATCGGTATTCCGACATGGGAAATTGCGTTTATCGGCGCACTCGTGATTGCGGCTTCCGGTATTTTGAATAAGAAAGAACTGATCGATTCGATGAACCTCAGCATGGTTCTTCTGTTTATCGGTGCCCTGGCCATCGGAACAGCGCTTTCCGGAACCGGCGTTGCCGATATGATCGGAAATCACCTGTCCGGTATTATTCTCGGCGTACATAACAACTACATTGCCGGCCTGATTTTCTTCCTGGTGCCGTTCATTCTGACCCAGTTTATGCTGAATCTTGGAATTTACTCCATTTTCGTACCGCTGTACATTATGATCTGTAAATCCATGGGAGCAAACCCGATCGGACCGATCATGCTCTGTATGATTGCTTCGATGACGGCATTCTTTACACCGCTTGCCACCCCGGCCGTACCGCAGATGATGGGAGCCGGAAATTATACAGTAAAAGATCTGGTCAAAATGGGCTGGACTCCGTTTGTGGTCATTACCGTGGTAAGCGTACTCTGGATTATGACGATTTATCCGATTTTCTAAGACGAAGGGAGATCAAAGATGAAAGAAAAAATCAAAGAAATTGCGGAACAGTATGCATCTGAAATGGTCGGAGAGCAGAAAGAGCTGTTAAAGACGCTCGGCGTGATTCCGGCACCGTCCCATCAGGAGGACATGCGCGCCGTGTTCTGCCGCGACTGGTTTCTGAAACAGGGAGCAGAGCATGTCTGGATTGATGATGCAAAGAACGTTATCTGCCGTTTCGGCGAGGAGGATGCCGAGGAGCTGATCGTGTTTGCAGCCCACACTGACATCGTATTTCCTGACACAACGGAACTTCCTCTGCGGGAGGAAAACGGCCGGCTCTACGCACCGGGCATCGGCGATGATACCAGCAACCTGGTCAACCTGATGCTGGCGGCCAGATATGTGATGAAGCAGAAACTGAAACCCAAATATGCGATTCTTTTCGTGGCAAACGCCTGTGAAGAGGGACTGGGAAACCTGGACGGAACGAAGGCTCTCTTTGCTGCGTACGGTTCCAAGATTAAAGCATTTTATTCTTTCGATGGTTATATGCCGCAGTGCTGCAGCAGCGCCGTCGGTTCGTACCGCTACCGCATCGGCTGTAAAACGCAGGGCGGCCACTCCTACATCAATTTCGGAGATCCGAATGCACTGGAAATTCTCTGCGATCTGACGGAGCGCCTGTACAAGATTGAGCCGCCGAAAGAGGGCTATACGACGTACAACATCGGACGCATGGAGGGCGGCACAACCGTCAACTCCATTGCGCAGGAGGCATACATGCTGTATGAATTCCGCTCCACGTCCCAGAACTGTCTGGAAGAAATGGAGTGCCGGTTCAATGCGGCCGTTGAGTCCGTCCGCGGAAGAGGCGGAGAGATCGAAGTAGAACTCCTCGGCGTCCGCCCGGGAAACGGACCGGTAGATGCGGAGGCATTGCGGAAATTTACCGCGCATACCGCGGATGTCATCGGCACCTGGTATCACGATGAGATCGACTTTAATGCCTACTCCACCGACAGCAATGTACCGCTGTCGCTTGGAATCAGGGCAAACACCGTCGGCACCGTCCGCGGCGCACTGGCGCATACGCGTGAAGAGTGGATTGAACTTACCAGCCTGTCGGACGGATTAAAAGTGGCACTGGCGTTGATGCTGGAATATGTAGAATTATAAAAAATTGTGTGATGAAGATGAGAAAAGAGGCTTGCCGGAAACGGAGAAGCCTCTTTTTGCGTACGGGACGAATCCCTGGTTATGGACAGGCAGAACGAAGGAAGTGAGGACCCGCCGTAAGGAGGATGATCCTGTTGGACATGAGAGGTGAGCTGCCATATAGGGATGGGTACACAT